>NZ_CP036523.1:1576186-1891424 GCF_008151785.1 Peptacetobacter hiranonis
CGTCTTCTAATGGAACTAGCATTTCTCCCTGTTCGTCTTCATCTATTCTATATATATATGCTTCTTCGTCTTCGTTGTCTTCTAGAGGCATTAATATAGCGTACTCTTTTTCTTCTGCTTCTAAAGTTAATATTATCTCAAAAGGTACTTCTTCTCCATTTTCATCAATTAGGTTTACTACATTTTCATTCATTTCTTCCATTGGTTTCACCTCATTACCTATTATTTGATTTTATTATATAACAAATTTTATATAATAACAATTATATTTTCTTACTTATTAATCTCTTCCATATGAAAATCAATTAATTATCATCTATTCTATATGATAATACCCAAATTTTCATACTTTATTCAATTTTTTTGTTATTTAACTTTAAAATCTAAATATCCTTGAAGAATTAATACCGCTGCCATCATGTCTATTACATTTTTTCTTTTCTTTCTGCTTACGTCTGCAGTTATAAGAGTTTTTTCAGCAGCAACTGTAGTAAGTCTTTCATCCCAAAATTCTATTTCTAGTCCTGTTTCTTCTTTTATTAATTCACAGAATTTCTGTACTTTTTCGCCCTGAGGACCAACAGTACCGTTCATATTTTTAGGAAGACCAGATACTATTAGATTTACCTGTTTTTCTTTTATTATCTGTTTTATTTCTTCTATATCGTTCTTTTTGCTAGTTCTTTTTATAGTCTTGATACCCTGAGCTGTCATTCCCATAAGATCACTTACTGCAACACCTATAGTTTTATCTCCTATATCAAGTCCCATTATTCTACCTGTTAGCATCTATTTTCTCCTTTTTATCCTCGTTTAAAATCATATTTATAGTTATTATCATCACTGGTATAAGGATATATATAGATGCAGTAGAGGCTGCTACTATACCAGAGTCGTTTACTAGTAGAGTTATTATACAACCAACCATAGCTGCAACAAATCCTCTAAATACCATAGGATATTTACCTGCTATTACTCTAAAGTGTTTATTTGGTTTGAATATTAATGCTGCGATTATAACTATTCCAACTATTAATATATTAACCCATACACTAGTCTGCGCTAATTTAACATTCATCTGGATTTTTCTAGTAAATGTAAGAACTATTTCACCTGGTCCATTTAACATTATCTGCTGAACAAATAGTCCTAAGTGAGATGGACTTCCTGAAGATAAATCCATAAATGCAAATACTCCAACTACAGCTACAACTGCAAGACCTATTCCTACAATCTTTTTCCAGTCAACTTTAACATTGTACATAAGAAGTACAAATAGTAAATATGCAGCACATTCAGATATCGCACCACCAACATTTGCACCCATAGATGGATATGCACTAGTTATTAAAATCACACCAAATGAAGCTGCAGCAACCCATTTTGGTATTTTTTTGTAGTATAGAAGTACTGCAAATGCAAATACCGCACTTCCTATAGTAACACCTTCATATTCATTTCCTATACCGTAATATCTAGCACCTACCATAGCATCATAACTCATTATGTTATTTTTCATAAGATATGTTCCAAATACAGCATCTACGGCAATCAGAACTATAGTAACAAGTGCTATGAATCCCATCTGTTTTAGATCATCATCTTTAAACATAGCCTTAGCTATGAAGTAAATCAAGAATGTCACACCTATTACAGCTAAAGACATACTTACCTGTCCACTGAAATTAAATATTGGAGCTACCATAAATGATAACGGCATTATTATACCGAATTTAATAAGCTCTTTAAGTATAGTAAACAGTTTATCTTTATATTTTGGAGCAATTCTCTTAGCTAAAAGTACTGCTATTAAGCCTATTACCCAAGACGCAGACACTACTCCTACAAAAGTATTTACAACACCAGCTCTTATTAAAGCTGCTGAATTTATTTTTGAGTATTCTTTCTGAAGAAACTTTATATTATTTTCTTTTTCAACATTAGAGATAGTTCTACCTATCATCATTTCATTAGATAAACCAAAATGGTTAAGTATGTCTACACCTATATCCATATTTGCTATTATCCCATCTCTTCTTGTTGTAGCAGAAGTTAATACTCCCTTTCCAGAAACTCCTTTAGAGAATTTCATAACTGGAGAAAGTCTTTTCTTATTGCTGTAATCTAAATTGCTAGGGAATGCACTTACTATATAAACTGTGTCGTTTTCACCTACCATAGAAAATACTTCTTTTAAGTAAGAATTTATTCTGCTGTATGTTCTAGCTTTCATCTTAGCATAAGTATTTTCATTTAGATTCATTTTATACTCATCTAGTCTATATGTATCCCCTAGGTCTACATATATAGCATCAGTGTTCTTGTAAAGTTCTTTTGTTTCAGCTTTAAGTTTTTTATAATCTGTAGAGATTCCAAATGGCATACTATTATCTTTTATATTGATATCGTCTATATTACCATCATCAACTCTTCCATAATTATCCATAGCTGCAAATGCTATATTTCTATTTTTTACAAGCTGTCCATCAAAATCAACATAATCTGCATTACCGATTACTGATGTTTTGTATCCATTTTCTGAAAGAATCTGACCTACCATACCAAGAGTAGATTCAAATTCTCCTTTTTCAATATTTTCATTAGAAGACCTATTTGCCTCCATATTGACTATTTTTTTAGCTTTTTTGCCTGTAGAAGCTTCATATTCCTTAGCTTCGGCTACATTTGGCTGTACAAAATCTACTGCAACTTTTTTATCAAACTGAGCTATTGTAGATCTCCCTGTAGCTCCCATAGTAGCTAAACTTCTTGCGTCGTCGTTACCTTGGTCACCCTTGATATTCATCAATCCTACATAGCCTTCTTTTTCAACTCTATTTCCAATCTCTTTTATGTTCATCATATTTTCAAGACTAGTTCTACTCATATTTATAAATATAACTTTTCCTCTTGCTGATTCTGCATTTACAGTAGAAAAAGCAGAACTAAAAATTATAAATAGAGATGCAAGTATTGATATAAACTTTCTGAACATTTATTTACCTACTTTCCTCTAGATATTTAGTTATAACCTCTTCAAGAATTTCATCTCTTTCAAATCTTCTGATTATCCCTCTTGCGTCCTTATAACTAGTTATATAACTAGAATCTCCTGATAGGAGATATCCTATTATTTGGTTTACGGGGTTATACCCTTTTTCTTTAAGGGCCCCGTAAACTATTTTCATCGCTTCTTCAACAGTCATTTTTTCCTGCTGTGCTCCTTCAAATTTCATAGTGAAATCCATATTATCCATTTATCTCATTCCTCCTCTTTTTAGAGAAATTATTTTACCTGAGATTCTATAACTTCCTTAGCATAATTTAAAGCTTCGTCAACTTTTGCTGGTTCTGTAGCACCTGCCTGAGCCATATTAGGTCTACCTCCACCTTTTCCGCCAGCTATCTTAGCTACTTCTCTTACTATATTTCCTGAATGAACACCTTTTTCTATAACATCTTTAGTTGCAGTAACAACAAAGTTTACTTTTCCATCAGCAACATTTGCTAATACAACTACACCGCTTTCCATTTTATCCCTTAAATTATCAGCAGTATCTCTTAAAGTATTCATATCCATATTTTCATATTTATTAGTAACTAGGCTAACACCTTTTACTTCTACTTTTGAATCTAAAGCAGAGTCAGCTGACTGCATACTTATTTGAGTTTTTAAATTATGTAATTCTTTCTCTAAGTTTTTATTTTCCTCTAATACATTTTCTACTCTGTGTAAAAGTCCATCTTCTTTAGCTTTTATTGTAGCACAAACTTTGGCAATTAACTCATCCTTTTTGTTCATATATTCATAAACTGCTTTTCCAGTTACTGCTTCTATTCTTCTAACACCTGCAGCTACACCACCTTCAGATATTATTTTGAACATTCCAGCCTGTGCAGTATTTGAAATGTGGGCACCTCCACAAAGTTCCATTGAGTAATCTCCCATAGAAACTACTCTAACTTCATTTCCGTATTTTTCACCGAATAATGCTGCAGCTCCTTTTGCTTTAGCAGCATTTATATCCATTGTTTCAGCTACTACATCATAAGCATTGAATATAGCATTGTTTACTTTTTCTTCTATTGTTTTTAATTCTTCTTTTGTAACTGCTTCAAAGTGAGTAAAGTCGAATCTTAATCTATCTGCAGTAACTAATGAACCTGCCTGGTTTGCATGATCTCCTAATACTTCTTTTAATGCTTTGTGTAATAAGTGAGTTGCAGTATGGTTTCTTGAACATGCCATTCTGTTTTCTCTATCTACCTCACAAGTTAAAACATCCCCAGCTTTTAATTCACCTGCTACTACTGTACCAAAGTGTTTTATACTTCCTGCCGGACCTTTTTTAGTATTTTTAACAGCTACTGCACAATTATCATTTTTAAGAACGCCGCAGTCTCCTGCCTGTCCACCACCTTCTGGATAGAAGTTAGTTTTGTCTAATACTACAACAACATCTTTACCTTCAGATGCTGATTCTACTATTTCAGAATCTTCAACTATAGCTAATACTTTACCTTCACCTGTTAATTCAACGTATCCTACAAATTCAGATTCTACATTTTCTTCTTTAGCAAGAGGATCTTCTTTCCAGCTTTCACCGTCCATGTTTCCTCTAGCTGTTCTAGCTCTTTCTTTCTGTTTTTCCATTTCTTCGCTGAATTCTTCTTCATTAACAGAAAGACCTTCTTCTCTTAATATTTCAACTGTTAAATCTAGTGGGAATCCATAAGTGTCATAAAGCTTAAATGCTATTTCTCCGCTAAGAACTGTTTTTCCTTCTTTTTTAAGTTCTTCTTTATAAGAATTTAACATTTCCATTCCCTGGTCTATTGTTTCATTGAATTTTTCTTCTTCTATTTTTATAACTTTTTTGATGTAATCTTCTTTTTCTACTAATTCTGGATAAGCATCTCCACTAACTTTTATAACTTCATCAACTAATCCATTTAAGAATGTTCCTTTTATTCCAAGAAGTTTACCATGTCTAGCAGCTCTTCTTAATAATCTTCTTAATATATATCCTCTACCTTCATTTGATGGTAATACTCCATCTGCTATAAGGAATGATACGGCTCTTATGTGGTCAGTTATTATTCTTATAGATTTATCATTTGCTTTGTCTTTTCCGTATTCTACACCTGCAACTTTAGAAACAGCTTCTAAAACTGAATGTATAGTATCTACTTCGAATATATTGTCAACACCCTGCATTATACAAGCTATTCTTTCCAGTCCCATACCTGTATCTATGTTTTTATTTTCTAATTCGCTGTAGCTTCCGTCTTCTTCTTTAGAGAACTGAGTGAATACGTGGTTCCAGAATTCTAAGAATCTATCACAGTCACATCCTGGTTTACAATCAGGGCTATCACATCCGTATTCTTCTCCTCTATCGAAGTATATTTCTGAACAAGGTCCACATGGTCCAAGACCTATTTCCCAGAAGTTGTCGTCTTTTCCAAGTCTAACTATTCTTTCTTCAGGGAATCCCATTTCTTTTGACCATATATCAAATGCTTCATCATCTTTTTCATATACAGTAACCCATATTTTTTCTTCTGGTATGTTTAGCCATTTAGTCGCAAATTCCCATCCCCAAGCTAATGATTCTCTTTTAAAGTAATCTCCAAATGAGAAGTTCCCTAGCATTTCAAAGAATGTAGCGTGTCTAGCTGTAACACCGACATTTTCTATATCTCCTGTTCTTATACATTTCTGACAAGTAGCCATTCTGTTCTTTGGTGGAACTTCTACTCCTGAGAAATAGTTTTTAAGAGGAGCCATACCAGCATTTATTAAAAGTAAACTCTTGTCGTTATTTGGTACAAGAGGATAACTAGCTCCTACATAATGATCTTTAGTTTTGAAGAACTCTAAAAATTTACTTCTTATTTCGTTTAAACCCATTTTTTCCATAACATTTGCCTCCCAATTTTTATATTTTTTCATTTCGGAAAATAAAAAAAACTCGCTCCCTATGATAAACATAGGGGCGAGTATTATTCGCGGTACCACCCTAATTTACAGATAAAATCTGCTTCTCCGGTAATCCTTAGCTATAACGTCGCTACCGTAAATCTCTAATAGTAAAATACGTTCAAGATTTATGCTCCAAGACTGCTTCAATCTGCCTATTCCAAGGGGTCTCAGCTATTCCCTCTCTCTGTGCAAAATCAGTAGATTTACTCCTTCTTTTCTTTGCATTTGATAAATATTTTTATTTATTCATATATTTAATATGATACTCGATTATTTTGACATTTTCAAGTTTTTTTTAAATATGCAAAAATTTTTTTTATAGTATATCGTCGATAATTCCTCCACCGACTAATATATCTCCATCGTACATAACTAAAGACTGTCCTTTAGTTATCGCTCTCTGTGCTTCTTCAAATACAACCTTAGCTGTATTGTCAGATAGTTTAGTTACAGTAGCTAGAGATGGTTTTGCTGCGTATCTAACTTTTGCATATACTTTAAACTCATCTACATCTGCAAAATCAAACGGAATTGTATTTACGTCTTTTATAACGAGTTCTTTTTTGAATAGATCGTCATTGCTTCCAAGTACTACTCTATTTTTCTTTGCATTTATATCAACTACAAACATAGGCTTACCAAAAGCTATTCCAAGCCCTTTTCTCTGTCCTATTGTGTAATTTATAATTCCATTGTGTTTTCCTAGTACTGTTCCATCAGCTTCTACAAATTCCCCCGTTTTGATTTTTATATCTGAGTTTTCTTTTAAATATCTTACATAGTCGTTGTCTTTTATAAAGCATATTTCCTGACTATCCTTCTTGTTGTGGACATCAAGACCTATTTTCTTAGCTATTTCTCTTACTGTATCCTTTTCATAGTTTCCTATAGGAAGTAGTATTCTTTCTAGCTGTTCCTGTTTTATATTGTAAAGATTGTATGTCTGGTCTTTTTTAGCAGATTCCCCTTTTTTAAGAACTAGTCTGCCAGTTTTTTCATCTCTTTCAACTCTAGCATAATGTCCAGTAGCTACATAGTCGCAGCCAAATTTTTCTGCAACGTCAAAAAATAGACCGAACTTTATAAACTTATTACATACTATACAAGGATTAGGAGTTCTACCTTCTGCATACTCTTTTATAAAATCGTCTATTACCTTTTCTTTAAATTCTCTTCTAAAATCTAGTACATGTAGTGGAATATCTAGCTTTTCAGCTACTCTTCTCGCATCTCTTATACTATCTTCTGTCATTCTTTTTTCTTCTTCAGTATTATCATTGGAAAGCATCATATTGACACCAATCACATCATAACCCTGTTCCTTTAAAAGATATGCAGCGACGGAGCTATCAACTCCGCCGCTCATACCTAGCATAACTTTCTTCTTCATCTATTTAACACCTCTAATGTTTTCCGAATTAATTGCTAGTCTTCTTCTATTTCTTCATGTTCATGCGCATCAGTTATTTCGTATCCTTCAAGCTCTGGTATAACTATGTTATGTTTCTGAGCATAATCTATAAGAGCTGCTTTTACTGCCTGTTCTGCAAGTACTGAACAGTGCATTTTTACTGGTGGTAGTCCATCTAATGCTTCAGCAACTGCTTTATTTGTTAACTGAAGAGCTTCGTGTATGCTCTTTCCTTTTATCATTTCTGTTGCCATTGATGAACTTGCTATAGCACTTCCACATCCGAAAGTCTTGAATTTAACGTCTTTTATTATATCATCTTCTATATCAAGATATATTTTCATTATATCTCCACAAGTTGGGTTACCAACTTCTCCAACTCCACTTGCGTCCTCTATTGATCCCATGTTTCTTGGGTTCATGAAATGATCCATAACTTTATCACTATACTGCATAATAATTTCCTCCATAATTTCGATTATATTTTTTCCGATTCTTTAATTTGTTTATTTTGATTTACTTTTTTTCTTTTTACTTTTGTTTATAAATATTTCTTATTTTCCTTCAGCCTGTAAAGCTTCTTCATATAAAGGAGACATACTTCTTAATCTTTCTATTACCTTAGGTAATACTTCTAATATGTAGTCTATATCTTCGTCAGTTGTAAAATCTCCAACTGTTAATCTTAATGATCCATGAGCTATTTCGTGTGGTAATCCTATTGCTAAAAGTACATGTGATGGATCTAATGATCCTGATGTACAAGCTGAACCACTTGATCCAGATATTCCAGCGTGGTTAAGAAGTAATAATATTCCTTCACCTTCTATAAACTTAAATGCAAAGTTTGCATTTCCTGGAAGTCTATCTTCTAAGCTTCCGTTTATTCTAGTATAAGGTATTCTTTCTTTAACACCTTCTATAAGTTTATTTCTAAGTCTTGTAAGCTCTTTTATATGGTTGTCCATATTAGCTTTAGCAAGTTCTGCTGCTTTACCATATCCTACTATTGCAGGTATGTTTTCTGTACCAGCTCTTCTTCTTTTTTCCTGAGCTCCACCGTGAACAAGATTGTCAAATCTAAGTCCTCTTCTTATGAATAAAGCCCCTACTCCTTTAGGTCCGTATATCTTATGAGATGACATACTTACCATATCTACACCAAGTTCTTTAACATCTACTGGTATATTTCCTGCTGCCTGAACAGCATCTGTGTGGAATAGTATTTTGTGTTTTTTAGCAACTTCTACTAATTCTTTTATAGGTTCTACTGTACCTATTTCGTTATTTGCAAACATTATACTTATTAGTATTGTGTTGTCTTTTATTGCATTTTCTAAAGCTTCTGGGCTAACTTTACCTTCTTCATCTACATCAAGATAAGTAACTTCAAATCCGAAGTTCTTTTCTAAGTATTCGCAAGTATGTAGTATCGCGTGATGTTCTATTTTTGAAGTTATTATGTGGTTTCCTTTACCTTTTCTCTGAAGGTCAAAGGCAACTCCTTTTATCGCCCAGTTATCACTTTCTGATCCACCAGCAGTGAAGTATATTTCATTTGGCTCTGCATTTATAAGAGCTGCAACTCTAGTTCTAGCTAGTTCTAAAGCTTCTTTAGCTTCATGACCATAGCTATAAAAACTAGATGCATTTCCAAATCCTTCGTTAAAATATGGAAGCATTTCATCTAACACTTCTTTTTTAACAGGTGTTGTTGCAGAATAGTCCATATAAATTCTTTTGTTTTCCATAGTTTTTCCCCTTCCATTTGCCATTTTGCAAATTTCAAATATATTTTAAACTAAAACTTAATTCCATTTGATTCATATTATTATTTATATCCTAAATTTAACATTTCAACCATTTTTTTATTGTTTGTTTAAATCTATTTTATAAATATCTTTTTCATTACTAGACAATCCATTGTCACCTATCCGATCGTCTACCATATCTTGTAAAAAAGTAGTGTTTACAACATCGTCTATTGCATTCTTCATCTTTTTCCATACTAGTCTAGTAGCACATTTATCTGAGTTGCTACAGACACCTTCTTCTTTTAGACAATCTGATATAGTTATAGGACCTTCTAGTACAGTTAATATATCTCCAACAGAAATCTCATCTGGCTTTCTAGCTAAGAAATATCCTCCTTGAGAGCCTCTTATACTTTTTACAAGGCCTGCTTTTTTTAATTTTGAGAATATCTGCTCCAAATACCGCTCTGAAACATTCTGCTTTTCAGATATATATTTTATAGATATAGGTTCTTCGCCATAGTTTAACGCTAGTTCAAACATTGCCTTTAATCCATATCTACCCTTTGTTGAAAGCTTCACTTTATCACCTTCTTTTAATTCCTACTGTTTTACTATGGTTTAATGATATTATATCCGACTATTTTTGTCAAGTATTATTTCCTACTATTTTAGTATGATTTGTTTTTTCTATTTTCTTTTACCTGTTTCCAATAAGAATCATAAGCTTTTTCGTTTTTATTTTCTCCTGGAGTATAGTAAGTTTTTCCATTTAATTCACCAGGAAGATACTGTTGCTCTATCCAATGATTAGGATAATTGTGAGGATATTTATACTCTACTCCTCTTCCCAATTTTTCTGCTCCTGCATAATGTGCATCTTTTAAATGATCTGGTATATCACCTATATCAGAATTTTCTACATCGTACATAGCTTTCTCTATCGCATCTATTACAGAGTTTGATTTTGGACATTGAGCTAAATATATAGTAGCCTGTGCAAGTGGCAATCTCGCCTCAGGAAAACCTAGTTGAAGCGCCGACGATACACATGCATATGTTATAGACACTGCATTGGGCACAGCTAATCCTACGTCCTCTGACGCCACACAAAGCAACCTTCTAGTTATATTCTGCATATCCTCTGCTTTTATAAGTCTTGCTAAATAGTGAAGGGCTGCATCTACATCAGATCCCCTTAGAGATTTATGAAATGCGGATAGAATAGAATATCCATCATCGCCTTTTCTGTCGTAACTCAAAGATTTTGCTGTAGAGCTATCTAAAACATTTTGTAATGTTATATCTACCACTCCAGTAGCTATATTTATACCTAAATTAAATGCAAGTTCTAATCTATTTATAGCTGTTCTCATATCGCCGTTACTTATCCGAGCTATATGTTCTAAAGCTTCATCTTCAACATTTCCAATTGTATAAGTTTTATTGTCTTTTAATTTTTCTACACAATTTTTTAATCCTTCTACAACATCTTCTTTTTCAATAGGCTTAAATTCAAATACAACACTTCTGCTAAGTATCGCCTTGTATATTACAAAATACGGATTATCCGCCGTACTAGCTATCAATGTAACTGAACCCTCTTCTATAACTTCAAGAAGCGACTGTTGTTGCTTCCTATTTAATGCCTGGATTTCGTCTAGCATCAGAATTATTCCATTAAATGAAAATAAATTTTCTCTCTTAGAAGATTCTATGACCTCTTTTATCTCCTTAACACCACAGTTTACTGCATTTAGTTTTACATATTTTTTTCCTGTTGCGTTGGCTATAATATTTGCCAATGTAGTTTTTCCAGTTCCAGGTGGTCCATAAAATATCATATTTGGAATATTTCCACTCTGTATTATTCTATTCATAACCTTATTTTCACCGATTATATGACTTTGACCTACCATATCCTCAATTTTACTCGGTCTAAATCTATCAGCAAATGGCTGCATAATCTCACCCTCTTTAAATTGCATTGTATTAAAAAAGGGATACCAATTCTGATATCCCTCTTACTTTTTAATTCATATTTTTTAACAGAAATAAATTATCTGTTTTCTTTTGTTTTAGCAAGTTCTTCTAATAACTTGTCATTTAATATTCTTATATGTGTTCCCTTCATTCCAAGAGATCTAGACTCTATAACACCAGCACTTTCGAATTTTCTAAGGGCATTAACTATAACTGATCTAGTTATACCAACTCTATCAGCTATTTTACTAGCTACTAAAAGACCTTCTTTTCCGTCAAGCTCAGCAAATATATGCTCAACAGCTTCAAGTTCTGAATATGAAAGAGTTCCTATAGCCATCTGAACAACAGCTTTCTTTCTCATTTCTTCTTCCATTTCTTCACTTATAGCTCTTAATATTTCAAGACCAACAACTGTAGCTGAATATTCAGCAACAACTAAATCTTCATCGTTGAAGTCTTTTTCATATCTAGTTATTATTAATGTTCCTAATCTTTCTCCACTGCCGTGAATTGGAACTACTATTGTTTTTTTGTTTAATCTACCATGTTCATAAGGGAATATTTTTAGCATTTCTTCGCCAGTTATATTTTCCTTAGTATCTTCTATTTTTAATAGATTTTTAGTATATTCTTCTGGGAACCATTTCTGTTTTGTTATTTCATCTTCTATAACAGAACTATCAGCTTCATCAGTTAAATGAAGTCCTAATACCTTTCCTTTTGCGCTTATTATGTAAGTATTAGATTCTAAAACATCACCTAGTACTCCCGCAAGTAGGTTGAAAGATATATTACTACCACCGCTAGTCTGTAAAGTTTTGTTTATTTTTCTTGTTTTCTGTAATAATTCACTTACCATATCGAAATTCATCTCCTTGTCAAACTGTTCTACAAAATAAATAAAGTAGTTTGATTAATTATAATAATTTTACCATTTTTTTGATTTTTCCACAAAATCTCATTTTTCTTTCTATACTACTAAAAAGATTATCACAACTTGAGTTTGATTTCAATATAATTTTGTTACTTTTTTTAATTTTCAATATTTTATATACTATTTTTAATTTTAATTTATTTCGGAATTGTTCGATTTTGAGCGACAATTCAAAAAGATTTCCACTCAAAGTCATTTTACACTTAAATTAATTAATTTTTTCTTCTTTTTATTCTTCTATAGTTTTCTCGAATCCGCATTCTTTGTTTGAGCAAATATGTTTCTTTCCTTTTTTAGATACTTTCTCTGTCATGTAAGAACCACATTCTGGACACACTTCCTCCACAGGTTTGTTCCATTCTATAAAGTCACAGTCTGGGTATTTACTGCATCCATAGAACGCTCTTCCTTTTTTAGTTTTTCTTACAATTATTTCGCCTTCTCCACATTTAGGACATTTTACACCTATTTTATTTACTATAGGTTTAGTGTTCTTGCATTCTGGATAGTTTTTACAAGCCATAAATTTACCAAATCTACCGTATTTTATAACCATATTTGATCCACATAACTCGCAAATTTCATCAGTTTCTACATCCATATTTACTTTTTCTATATTTTCAAGTGCTTCTTTTATAGCTTCTTCAAATGGCTCGTAAGATTCTTTTACAACTTCTTTCCAATTAGCTTCACCTTCTTCAATTGTATCAAGCTCATTTTCAAGTTTAGCTGTGAAATCTACATCCATAAGTTTTGCAAAGTTAGCTTCAAGTATTTCAGTTACTAATATTCCTAGCTCTGTTGGCTGAAGACTTGATCCACTCTTTTCTACATATTCTCTATTTAATATAGTAGCTATTGTAGGTGCATATGTACTAGGTCTACCTATTCCAAGCTCTTCAAGTGTTTTTACTAAGCTAGCCTCTGTATATCTAGCAGGTGGCTGAGTAAAGTGCTGCTCTGGGAATATTCCATTGACCTTTAAATCGTCTCCTTCTGATATTTCAGGAAGCATTCTATCTTCTCTATCGTAGAAGTTATATACTTTTGTATAACCATCAAATATCATTTTAGAGCCAGTAGCCTTAAATGTATAGTTTTCTATCTGACACTCTACATTCATAAGTTCAAATTCAGAATCGCTCATCTGGCTAGCAACAAATCTTCTCCATATTAGGTTGTAAAGTTTGTACTGATCTTTACTTAAAGAGTCTTTTATACTATCTGGAGTTCTATCTACAGATGTAGGTCTTATTGCCTCGTGTGCATCCTGAACCTTTTTAGAACTTTTCTTTTCTGAAGATTTCTTTTCTTCTTTATAGTATTCATTTCCTAAAGTTTCTTTTATAAATACTTCTGCCTTACCTTTTGCTTCTTCTGATATTCTATTAGAGTCTGTTCTTATGTAAGAAATTAACCCTACAGTTCCTTCACCTTTTACATCTATACCTTCATATAATTCCTGGGCAATCATCATAGTTTTCTTAGTTGAGAATCCTAATCTATTAACCCCTTCCTGCTGAAGTACACTTGTTGTAAATGGTTTTGGAGCAGATTTTTTTCTCTTTTTAGACTCAATTTTTACTACATGTAAGTCTTTATTTTCTATTATTTCTAATATTTTATTTACTTCTTCTTCATTGTGTATTTCGGCTTTTTTACCGTCTATAGCAGATAGTTTGAAGTCTATATCCTCACCTGTTTTAGACTCAGATTTTGCATCTATTGTCCAATATTCCACTGGTTCAAATGCATTTATTTCTTTTTCTCTATCACAGATTAATTTTGTTGTAACAGACTGCACTCTACCAGCACTAAGTCCTTTTCTAAGTTTCTGCCAAAGAACTGGACTTATCTGATAACCTAACAATCTATCTATAACTCTTCTAGCCTGCTGAGCATCAACTAAATCTAAGTTAATTTTTCTAGGGTTTTTTATAGCTTTTCTTATAGCATCTTTTGTTATTTCGTTAAATTCTATTCTACAAGGCTCGTCGTTTTCTATGCCTAGTATATGTTCAAGATGCCAAGAAATTGCTTCTCCTTCTCTATCGGGGTCGGTTGCAAGATAAACCTTGCTAGCTTTTTTAGCTGATTTCTTTAAATCTTTTATAAGATCCCCTTTACCTCTTATATTTATATATCCTGGTTCAAAGTTATTTTCTATATCAATTCCTAATTTACTCTTAGGAAGATCTCTAACATGACCAACAGATGCTTTTACTGTGTAATGGCTTTTACCAAGGAATTTTTCGATTGTTTTCGCCTTTGCTGGCGACTCGACTATAACTAATATTTTTGCCAAAAAACACACCTCCGTCATTAAATTATTCTTATATTTTCATACTGTAGACCCCCTTTTCAATTTCGAAAATAAGATCATACAGTTTTAATTTTTCTACAATTGGATTTATTTTTTCAATGCCAAATTTAGTTTTTAAACATAGAGAATCCATATCTATACTACCATTTTTTCTGATAATATCAACTAAAATATTCTCATCATCTTCTAAATCCGCATTTATATCGGCTTTTTCTATAGTATCATATTTTATTTCTTTTTCAAGTGTTTTAAACTTAAATACTTCAAATTCCTCTAAAACATCATCTATATTTTCAGTTAATTTTGCACCTTCTTTAATAAGCCTATGACATCCTTTGCTGTTTTCTGAGAATATACTTCCAGGTACAGCAAATACCGACCTTCCTTGCTCTGCTGCAAATTCTGCTGTTATTAAAGCACCACTTTTTTTAGCAGCTTCTACTATAATAACACCATCACTAAGACCACTTATTATTCTATTTCTATTTGCAAAATAATGTGGATGAACTTTTTTGTTTATTCCATGCTCTGATATCACAGCTCCACCAGAATCAACAATCTTATTCATCAGCCATATATTCGTCTTTGGGAGAGGATTATCTATTCCAGATCCTAAAACACCAAAAGTCTTTCCCTTACCTAAAAGGGATGCTTCATGACTTATGGCATCTACTCCTATTGCAAGCCCACTTATTATATCAGCTCCATAATCTGAAAGCTCTCTAGCAAGCTTTTTAGTACACTCTGCTCCATAAACAGTAGGCTTTCTAGAACCTACTATTCCAATCGAAAAATGTTTGCCTAGTGCAGACAAGTTTCCTTTGTAGAATAATACTTTTGGAGCATCGTATATATTAGCCAGTTTATATGGGTAATCATCATCTCCAATAACCGAATATTTTACATTCTTTTTATAAAGAAGTTCTTTATAGTCATCTACGTTCATATTATTTTTATAATTAATGATACTACTCTTAACTTTATCATTTACTCTTTCAAGATTATATATTGTTTTCTCTGAAAAATCAAATATATCTTTTGTCCCCGGCATTTCTCTTTCAATTTTGTCTATAGTCAAATTATTACAACCAACAACACCATATAACCATAAATACGCATCTCTTTTATCCATTTTAAAATTCCCTTTCATTCATTATAATCACTTTTTAATTGCAATATATATACTAATCATTCAATCTAGAAAAATATGTATAATACGTCCTTCTCATAGAAAACGCCTCTAATATATCACTTTCTTTAATATTTTCCCTCTGATCTAAATCTGCTATTGTCCTCGCTACTTTTAAAAGTTTTATATAACTTCTATTACTCAATCTATACTTATTAAAAATCATCTCCAAAACTTTTTCGCTATTTTCATCTATCTTACAGTACTCATCTATATCAGAACTATTCATATCTCTATTAAGTTTTCCTGTATTTCCATTGAACCTCTTGTACTGCATATTTCTCGCATTCTCAACTCTTTTTTTAATTTCTTCTGATGATTCATTTTTCATTTTAGAATTAATCTCATCAAATGAAACTGATTTCACTTCAGTGAAAATATCAATTCTGTCCAAAAATGGTCCCGATAACTTTCCAAGATATCTTTCTATATTGTATCTCCTACATCTACATTCAATATTAGACCTATAATATCCACATGGACATGGGTTCATAGCTGCAACCAAAATAAAATCACTTGGATATGTTACACTATATTTTAATCTAGATATGTTCACACTTTTTTCCTCTATTGGTTGTCTCAAAGATTCTAGAGTTTTTCTATTAAATTCTGCAACCTCATCTAAAAACAAAATTCCTTTATGAGCCAATGTTATCTCTCCAGCCTTTGCATCAGTTCCACCGCCGATTAATGATATTCCTGTAGATGTATGGTGTGGCGCTCTAAAAGGCCTTCTTTCTATAAGCCCACTTCTCTCAACTGAATTTGAGCAAACACTGTATATTCTACTAACTTCAAGCATCTCATCCCTAGTCATATCTGGCAAAATAGTAGTCATTCTCTTTGCTAAGAATGATTTTCCAGATCCTGGAGGACCTATCATCAACATATTATGCCCTCCTGCAACAGCTATCTCGGCACATCTTTTTACGTAAGTATTACCTTTTATATAGCTAAAGTCTATTTTTTCATCTTCTGTATGATTCTGTTCTTCATCTTTTAATATCTCTGACTTTACACCTTCTATTTCCAGCTTTGTAATTCCACCATTTAATATAGATATACAGTTTTTTAAACTATTTACAGGTACTATTTCTATATCATCTATGAAGCTACACTCTTTAAAATTATCTCTTGGTATAAATATTTTTTCGTATCCATTTTCTTTTGCTCCTATCACAATAGGAAGTATTCCTTTTATAGACTTAACCGTTCCATCAAGCGATAATTCTCCAACAAATACTGAATTCGTCATTTCTTTATCTTTTGCACGAATTTTATCCCTTAATATCCCCAAACTTATCGGTAAATCTAAAAATGAGCCCTGTTTTTTCATATCTGCAGGAGATAAATTTACAACTATTCTAGCATTTGGAAATCTGTACCCACTGTTTGTTATAGCTGACTTTACTCTTTCTCTAGCTTCTTTAATCTCTGTACTAGCAAGACCTACTATATTAAACGTCGGCATTCCCTTTCCTATATCCACCTCTACTTTTATATCGCAGCTGTCTATTCCTATTATATTTCTCGAATTTATAGAACTTATCATAACTTTCCTCCATCAAAACGCATTGACTATATGTCTAATTTTTTTATCATTCATATATATCTCCACAACATCAAATCGTATCGAAACCCTATGTAAATTATTCTTCATTATATATTCTTCTGCTGTTTTCCTTATCTTATTTTGCTTGCTTTTACCCACAGCCTCTGCTGGAAAACCATATCTACAACTACTTCTGCTTTTAACCTCTATAAAAACTATTTCTGTTGTATTAAAAAAGGCTATTATATCGATTTCACCAAATCTTCCTCTAAAATTTCTTTCTTTTATAGTAGCTCCCTTCTTTTTTAAAAATTCTAAAGCTATATCTTCTCCAATTTTTCCTTTTTCTACATTGTTCATCTAGTTTTAAACCTCCAATCTCTCTCCTATTTTTATTATTTTCATAGAACATATTTTTTATACTTTTCTTTTGAATTTTAATATTTTTATTTGATTTTATCTTTTGTATTTGTGATATTATATTTATAGAAGTTTTAATATTTTATGTTTTAAAGGGGGCTTTTCTATGTTAAAAAAAATAGATCCAAAGGAATTAAATGCAAACCCATTCACTCTTTTAGATAATGATTGGGCACTTCTTATGGCAGGAGATAAAAATTCTTTCAATTCTATGACTGTCAGCTGGGGTGGTGTAGGAGTTCTTTGGAGAAAAAATGTTACTACTGTATATGTTAGACAGAGTAGATACACTAAAGAATTTATGGATAATAGCGATTATTATACACTTACTTTCTTAAAAGATGGATTCAAGGATAAATTATCTCTTCTTGGTACAAAATCTGGCAAGGAAATAGATAAGATGAATGTAGAAGGGTTAAATCTTGTAGAATTAGAAAATGGTTTTGGCTATGAAGAGTCAAAGCTAGTATTTGTTTGTAAGAAGTTATTTAAGAATGATTTAAAGGAATCTCAGTTCCTAGTTGATGGATTATTTGACGAATGTTACCCAGACAAAGATGACTTCCACACAATGTATATCGGTGAAATAGTTGGATGCTATATAAATGAATAAATTTATTTATCTCGCATTTATTCTTAAATAAAATAAAAAGTGCTACCATAATATTTTTTATGATAGCACCTATTTTTGATATTAAGTAGAATTTTTAAGTATTTTGTAAGCTAAAGTTTATTGCATTTCTTCTATTTTTTCTTTTACACACATGTAATAGTCTTTAGCTTCTAAGATTTGTGCTTCTAGCATGTCTATTAATTCCTGCTGCCAGTCAGCACATTTGTCTTTTAGTTCCATAGGAAGGGTTCTGTCTGCAATATATCTGTCTATCCAGTCACCAGCAGATTTTATGATCTCTTCTCTTTCTTTTACAAATTTTTCAATTTCCTTTAGTACTGTATCATAATTTCTTTCAGTCATCTGACTTCCCTCCTTATTTATTTGTATATATTATAATTCTATATTAAAACCTTTATTACCTTCTTTTTCTAAAAAATATTTTATTATTTTTATACTATTATTATCTTTTTTAAATTTTAATAAATCTAAGCCTTAAAAAGTTAACTTCATACGCTAACTTTTGTTTTTAGGCATAAAAAATACTGCCACAGAACACCTTTAAAAGGTGTTCTTGTGACAGTACCTTTAACTGACACCTAACGGTCGTCAGTTTTTTTGTATTCAAATTTAGCTCCACAATTAGGACAAATTAATTCTGGCATATTTTTTTCATTTAGCGAAGCTATCGCTCCCAATGAAAAGAATGCATCTTGTCTTAGTTCTTCTAATATAAATTCTGGTACTCCTTTTTCAAATCCACAAGACTTACATTCATAATTGTATAACTTTTGTCCTTTACTCATTTCTTCTAATTCTTTTAGCATACTATTTCTCCTAATAATTTTAATTACACTAATTATACACTATTATTTATATTTGAGTATAGCAAAGCTAGCCTATTTAATAGACTTTTAAAATAATTCTATTTGTGTTGTTGTATTCAAAGAAATTTCTTTTTCTATAATTTCTTCGTAGATTATTCTTTTATAATTTGATTTATCTAGTACATTATATATTAATCCATATTTATAATGCCATATTTCCCATAGAATCATGTCTTTTCCACACTTTTTACAAATATAAGGATTTACTCCAAATGATTCTATCAATCTATCTTTAAAATTTTTCTTTACTGTATTCTTCTTTTTTATCAGCTTAGATATATTTCTGTGTCTCATAAAATTATATAATTTCAATATTTCTATGCTTAATTTATTTTTTACTCTTGAATATAGACCGTATCTTCTTGCAACTCTAAAACCCTTCGGGTGAATATGTTGGGTTATTTTACCTATAAATTCTAATACATTTACAGTTATTTCTCTTTTTCCCTTAGGTTTTTTGTTTTCATACCAGTAAGTTACATTTTTCCCATCGTAATTAATTATTCTATACTCAGCGATAGCTGGTCTAGCCAAATATCTACCTATATATTGAGTTGCCTGTTTTATATTAGTTAAACGTCTTTCTGCATTTACATAGAATTCTTTCTTATATAACTTATTTATCAAATTTCTAGTTTTTCTATCTCTAAAGTTGTTTTTTATTATATCTAGTACCAACTTTCGCCATACTTTTTTCATATATGTATACGGTATGAAATCTAATTTTTTAAACCACTTATTATTTCTATCTATTCCACCTTCGGTGTATAAGGCATGTATGTGAGGATTCCATTTTAAATCTCCACCAAAAGTGTGTACTACAGCAATTACCCCTAATTCATAATCTCCATTTGTTTTCTTTTTATGAAAACTATCTAATACCTTATATGTAGCATCTTGTAAATCTTTTAAAAGCTCTCGCTTTCTGTAGAAATAGACTCTTAACTCCTCTGGAATTGTGAAAACTGCATGTCTATGAGAAACATCAAGAATATTTTCTACCTGTTTTTCTGCCCATTCCATAGAATATTTTCTTCCACACTTTGTGCAAAACTTACTTTTACAAGTGAACCCTTGAATATACTCCTCTCCACAGTCTATACATTTATGTTTTATATATCCTTTTTCTATATTTCCACAATTTAAAGCCTTTATTACAGTATTTTCTATCTGATCCCTCATTTCTCTTCTAACTTTATTCCAATATTTTAGTTTGAATTCTTCAAAGTGATTTTTTAATATTTTCTTAATGATTTTTTCATCTTTTTGTTTTTTCAATACATTCATATTACTATTGTACATAAGTTTTCCACAGTTTTAAATTATTATAATTTCCTTAGGAATAAAAAGAGGCTGTTACAAAATTGCAACAACCTCATAAAATCTTATCTATATATTACTTTTTCATCTATTTCAGATATGTTTGAACATCCTGTTAGTATCATAGCACCTTTTATTTCAGATTTTATTTTATTAACATAAGTTTCAACACCATCTGTAGCTCCTCCAAATGAAGCTGTTACAAATGGTCTACCTATTAATACCGCATCTGCTCCAAGTCCTATCATTTTAACAACATCAACACCTGTTCTTACTCCACCATCTACAAGTATTTTTATCTTTCCTTTTACAGCTTTAGCTATTTCAGGAAGAACATCTGCAGAACCTGGTGTAAAGTCTAATACTCTACCACCATGGTTAGATACTACTATTGCATCTGCTCCGGCTTCTACAGCCATTAAAGCGTCTTCTACAGTCATTATACCTTTTAGTATAAATGGTAGCTCAGTTGATTTAACTAATTCTTTTATCTGTTCTAAATCCTTAGGAACAACTGGTTTTCCATGTAAAGATAGAGTAACTAATCCGCAAGCATCTATATCAACACCCACAGCAAAAGCCCCCGCTTCTTCAGCTAATCTTATTTTTTTGATTATATTTTCATTGTCCCAAGGTTTTATAAATACTATACCATTTCCATCATGACATTTTAAAACATCTAAGTTTTCTATAAGGAATGCGTCAACTGCAGTATCTCCAACCATAGCATATATTCCAGCATTAGCACATCCTTCTACAACTGGTTCTATGTATTCTCTTTCTGTTAACTGTCCACCCATATTAAGAGTTGTTCCAGTTATTGGAGCTGCAAATATAGGAGCATCCATTTTTTTACCAAATAATTCTATAGAAGTGTCTGGATCAGCTGCATTATGGATAACTCTCATATTTAATTTAACTCTTTCAAGAGCTCTTACGTTTTCTATGAAAGCCTGTCCACTTCCTTTTCCACCCATACCAGGAACTTCTCCTGCACAAGCTACACCGTTGCAAGCCTTACATACCTTACAACTTCCATTTAATTTTTCTCTAGCATTTTTTAGCATTTCATTGTAATCCATTTTTTATCCCCCAGATTTAAAAAATTTTCAGACTATTATGCCTTATTTCATTATAACACAATAACTGTGTTATTTTCTTATTTTATTCATTTAATTAATATATAACATTCTTTAAGAAGCTTTTTCTATGTATTGGAGTTATTCCATTTTCATCTATAGCTTTATAATGCTCTGCTGTTCCATACCCTTTATGGTGAGCAAATCCGTACTCAGGGTATATTTCATCATACTGGTACATTAAAGAGTCCCTAGTTACCTTTGCTAGTATACTTGCAGCAGCTATTGATATAGACTTAGCATCCCCTTTTATTATAGAATTCTGTTCTATATCTACATCTGGAATATGTACAGCATCTGCTAATATGTAATCTGGCTGTTTTTTTAGACAGTTTAAGGCCTTTCTCATAGCCATATAAGTAGCATTTAATATGTTATACTCGTCTATTTCCTCATTTCCAACTATTCCTATTCCATAGTCAAGAGCCTCCTCTTTAATTATATCAAATAGCTCATTTCTTTTATCTTCACTTAATTTTTTAGAATCGTTTATTCCAGGAATTTTAGTTCCCTGTTTTAATACCACAACTGCAGCTACAACAGGTCCTGCAAGTGGTCCTCTTCCAGCTTCATCAACTCCAGCTATATATGTATATCCTTTTTCATATCCTTCATTTTCATAGGCATTTATTCTTTCTAGTCTTTCTTCTTCTAGTCTTATCTTGTCTAATTTCTTAGCTAAACTAATAGCTATTTTGTTTACAGATTTTCTTTCGTCCCCTTTTAATTCTTCTATAAACTCTAAATATTTATCTTCACTTAGATTATCTGCTATTTCTTTTATCTCTTTTACACTCTTATCTCTCATAGTATTCTCCTATTCTTTAATTAATTTGATTTTAGTCTATAAATATAATTATACATTAAAAGAAGCTTTTATTCAGCAAAATAAAAGACCGTCAGTAAAACCGACGGCCATTTTATTGGAATATAATTATTTTTTAATTTCAATTATTATGCTGCTTTTTTTGAAGGTATAAAGTTACCTATTATAGCTGCTGCTGCAACTGGTAGTATCCAGTTAAATCCAAACTGATAACCAGGTAGTGTAACTATAAATTCAACACCTGCTATTGTAAGTACACTTATTACTAATGCCATGTATGTTGCACATTTGAATACATTGTCATTTTTAATTTTGTGTCCGAATAATGATAATATGATTAATGTTATTGTAGCTGGATATACTATGCTTAGTATTGGAGCAGAGAATTTTATTATTGTACTAACACCGAAGTTAGATATTACTGCTGAGAATACACATACAGCTACTACTATATGTTCATATTTTAATTTTCCATTTGTTAATCCTGAGAAGTATCTTCCTGCTGCTGAAGTTAATCCTATAGAAGTTGTTAAACATGCTAGAGCAACTATTATAGCTAGAAGTATTTTACCAGTCTGTCCTAATAATGCTTCAGTTATTGCAACTATTAATGCAGTCTGTTCTACGTCTATTCCGTACTGAGTAGAAACTGTTGCTCCTACGTAGCAAAGTCCACCGTATACAAGACCCATACCTATAACTGCTATTGCACCTGCACCTATAGTAGCTTTTACCATAAGTTTTTCATCATCGTATCCTTTTTCCATTATAGATACTATAACTATTGTAGAGAATACTGTTGCAGCTAATGTATCCATTGTCTGATATCCCTGGTTAACACCTTCTGCGAATACTGATGGAACTAATGTATCTGGTCTTATTTCTCCAAGTGGAGTTATTACACCTTTAACTATTAATATAGCAAGAGCTATTAATAATGCTGGTGTTAAGAACTGACCTACTATATCTACAACTTTTGAAGGTTTTATTGTTAATACTAATGTTAATGCGAAGAATATTACTGAGAATAATATTGCATTGAATCCAGGTCCTATTGTTGGTAATATACCCATTTCATATGTTGTAGCAGCTGTTCTAGGTATTGCTAGAAGTGGCCCTATACATATTACTATTGCTGAACCTAATAAAACGCTTAGCTTATGCCCAGCTCTGTCAAACATTTTTGACGTATCTCCTCTAAATCTTGTAGCTGCGATTACTGCTAATAACGCTAAACCACCATCTGCAAATAAGAATCCTGCAAATCCTGTAAACCAACTAGATCCTGATTCTACTCCAAGATAAGGTGGGAAAATTAAGTTACCAGCTCCGAAGAACATTGCGAATAATGCGAATCCAACTACCATTAAATCCTTAACTTCTATTTTCTGTTTACCCATTTTGGCACCTCCGTATTTGACTTATAATTCCTTAAGATTAATTAGTTATTATTTTTTTATTATTCCAAAAATTTCAATAATTACTTAACTTGGCTTTATTATACATTTTAAATAATGCGTGTGTCAATATATTTTTTTAATTTATAAAATTTTCACAAAATTTATAAAATAAAAGAAAACGCTGTACTAGTTAAAAATACAGCGTTTTTCATTTTAAAACTTTTTATTAATTTTTATTTTAATTTGGTAAAAAAATTATATACTATACATACAATTTATTTATTTTATTTTATAAAATTTAAACAAATTAATTATCGACATATATCTTTTTCATAATTCAAAATTTATATATATCAATTTGTTTAATTCTTAACCATTACTATTTTTGTAAAATTTCCTACTATTATTAGCAAGCTTTTTTAGGTTTTACAAAGTTTCCTATTATACCAGCTATTATTACTGGAACTACCCAGTTAAATCCTAGTGGTGCAAATGGAAGTGAGTTTATAAACGGTACATTTACTCCATAGCTCTGTAATACTGTTAATGTACTTATTATTAATGACATATATGTAGCAAATTTGTATACATTGTCATTTTCTATTTTTTCAGTGAAGAATGCAAGCACTATAAGTACTATTGTTGGAGGATATACTATACTTAGTATTGGTGATGCAAATTTGATTATTGCTCCAACACCTATAGATGCCATACAAGCTGAGAATATACATACAGCTAATACTATTTTTCCATAAGAGATCTTACCTTTAGTTAGGTTAGCGAAGTACTGTCCTGTTGCTGATGTAAGACCTATTGAAGTTGTTAAACAAGCTAGTGCAACTGCTACTGCTAGAACTGTTTTACCAACATTTCCAAGTAATCCCTGAGTTATATTAACTATAACCTGAGTCTGAACAGCATTTACATCGTTGAATGTAGAAACTGTTGCTCCTAAGTAGCAAAGTCCTCCGTATACTAATGCTAGACCTACACAAGCTAATGCTCCAGCTTTTATTATAGCTTTTAATTTATCACTAGTTTCTGTATAACCTTTTTCATTCATAGATACTATAAGAACTGATGCAAGCGCTATTGCTGCAAAGGCATCCATTGTCTGATAACCCTGTGCTATACCTTCTGCTACAACACCTTCTATCATAGGTTCTTTTATGATTGGTCCAAGTGGTGATATAACACCTTTAACTATTATAACTGCTAGAGCTATTAATAATGCTGGTGTTAAGAACTGTCCAACTATATCTATAACTTTTGATGGTTTTATTGTTAATATGTAAGTTATTACGAAGAATACTATACAGAATAGAACAACTGGTATTTTATCACCAAATATTGGCATTATACCCATTTCGTAAGTTGTTGCTCCTGTTCTTGGTATAGCTAGAAGTGGTCCTATACAAAGTATATCTGCACATCCTATCGCTATTCCTAGTTTTTCTCCTGCTCTAGAGAACATCTTATTAAGATCTCCCTCGAATTTTGTTGCAGCCATAACTGCTAATAATGCAAGTCCTGCATCTGCAAATGTGAACCCTATAAATGATATTAACCATTTAGGTCCTGTTATTATTCCTAAATATGGTGGGAATATTAAGTTCCCTGCTCCAAAGAACATTGCAAATAATGCAAACCCAAAGACTATAATGTCCTTACTACTCTTTTTGTGTTCCATTTTCCTACTTCCCCCTTGAGTAAATAACTCTTTTAAATTTTTTAATTTTTTCCCTTTAAATAAAAAAATAAATATGATTGCTAACGTTTGCAATCTATAAAAAATAAACTTTCAAAATACGATTTTAATTATATATTTGAGGAAAACATATGTCAATAATATAAAAAATAGTCTTATTTTTTAGAATTTTCAAATGCATTTTTTTGTCTTATATTTATCACTTATCTTCTACAAATGTTACTATATAGCCATTTCAAGTGACATTTAGATTAATTTTTATAATCTAATCTACTTTTGATACATTTAAATTGTTATGAATATTAAAGTTCAATAATCAGATTATTCATTCTATTTTCTTTTTTCTCTATAATATTGATTTTTCAATAATTACTTTATTTTCACATAGTAATTTATTAATTTTTTTCTTCTTGTCAATTTATTATTTTTTCATTTTACAGAATATTTTGTATTGTATGCCCATTTAGCTATTTCGCCGTTATTTTGTATACAGATATTTTATTGTATATCAACAGTTTTATACGTTAAAAAATAAACCTCTTTTTAGATATAAAAAAACCGAGAAATTTTTGAATAATTCCTCGGTTTTGTAGATTATTTTTTATTATTTTTAATATGGATCAATATTATTTGTTTATGCATTTTCTAATTCAGAGTTTTTACCTGGAACAAAGTGTCCTATTACTCCTGCTATTAATACAGGTACTACCCAGTTAAATCCAAATTCTTTTAATGGAAGGTAGTCAAGGAATGGCATTGCCACACCGTAGCTCTGAATTACTGTTAATATACTTACTATTAAAGAAGTATATACTGCGAATTTGTATACGTTGTCATTCTGTATTTTTTCAGTGAAGAATGCAAGTATTACTAGTACTATTGTAGGTGGGTAAACTATGCTTAATACTGGTGATGCAACTTTGATTATTCCACCAACACCTATAGATGCCATACAAGCTGAGAATATACATACAGCTAGTACTACAGTTTTATATTTTAATTTTCCACCAGATAGTTTTTCAAAGAACTGACCTGTTGCAGAAGTAAGACCTATTGAAGTTGTTAAACAAGCTAGTGCAACACATACTGCAAGTATAACTTTACCAGTCTGTCCTAAAAGACCTTCTGTTATATTAACTATTACCTGTGACTGCTGAGCATCTACACCATACATAGTAGAAACTGTTGCTCCTAAGAAGCAAAGACCACCGTATACTAATGCTAGACCTACACAAGCTAAAACTCCAGATTTCATTATAGCTTTTAATTTGTCGCTAACTGTATTGTATCCTTTTTCATTAAGAGATACTATAAGAACTGATGCAAGTGCTATTGCTGCAAAGGCATCCATTGTCTGGTAACCCTGAGCTATACCTTCACCTACAACACCCTGGATCATTGGTTCTTCAACTATTGGTCCAAGTGGTGATATAACACCTTTAACTATTATAACTGCTAATGCTATTAATAATGCTGGTGTAAGAACCCGTCCTACTATATCTACAACCTTTGAAGGTTTTATTGTTAATATATAAGTAAGTATAAAGAATATTGCTGCGAATACTGCTATTGGAATAGCATCTCCTAATAATGGCATTATACCCATTTCATAAGTTGTTGCACCTGTTCTTGGTATTGCTAAGAATGGCCCTATACAAAGTATATCTGCACATCCAAGAACTATTGCAAGTTTTCCACCTGCTCTTCTAAATAATGCTATAACGTCACCGTCATATTTAGCTGTTGCCATAACTGCTAGAAGTGCTAGACCTGCATCTGCAAATGTGAATCCGCCGAATGCTGTTAACCATTCTGGACCAGTTATTATTCCTAAGTAAGGTGGGAATATTAAGTTACCTGCTCCGAAGAACATTGCGAATAACGCGAATCCAAATACTATAACGTCTTTGAAATTACCTTTCTGTTGAATCATAAGTTTTTCCTCCCCAAAATATAGACTTAAATAAGATAACCTGAAAACATTTTCCCTTGGTCAATGTTTTTGTTTTCCTTTACAAATTTAATTTTATATTTCATTTCTTTCGATGTCAATAACTTTTTTCTAAATTTTTATACACTTCTGAATAATTAAAAAATATCGTTTCTATTTTATCAAAATATTTTTTATTTTTTATTTCTTCAAATAATTTTAAGCTAATTTTTTTGTATATTTTTTATCTATAAAAATAATTTCATTTGCTAAACTATTTCTTTTGATTTTTTCTATAATTTCATTTATATAAACTATGATATTTTAGATACCTTGAAATTACTTGTTTTTTACATTTTATTTCATTATATTTTTAATTCCAAAATTAGTATCATTATTTAATTTTGCACCATAAAAAAATTTGTATATAGATATACCTCGATTTCTTTTATATTTTTGTCACATTTTATACCTTTTCAATCGCTTTCTTTTTTCTCGATCCAAGTAAATTTTTCAGAAAATTCTATTTACTAGTTAATAAAAAATCAATATTTTTTATGCCCTTTTTATTCGTTTTTATTATAAATCAACTAAAATATATTGCAAAAAAAGAGTATATTATAGATATTTTTCAATCTACAATATACTCCTTTATACATTCTAAAATATTTTTATTTTATATCTTCTGGAACTTCTAGTGTTATATTTCCTAATTTACCAGTTCTAAACTCATTAAGAACTGTTGTAGCTGTTCTTGTGTAGTCTATTTCTTTTCTACCAGTTATAAATCCTCTCTTCTGAGCTATCATATCCATTGTTTCTATTCCTGACTCGCCAAGCTCATCTAATTTATATCTAGCAGCTAATTTTTCTGGCTCTATTACCATAAGTTTTTCTATTAATCTAAGCGCTAATGTTTCTACATCTAGTATTTCGTCTTTTATCGCTCTTGTAAATGCTAAGTTTAGTGCTACATCCTGATCTTCAAACTTAGGCCATAGTATACCAGGAGTATCTAGTAATTCTAAGTTTCCTCTAAGTTTAACCCACTGTTTACCTTTAGTTACACCAGGTCTATCTCCTGTCTGTGTACTTCTTCTACCAGTAAGTTTGTTTATTAAAGAAGATTTACCAACATTAGGAACACCAACTATCATTATTCTTATAGCACGTTCTTTTCTTCCCTTTTCTTTTAAAGAATCCATCTTATCTTTTACCGCATTTTTACATTCGTCAACTATTCTATTAACTCCTGTTCCCTTCATAGCATCTATAGGGATAGCTTTTATTCCCTGTTCTTTATAGTAGTTTATCCATTTATTTAATTTTGCTCTATCAGAGATATCACTCTTATTTAAAAGCACTACTCTTGGTTTTCCAGCCATTAATGTATCTATATCAGGGTTTTTACTACTATATGGTATTCTTGAATCTAAAAGCTCTACTACAACGTCTACAAGCTTTAAATTAGCTTTCATAA
The DNA here is from genome assembly GCF_008151785.1 of Peptacetobacter hiranonis. GTDB lineage: Bacteria > Bacillota > Clostridia > Peptostreptococcales > Peptostreptococcaceae > Peptacetobacter > Peptacetobacter hiranonis. Next base: position 1,605,045 of record NZ_CP036523.1, read on the forward strand.
GGTCCTTAGTTTTTTTCATATGCCCTGGATACCAGTTTATATTAAGATTATCGTCTCTTAGGTAATCATATTCTTTATCGCTCATTCTTTCTTCCTCCTTTGCTAAAATAATTATTTATTTTAATTATTATTTTTTCATATTATAGAAAAAGGACTGATAGTGTATCAGTCCCTGTTCTCTCATATTAAATCAGATCTTATTTGTATCCTTTTGCTTCTTTAACTTTAGCAGCTTTACCAACTCTAGATCTTAAGTATCCTAGTTTAGCTCTTCTTACTTTACCTCTTCTAGTTACTTCTATTTTTTCTACTTTTGGTGAATGTACTGGGAAAGTTCTTTCTACACCGCAGTTGAAAGACATTTTTCTAACAGTGAAAGTTTCTCTAGCTCCTCCACCCTGTCTTTTTAATACTACACCTTCGAATACCTGTATTCTTTCTCTTTTACCTTCCACGATTTTAACGTGTACTTTTACTGTGTCCCCAGGTCCAAAGTTAGGAACTTCATTTTTTAACTGTTCGTTTTCGATTGCTCTTATTATTTCGTTCATATTTCCTCCTAAGTTCATAGACGTTCATTAATGCTTGACCGGTGCACAGAGGAACGCCCGTATTTTCAACAAGTTATATTATACTATAAAAAAAATCAATTTACAAGATTTTTTTTTACTATTTTTTGTCCAAAAGATCTGGTCTTCTTTCCTTAGTTATCTTTATAGATTCTTCTCTTCTCCATTCATCTATTTTTTTATGATTTCCAGAAAGAAGAACTTCTGGTACTTCCATTCCTTCATACACTCTAGGTCTAGTGTACTGAGGATATTCTAATAGATTATTTTCAAAAGATTCATCTTCAAAAGATTCATTCTGACCAAGAACTCCTGGAATAAGTCTAGAAATAGAGTCTATAACTACTAATGCAGCCAATTCTCCACCTGTAAGGACATAATCTCCTATAGATATCTCATCAGTAACAATCATATCTATTACTCTCTGATCTATACCTTCATAATGTCCACAAAGAAGTATTACATCTTCCTCTATAGATAGTTTTTTTGCTATTTCCTGACAATGCACTTTCCCCTTTGGAGTAAGGTATATTACTCTAGGGTTTTCAATTTTATTTGTTTCTACTATATGTTTGTATGTATCAATTATAGGCTGAGGAGTCATTACCATACCTGCCCCTCCACCAAATGGATAATCATCTACTTTTTTATGTTTATTCTCAGAAAAATCTCTTATATTATATACTTTACAATCTATTATCCCTTTTTCTATCGCTCTTTTCATTATACTTTCATTCATATAAGAATTAAATATTTCGGGAAATAGAGTCATTATGTGAAATCTCATATCAATCACCTAGTCGTCAAGCATACCTTTTATAGGGTCTATTATCATTTTATCTTCTTCTATATCTATTTCTGGTACAAATTTCATAACAGCCGGTATAAGATATTCTTTTCCTTCTTCATTTTTTATAACATAAACATCATTAGCTGAATACTGAAGTACTTCTTTTAAAACACCTACTTTTTCGCCTGAAACAGTATATACATCCATACCTATCATATCAGCTATAAAGAATTCCCCTTCTTCAAGCTCAAATGATTCATCTCTAGATACATATATATCTTTTCCTACAAGCTTTTCAGCTTCTTCAACCCTATCTATTCCTTTTATTTTCATTATGACAAGGTTGCCTTTGTATCTAACATCTTCAACTTCCCAAGGATTTTCTCTATCTTTTCCTACATAAAATTCTTCAAGGTAGTCAAATCTGTATATATCATCTGTTGTAGGATAAACTCTTACATCACCTTTTAGGCCCTGTGTTTTTACTATTTTACCAACCTTAAAATGAGTTACTTTTTTTGCCATAATATCCACCTTAATCTTTTTGTAAGTTCTAGTTTGTTTTGCTATTATAAAAGGTTATTAAAAAGGATTAGGCCATAAGACCTAATCCAACTTATACTATTTCAAGAGATACTTTTATTTTCTCTTTATTTGCAACGGATCTAACTACAGTTCTGATAGCTTTTGCTATTCTTCCCTGTTTTCCGATAACCTTTCCCATATCGTCTGGAGCAACAGTAAGTTTTAGGATTATTTCATCCTTTTCTTCTGAAACACTTACTACTACTTCATCTGGGTTATCAACTAGAGCCTTAGCTATATCTACAACTAGCTCTTTTATCATAGTTTTACATCTCCCGTTTATTATTTAGAAGTTTTAACACCGTTCTGTTCTAATAATTTTTTAACAGTTTCTGTTGGCTGAGCACCTGTAGCTAACCATTTTTCAGCGCTTTCGTTGTTTATTTTTAATACTTTTGGTTCTACTACTGGGTTGTAGTATCCTATTTCTTCTATGAATTTACCATCTCTTGGAGCTCTAGAGTCTGCTACTACTATTCTGTAGAAAGGTTTTTTGTTTGCTCCCATTCTTTTTAATCTTATTTTAACTGCCATTACAGCCACCTCCGAAAATTTTTCTATTTTTATTTTTTATTATTTAAAAAAAGGTAATCCGGCAAAACCGCCCCTTTTCTTTTTACCCTTGCCTTGTGTCATTCCAGTAAACATCTTCATCATTTTCTTCATTTCATTTAACTGTTTTATTAATCTGTTTACTTCCTGCACTGATGTTCCGCTTCCTTTTGCTATTCTTTTCTTTCTAGAAGCATTTAATATTGAAGGATTTCTTCTCTCCTCCACTGTCATCGACTGAATTATAGCCATACTTCTCTTCATATCTTTGTTGTTCTGTAAGTCTACATCGCCGATTTGATTTTTCATGTTTGCCATTCCTGGCATCATGCCTAATAACTTATCCATTGAACCCATTTTTTTAAGCTGCTCAAACTGGTCTAATAAATCTTCAAAGTCAAATTCCTGTTTTCTCATTTTCTTTTCAAGTTCTTTGGCTTTTTCGATATCTACAGCTTCTTGAGCTTTTTCAATCAGACTTAAAACATCACCCATACCAAGTATTCTTGATGCCATTCTATCTGGATGGAAAGGTTCTAAATCTTCTAATTTTTCACCCATCCCGATGAATTTAATAGGTTTCTTTGTGACAGCTCTTATTGATAATGCTGCCCCACCTCTTGTATCACCATCTAGCTTAGTAAGTACTACACCATCTATACCTAATGCATCATTAAAACTTTCAGCTACATTTACCGCATCCTGTCCTGTCATTGCATCTACAGTAAGAAGTATCTCATGAGGTCTTACTTCTGATTTTATATTTTTAAGTTCTTCCATAAGAACTTCGTCAACATGAAGTCTACCAGCTGTATCTATTATAACCATGTCATTTCCATTTTTCTGAGCATGACTTAGACCTGCTTTTGCTATATTTACTGGATTTTCTTTATCTCCCATAGCAAATACTGGTATATCTAATTTTTCTCCTACAACCTGTAACTGTTTTATAGCTGCTGGTCTATAAACGTCACACGCAACTAATAAAGGTTTTTTACCCTGTTTTTTGAAGTATCCACCTAATTTACCAGCTGTAGTAGTTTTACCTGCCCCCTGAAGACCAACCATCATTATAACTGTTGGCGGTTTTGATGATATCATTATCTTACTCTGAACATCACCCATTAAAGCAGTTAACTCTTCATTGACTATTTTTATTACATGCTGTCCAGGAGTAAGACTCTTCATAACTTCCTGACCAACACATCTTTCTTGAACTTTTTTAATAAAGTCTTTTACGACTTTGAAGTTAACATCGGCTTCTAATAAAGCTAACTTAACTTCTCTCATTGCATCTTTTACATCTTTTTCAGTAAGTTTACCTTTTGATCTAAGCTTACTAAAAGTATTTTGTAATTTATCAGATAATCCTTCAAATATCATTCTATTATCCCCCTACATAAGTCTTCTATTTCATCTAGCTTAGGGATTAAATCGACACAATCTATATTGTGCAATAAATCTTGTTTAATGTCAACAATTTTTTCTATTATATTCTTGACTGTTTCTTCTTTTTTCTGAAGTTCTGACAAAAGGTGAAGTTTCTGTTCATAATCTTTCATTACTTTCTCAGCTCTTTTAAGAGTATCGTACACACCTTGTCTCGATACATTCAGATTTTCACTAATTTCTCCAAGCGAATAATCTTCTTCATAATAAAGAGAAACTATTTCTTTTTGCTTGTCTGTAAGAAGGTCTTTATAAACCTCGAACAGTTGTCCAACTTCTATCATCTTCTCCAAATTCATTCTTTTCACTTCCTGAATAATTGTTAAGTTCACGAATAAGGTCTTATAATTATTAAATACAAACCATTTTGTATCTGTAAAGGTTAAGTACTTTACACTACTATTGTATTTTATATTATAAGACCTCTCTTGTCAACGGTTTTTATTGAAATTTTGACATTTTTATACAGTATTTTTTATCTTATAATTTATTAGTAATTCTTTTTTGTTTATCACAAAAATTAATTACCAAATAAAGCTGCTGTAAATTCTCTAGCATCGAAATCTTGAAGATCTTCTGCTTTTTCTCCAACACCGATTAATTTTACTGGAACATCTACTTCTGATTTAACAGCTAAGACAACTCCACCTTTTGCAGTTCCATCTAATTTAGTAAGAACTATTCCTGTTATATCAGCAACTTCTTTAAAGCTCTTAGCCTGAACTACCGCATTCTGTCCTGTAGTAGCATCTACAACTAAAAGTACTTCTTTTTTAGCTTCTGGGAATTCCTTATCTATTATTTTGAATATCTTACCTAACTCGTTCATTAAATTAGCTTTATTATGAAGTCTTCCTGCAGTATCGCATATAAGTACATCTGTCTTTCTAGCCTTAGCTGCTTTTATAGCATCAAATACTACGGCACCTGGATCTGCACCTTCATGATGTTTTACTATTTCTGTGTTAGTTCTCTTAGCCCATATATCAAGCTGTTCTGTAGCAGCTGCTCTAAATGTATCTGCTGCAGCTAGCATAACTTTCTTACCTTCAGATTTATATCTAAGGGCTAACTTACCTATAGTAGTAGTTTTACCAACACCATTTACACCAACCATTATTATAATCGCTGGAGAAGGCTCTACATCTAATTTAGAATTTCCTTTAGATAAAATTTCTTCTACTATTTCTTTTAATTCCTCTCTAACAGCCATAGGATCTGTTATTTTTTTACTTCTAACTCTATCATTTAAGTCATCTATTATCTGCATAGTAGTATTAACACCAACATCTGCAGTTATAAGAACTTCCTCAAGATCTTCAAATAACTCTTCATCTACACTAGTATAAGATTTTAAAACCTCATCTATTCTATCAGTTATTCCCTGTTTAGCCTTTGTAAGTCCCCGTTTTAATCTAGCAAATAAACCTTCTTTTTTAGCAACTGGTTTTTCTCTACCTTCATTGTTACTTTCCTCTGGTACAATTTCTTCTACTTCTACAGCAGGTTCTGCTATTTCTTCAACTTCTTCCTCTACTATTTCTTCTACAGATTCAGAAGCTTCTTCTAAAGTATCTTCCTCTACTTCAGCTACAGTTTCTTCAAATATAGAAACACCTTCCTCATCTAAGACAACATTTACTTCTTCACATTCATCAGATTCTTCTTCTGACTTTGTTTCCACTACTATTTCCTCTTCAACAACTACTTCATCTGCCTTAGCTTCGTCTTTAGTATTTTCTTTTTCTGACTCTAAATTTTCTAAAAATCTTTCGTCATCTTCTTTAACTTCTTCTTTTTCAACATCAGAAACAACTTCTTCTACTTTTGTTTCTTCTTTTTTCTTTCCAAAACCAAATAACTTCTTAAACAATTTACCGCCTCCATCTCTAAAGCTTATATAATTCCAGCAAATTTTTCAGCTTCCTGAAGCTTTAGACTTATTATTTTTGATATTGCTCTTTCTTGCATAGTAACTCCGTAAATATATTCCGCTGCCTCCATAGTACCTCTTCTATGTGTAACGGCTATGAACTGAGTATCCTGTGAAAGTTCTTTTAAAAATTCACCAAATCTATATACATTTATATCATCAAGTGGTGCTTCAATTTCGTCTAGTATACAGAATGGTGTAGGTCTAGAGATAATTATCGCAAACAGTATACAAATTGCTGTAAGCGCCTTTTCTCCACCTGATAAAAGATTTATATTCTTCATTTTTTTACCTGGTGGCTGAGCTGTTATAATTATATCGCTTTCAAGTATATTTTCCTTGTCAGCTATAGTTAACTCTCCAGTTCCTCCTCCAAATAATTTCTTGTAGACATTCTTGAAATTATTTGAAATCTCTTCAAATTTTTCAACAAATTCTATCTTCATATTATGCTCTAGCTCTTTTATAAGCTTAGTTATACCTGCTATAGACTCCTCTAAATCAGCCTTTTGACTACTGTAAAGGTCGTATCTTTCCTTAGTTTCTTTATATTCTTCTATTGAATCCAAATTAACGCTTCCTATAGCTCTCTTTTCTCTTTTTAAAGAATCTATTTCTTTTTTACTTATTTGAAGCTCATCATCTCTAAGCTCTGATGCCTGCATGAATGTCATATCGTACTGCTCAAACATCTTATTTAAATAGCCTTCTCTATTAGACTTAAATCTCTCTAACTTAGAATTAGTCTTATAATGTTCTTCTCTAAGCTCTAACACTTCTCTTTCATTTCTTTTAATTTCTTTTGATTTTTCGTCTAAGTTATTTTTAAACTCTGTTCTTTTAATTTTCTTATCTTCTAGTATTCTATTGGCTTCTAAATGTTCCTTTTGTAAATTAGATTTTTCTAATTCTTCAGCCTTTATATTTTCTCCAAATAGTTCAACTTCTTTTAAGTCGACTTCTATTTCCTTTTTCATACCTTCAATTCTTATAACAGTATTTTCATTTTCCATAGAAATTCTACTTGTATTTGAATTCAGAGATTTTAAATCATTATTTAGATTTATTAACTCTATATTTAAGGCCTCAAATTCTTTTCTATCTTTATCGTAAATATTTTTACTTTCTTCAAGAACTTTATTTAACCTCTCAACTTCTTCTCTAGTTTCTTCTGATTTTTTATCTATTTCTTCTATTTTTTCATTTGCAGCTTTTAACTTAGATATAGTGTATTCCATATTAGAACTAATACTTTCTTTTTCTCTTTCTAATTTATCGATATTAGTTTTATACTCTGAAATTTTTTCCTCTAATTTTTTAATTTCTGCTTTTTTAAGAAGTATATTTTTTTCTATTGAGTTCTTTTCTGAAACAAGCTTATCCTTTTCTGCATATAGCTTAGTTTTATCTTCTTTTAACTGTTTAAGTTCTGAGTCTTCTTTTTCTATACTTGCAGAAAGCTCATCTATTTTTTCTGAATACTCGCTTATAATTCTCTTTCTTGATAGTAGATTTGCACTATTTCTTACACTACCACCTGTTATAGATCCACCAGGTTTTAATATTTCTCCATCGAGAGTAGCAATTTTTATCTTATATTTAGTATCTCTTGCGAACTGTATAGCCTGGTCTATATCCTCTATTACAACAGTTTTACCAAGTAAACCTTCTACTACATTTCTGTATTTTTCATCAAATTCTAATAGTTCTGATGCTACTCCTATAGGCTCGATTTTAGATTTTACATCTTTTAAATCTATCAAATTAGGAGTAACTACATTTAATGGAAGGAATGTAACTCTACCGCTCTCTGTTTTCTTTAAGAATTCTATCGCTTCTTTAGCACATTCTTCATCTTCTGTTATTATATTCTGCATAGCAGCTGCAAGTGATGCCTCTATTGCCTTTTCGTATTTCTCAGAAACAGAAATAACTTGAGCCACAGCCCCATCTATCCCTCTAAGTTTTTTATTTTTTAATACTTCTTTTACTCCACGATTGAAACCATCGTACTGATTTTCCATCTCTACGTAGATTTTTTTCTTAGATTCAAATTCATTTAATTTGTACTTGTTATCAGTTATATTTTTTTCTAAATCCGATATTTTATTAGATACTTCTTCTATCTTATTAGTATTATCAGCTATTTTTTTACCTATATTTTCAAATTCAGAATCTATAACCCCAAGTTCTTCTTTTTCCTTTTCAATTGACTTAGAAGTATTTTTTATATTTTTCTCATTTTCATCTGTAGATTCATCTATTGTCCGCCATCTTTGATTCATATTATCTCGATTGGCCTCAAGAGAAGATACGTTGTTCGATATAGACTGTTTTTCATTTAATAGATTAATTCTATTATCTTTTAATTCATCTATTTTTTTCTCGACATTATCTATATTTTCCTTTTGTTCTTTGTTTTTAGCTCCACTTTTCTCTAAAGCGGCTTCAAGTTCTTCTTTTTTAGAACTTAAAATTTCTATCTTCTGAAGAATTTCTTTTTTATCTTCGTCGTTCTTTTCAGATAGATTGCTAAGTTTTTCTATTTCTTCTTTTTTTCTATCTATTTCTCTTTTCTTGTTATTGCTCTTTTCTGTTATAAGATTTATATCTGACTCTTTCTGTGCAATTACCTCTTTTATTGAAGATATGTACTCATTTCCCTTTTCAATTTCTTCATCTAAAACTTCAGACTCTAGTTTTAAATCTTCATATTCCTTTTCTAAAGTTTTACTTTTTTCTTCGCCAGTATTTATCTTATTTTCGCTTTCTTCTAAAGCAAGTTTTATTTCCCCAGCTTCTTTGTCTATCTTGTTTATTTCCCTTAAAAAGCTATTTACCTCTAGCTCTTTAAGTCTTCCAGATATTTCCAAGAATTTCTCAGCCTTTTCCTTTTGATTTTTCAATGGATTAATCTGTTTTTCTATTTCTATATAAATATCATTTATTCTCTCTAGATTTTCAGATGTATTTTTAAGATTTCTTTCGGCCTCTTGTTTTTTATATCTGTATTTAGCTATTCCACAGGCTTCATCAAATACTTTTCTTCTAACACCAGGATTATTGCTCAGTATTTCGTCTACTTTACCCTGCTCTATAATTGAGTAACTGTCTTTTCCTATACCTGTATCTAAGAATAATTCTTTTATATCTTTTAATCTACATGGCTTCCCGTTTAAGAAGAACTGACTTTCACCGTTTCTATACGCTCTTCTTTTTATCGTAAGTTCAGTAAACTCTATATCTATTTCTCCATCTGAGTTATCAATTGTAAGAGATACCTCACAGTAGTTCATCGGTTTTTTCTTGTCTGATCCAGCAAATATAACGTCTTCTAATTTATCCCCTCTAAGACTCTTTATACTCTGCTCTCCTAAAACCCATCTCACAGCATCAGATATATTACTTTTTCCACTACCATTTGGTCCAACTATAGCTGTTATTCCATTTTTAAATACTATATCTGTCTTTTCTGGAAATGATTTGAACCCTTTTAACTCGAGCTCTTTTAAATACATAATCTCATCTCCTCTCTCAGCTTAATTTTTATCATGAATATCTATAATCCATAAATTTCTAGTAATTTTTTATTTATTTCATCTACAGATGCTTCAACTAATAATCCTTTTTCTCCGTATAATCTAAATGTATCTTTATCTATATCTTCTTCTTTTACTTTTAGATTCATATTTTTATTCTCTTTTAGATATTTTACGTTTGATTTTTTATTTCCTATAGCTTTTGATATGTTTTTCTTGTTAACAACTAAAGATATATTTTTTTCGTCGTTCTCTTCCGCTATATGTATAATGTAATCTCTTATAATTTCAGACTCTACTAGTTCTCTAAATGCTGGATGATATGGTCCGTCTATAACATCCTTTCCAAGCTGTATGTCATCAGTTGCCTGAAGCCCAACTCTTATTACATTTATATTGTTTACATAGTATAAAACAAGCAGTTTCTTTACAATTCCTATACTTTCCTCTAATGTAAATGGTTTATATGCCCCTGATTCAAGCCGTCTTTCAAGACCTGTTTCTTTTATTACTAAAGTAGGATAAATTCTTACGCAGAATGGATCCATTTTTATAAATTCTCTAGCTGTAAATAAACATTTTTCTTCTGAATCGCTAGGAAGACCTACCATCATCTGAAGTCCTAGATTTATTCCATGTTTTTTTATCATTTCAGCACTTTTATAAACTACATTTGAGTTATGACCTCTTATACTATCTAAAAGAACTCTCTCATCTAATGACTGAACTCCAAGCTCTATTATTGTAGTTCCGTATGATTTTACCATTTCTAATATTTCATCTGTTATACAGTCTGGTCTAGTAGACATTCTTATATCCTTAACTATTCCTCTATCCTTATATTCTTTAGCAACTGCTAAAAGACTTCTCTGTATATCCATATCTATTGCGGTAAAACTTCCTCCAAAGAATGCTATTTCGACTTCAGCATCCTTATCTATTGTAGGAAGACATTCTTCTATTATATCTCTAACTATTTCTGGAGTGACTGTAGTACATACTCCTGTTATCTTTTTCTGATTGCAAAATATGCAGTCGTTTGGACACCCCTGATGTGGTACAAAAATAGGTATTATTCTTTTTTTCATATTTTTCACCTATCTTTCACTATCTATTAAATTTGATATTGCCGCCTTTGCTGCAGCCTGTTCAGCTTCTTTTTTGCTCTTGCCCTTTCCTACACCTAGCTCTCTGTCTTCCACACCAACCATCATTATAAATGTCTTATTGTGGTCTGGACCATCTTCATCTAGTAATTTATACCATATATTGCTAGAGCCATTTTTCTGTATTTCTTCCTGAAGCTGAGTTTTATAATCTCTAAATATTTTTCCGTCTATTGAGTCTTTTATTATATCTGATAAATTAGATAGTATAAACTTAGATGCACTTTCTATTCCTCCATCTAAGTATATAGCTGCTATAACCGCTTCAAAAGCATCTGCAAGTATAGATTTTCTCTCTCTACCACCAGTAGCCTCTTCACCTCTACCTAAAAGGATATAATCCCCTAGTCTTATATTTTTAGCTGCTTCACTAAGTGATCCTTCACAAACTATATTTGCTCTTAATTTTGTAAGTTCCCCTTCTGGAACTCCTGTTTCTTTTTTAAATATATGATCACTTATAACTAATCCAAGAACTGAATCTCCTAAAAATTCCATTCTTTCATTGTATTTAAATTTTTTATTTTCGTTTGAGTAAGAGCTATGTAAAATGGAACCTATAGAATGGACACTTGTAAAAAGGTGTTTCATCTATAGGTTCTTTTTTTGTATAATTTTAATATAGAGGTGAGTAATTTATGAGTAAAAAACAATTTAGTAAAGAAGAAACATTAGAGCTATCAAAAAATCCATTTGTAAAGAATGTAAGCTGTAAATCAATAACATATACAAATGAATTTAAAATACATTTCATAACAGAATACAATAAGGGAAAAAATCCAACACAGATATTTAAAGAAGCAGGTTTTGACACTAACATCATAGGTGCAAAACGTATTAAATGCGCTAGCGAGCGATGGAGAAAGTCATATAAAGAAAATGGTATTTTGGGACTAGATGATTCTAGAGTTAATAATTCTGGAAGACCAAGAAAAAGAAAATTAACAGATAAAGAGATAATAGATAAGAAGGATGCTGAAATAGCATATCTTAAAGCAGAGCTAGAACTAGTAAAAAAGCTAGACTTCGAAGAAAGGCAGGTGATGAATAATAAGCTACCTTCGGTGAAAATATTCAAATTAATTAATGATGTAATAAATAAATATTGTTTAAAAAAAATGATAAAACATCTATGTATTGTTGCAGGAGTATCTAGATCTGGATTTTATAACTATTTAAAAAACAAGAATGTAATAAGCAAACAAGAAGAAAAGGATTTAGAAGCAAAAGAAATAATTCTTAAAGCATATAAGTTCAGAGGATACAAAAAAGGTTCTCGTTCAATAAAAATGATTTTAAAAAGTAAATTTAATATAATATTTAACAGAAAAAAAATTCAAAGAATAATGAAAAAATATGGAATTAAATGTCCTATTCGCGAGTCAAATCCAGCTAAACGTATGGGAAAAGCAAGAAAAGAACATCACACAGTTCCTAATAAATTGAATAGAGAATTTAAACAAGGTATACCAGGAAAAGTACTTTTAACTGATATTACGTATATGCCGTACGGCAATGGGAAAACAGCATATTTATCAACTGTAAAAGATTCTTCTACGAATGAAATTTTATCGTATCATTTATCGAAGAATTTAAAAATGGATATTGTTATTTCAACTATTAACAATCTCATGTTATCAAATTCAGACAAATTACATAAAGATGCATTTATTCATTCTGATCAAGGAGTTCATTATACAAGTACTATTTTTCAGAACTTGTTAAAAAAATATAATTTAGGTCAATCTATGTCTAGAAAAGGTAATTGTTGGGACAATGCTCCGCAGGAGTCATTCTTTGGTCATATGAAAGATGAAATAGATTATAAAAGTTGCAATACATTTGAAGAGTTAAAAAGTTTAATAGATGATTATATGGATTATTATAATAATGATCGTTGTCAGTGGAATTTAAAACAGCTGACTCCTATTCAATATAGAAGTCAGCTGCTTGCTGCTTAAGACTTTTTTATATATGTCCTTGACATAGGGACCATTTTAAAACATGCAACAGCCTTATATTTTTTATATTACTTATTTAAAACTCTACTCCAAGAATATCAAGTGCATCCTCAACACACTCTATCTCAAGAGGGAATCCTGGTCCCTTCTCTCCATCGATATCTGTACCTAAATCATCATCACAATCTATTCTAACTTTCTTAGTCTTGAAGTACAGTATTTCATTATCAGTTTCAAAATCTAAATGCTCTCCCTTTAATACACCTATCAAAACAGGAATAATCTTAGGTATAGGCATTCCTTTGAATATTATAACATCTAAATATCCGTCATCTACCTCAGCCTTATACGCTAAATTTATATTTCCTGCTGTCTTTCCATTAAAGACAAGCATTAAATACATATTTCCAGAATAACAAGTTTCTTCTGATTGAACGTCTATGTGAAATTCTCTCATAGATCTAGCTTCTTCAATTCCTTTTATATAGTATGTTATTCTTCCAAAAGAGTTTTTTATGTCGTTATTTATTTTCTGAGAAACATCTGTAAACATACCCGCACTAGCTACATTTACAAAATATTTGTTATTTACTTTTCCTAAATCTATCTTTTTAGGCTTTGAGCTTATAATTTTCTTAACCGCTTCTTCAGGATCATGTTCTAATCCAAGTGCATTTGCAAAGTCATTTGCCGTACCAGATGGAATTATACCAACTGGAAGATTTATATTTCTTCTTTTTAACTCATTTACCATTAAATCAATAGTCCCATCTCCACCACAAAAGACAACGTGATCATATGATTCGTCTAAATCTTTGAAAGAAGACGATACTGGTATATCATAGTCTAGTCTATATGGGATTACTGTATATCCATTTCTTTGATATATTCTTATGATGCTATCTAATTTAGAAGCAAGTTTTTTTTCTCCAGAATTTGGATTATATATAAATTTTACTTTTTTCATACTTCCTCCTAAACTCCTAATATCCTAAACTTTCATTAAGGAATATTACATGCATTCTATCTCCCTGAACCTGTCTTTTTATAGTAGTGTAATTGTCACAAATTCTATCTGGACTTGAACAATTTGCACACATACCTGTAGTTGCACAAGGAGTTTTTCTATTTAATCTTTTTGTATTTGCTGGAGCTGCTATTGATTTTACTCTTTCTATTGCCTCAGCTTCATTTTTAACTATTTTGTTAGCACCCACTATTACAATAACCTTATCTGGTCCATACATCATCGCAGCAACCCTATTCCCATTGCCATCTACATTGTAAAGTTCTCCATTTTCTGTTATAGCATTAGTGCTTGTAAAATATGCATCTGCAAGGAATGATTTTCTAAATATTTCTTTTGTATCTGCTGGAGTTAGTCCTTTTTCATATCTATCAAGGAAAGTATATCTTCCCTCTCTTAGATAATCTATTATCCCTGTTTCAAATAATGTCATTGACCCACCGCAAGCAACAACGGAATCTTTATCTACTATTTTTTCTATAGTTTCTATAAGTTCTTCCTTATTGTTTACAAGATATCCATTCATATTATTTGCTTCAAGAGCTTTTATTGTTTTTTCTATTCGTTTTTCATTTAACCATTCTACATTTTTATCCATGTCGAACACTTCCTCACCACAATTTTTTTAATTATAACTATACTATTTAATTAATTATAATTTTATTTTATATTATAATGATATCATATTTATGCAAAATTTACTGAATTTTATCTTCATAGATTTTTATAATTTCATCAAAAGAATTTTCTATTTTGCTTTTATCATCAGAGTTAAAACTTCCATCTAATCCTAGTTTTATATCATTTTCAATTATATCTAATATTTGATTCATTCCCTCTAGTGAAGTTGGTATTTTTTTATATTCTGTATCTAGTTTTTCTTTTAACTCTTTATCTTCGCCGTCTTTATCAAGTTTAGAATATCTATCATCTAGATATACTTTTATTTCCTCTTTGTCTATTTTTTTAATCGCTTCTCTTTTTTCCTTTACATCATCTAAGATAGACTCTAATTCTTCTTTAGATACATTCCAATTATTTTCTTTTATTGGTGTTATAAAGTCATTGTACCATTCTAATTCAGATTCAAATCTTAAATCAGTAAATTCGTCATTCATTTCTGATACTTCTCTTATTCTTTCTTCTGTAAGTTCTTCCTGCTCAGCATTAGTTTTTGCCTTGCTACATCCTGATAAAACTAATGTCATCATCGCAAAAAGGATTATGATTTTTTTCATTTAATCACTCTCTTCCTATTTTGGATTTTATTTTATTATCTTACTATCTCAACAACTTCTCCGTTTAATGAGAATGATCTCGGCTGAGTTATTTTTACATTTACTAATTTACCTATTAAATTATCTTCGTTACTGTCAAAGTTTACAGTTTTATTCTGTCTAGTTTTTCCAGTGTATCTATTTTTATCTTTTGCGCTTCTTCCTTCAACTAGTACTTCAACAACTTTATCCTGATAGCTATAGTTTATATCATTAACTATTCTGTTAACATGTTCTAATACTTCATCAAATCTTCTATGTTTTTCATCTTCTGGAATCTGATCTTCCATTTTAGCTGCTGGAGTTCCTTCTCTTTTAGAGTATATAAATGTAAATGCTGAGTCATATTTAGTTTCTTCTATTACATCTATAGTGTCCTGAACATCTTCAAGAGTTTCACCTGGGAATCCAACCATTATATCTGTACTGAATGCTATGTCAGGGATTTCTTTTCTAACTTTTCTTACTATGTTAAGGTAGTCTTCTTTTGTATAGTGTCTATTCATTTTCTTTAACAGAGCACTACTTCCGCACTGAACTGGAAGATGTAAGAATTCACATATTTTTTCACAGTCTCTCATTGCATATATAACTTCATCAGATAAGTCTTTTGGATGAGATGTCATGAATCTTATTCTTTCTAATCCTTCTATTTTATTAACTTCTCTTAAAAGCTCAGCAAATGTCATCGGGTTTTCAAGAGTTTTTCCATAAGAGTTTACGTTCTGTCCAAGTAAAGTTACTTCTTTTGTTCCATTTGCAACTAATTCTTTTATTTCATCAAGTATATCCTGAGGCTCTCTACTTCTTTCTCTACCTCTAGTGTAAGGAACTATGCAATATGTGCAGAAGTTGTTGCATCCATACATTATATTTACAAATGCTTTTAGTTCAAATTTTCTGTTACTGTGTAACCCTTCTATTACCTCTCCGTCTACATCCCAAACTTCGACTATATTTTTTCCAGTTGTCATCTGTTTATATAGTAGTTCTGGGAATCTATATAGGTTGTGAGTACCAAACATTAGGTTTACATGTTTGTGATTTTTTTTGATTTCTTCTACAACATGTGGCTGCTGCATCATACATCCACAAAGCGCTATTTTTACGTCTGGATTTTTTCTTTTTGTGAATTTTAGCTGTCCTAAGTTTCCGTATACTTTCATTTCTGCATTTTCTCTTACTGCACAAGTGTTGTATATTATTAGGTCTGCTTTGTATAGTTTTTCAGTTCTTTCGTATCCCATTCTTTCAAGCATATATGCTAGTTCTTCTGAGTCGTGCTCATTCATCTGACACCCAAACGTACCACAGCCCACGACAGGACGACGGTGTTTTTTCTTTGCCCACTGGTCATTAAGTTCTCTAACTTTATCCATGAACACTTCCTGTTCTTCTAGTTTTTTAGGGTCTAATACTTTCTGTCTTGGTTTCTTTACTTCTTTGTTTATGTTAATTGTTTCCATTTTTTTCTCCTTTTCTATTTATAACTATCTTTTTTATTTTATCATATAAAAAAAATAGGGTATAGTCCCTATTTACTCAAATAAAATTTCTATTTTTTAATTTACTTTTAAATAATCATATAATACTTAGGCTAACAGAGCATGTATAGCATTTATTAATAAATCTTCTGTACAATTAAATATAAATTCTATAATAAATAATATGTTTAGCATAATATTATCATCTCCAATCAAAATATTTTTTAAAATATTTTTCATATCAATTAGAATTATTTCTTTTATACACTCTGTTATCCCTTGCTCAGCAAGCCTAAATATTATATTAGGTCTATTTAGAATTATATCACTATTTTATATATAATTCCAATAAAAAAGAGGAGAACACCTCTGCTCTCCCCTTACTGTTATAATATATAGTTATGATTTTTTTAGATTTAAACACTATAGCACCGCTGCATAGTTGTTTATTCTTATTCTATTTTATAATATTTTTTTAATTGGACTATTATATTTTTCTTTCTTTAGATTATTTTATTTTTTATTAGTATTTCCGTTCTCTTAAATTTTACAGCAACTTCGCTGCATTTTTGAATGTCTGGAATCTATTAGCATCTTCTGATTTACCGCCTATCTGAACAACTTCTTTAGCTTTCAGACCACTTATTTTGAAGTCAGATTCCTTCATCATTGGACACTTATGCTTCTGAGCTACAACAATAGCTGCAAACACATCTGCATCCCCATGATATAATACGATTTTATCCACGTCTTTTACCTCCTTCTTTGGATTATATACTTTCCCCTGAAGAGCATCTGCTATTGCTTTTGCAATATTATCTCTATTTGCTTTATATAGAGTAACATCATCTTTATCACAGCAAAAACAAACTTCTATGATCATAGACTTACCATGTGTTTCTTTTAAGAATCTTAATCCAGAATGTGCTTTAACTCCTCTGTTTCTAAATCCAATTTTCGATATATTACTACATATAAGGTTTCCTTTTTCTTTTATTTCAGCTGCATGTTTTGAGCCAGAATAATACCAAACCTCTGTACCTATAGTTGCACCATCACCAACATAGTCTTTATGATTCACATCATTAAAATGTATAGATATATCCCAATCAGCTCCTATATCATTATGCTTATCTGCTAACTTGTCTAATACATCTCCCTGACTTGTTCCGTTATTTACGGTACAATTGTATGCCTTTCTATTATCTTTTTTCAGATATTCTATAACTTTATTTGTAATATATCTGTCTTCTGTAGATTCGTACATATCAAGTTTTTTATTTACAGTACCACATCCAACTTTTCCGTCTGGATTGTGTCCTCCTGATATACTGAATGTTTCCAATCTATTTCACCTCCTTTCCATTATTATTTTTTAACTGCTCTAATGCGTCCTGAATCTGCTGTGGAACTGGAACTCCAAGCTGAGTAGCATTTTCTATTATGCTAAGTGATTCATTACTTATATAGAAGAATGCGACTAATGTTCTAAACATATGCTCACCAGTTCCAAGCATTCTATCAAGAGCAACCCCAACTATTAGTATTAAAAGAATCATTATTTTCTTAAATAACCCTCGTGCACTTGTAGAACTTGATAGGTCTTTGTTGACATATCCTTTCATTAGTCCAGTTGCATAATCAACAGCCATAAGTATTATTAAACTGTTCAAGACTATGTCCCATCCACCAAATAGGAATGTGACACACGTTCCAGCAACAGCTATAATTCCATTAAATATATCTGTGAATTTTGCCATCACTCTCTCCTTTCTAGCTAAAAATAGGGCATAAAAAAAGAACCCTCTGGTTCTATCTATTTATGCCCTTCTCTCCTATAGAGTAGCTTAGCTTTTATTTATACTATTTCTTCAGTTTTTTCTTTTAAAGAATTTGTTAGTGTTTCATACTCTTCCTGAGTTATTCTTCCGTTTAAAAAGAATACATCAAATTTGTTCTGCAGCTCTTCGGCTTCAGCTTTTTTAAATTTTGATTTTCTTGCAACCTGTCTCTGTAATAAAATATAAAGCATATTACCATCTCCTTCTTTTGAAATTATATATTAAAGTGATATTCCCTGAGCTGACAACTCAAGCAACGCCACTCTATAGGCATTATCTACTATCATATCCTCTTGAAATTTTTCGTTTGATTCAAGTTTTTCAACTCGTTCATGTAGCGACGGCGTTTGCGGAATTTCTGGAGGATTAGGCTTTTCTCTATATTCGAATACTATTTCTTTTTTAGCTACATCGACATGGTAACTTGTACACTCTGCAAATTCTGTCTTAAATTCACCAAACTGTAGTTCCATAAAATCTACTTCACTTTTGTTGTATTTACTAAGTTCAGAGTAGATTATCCAATCGTCCTCACTTGTTGTTGGATTAACCCAACCTTCTGCCTCTCCTGTGTCTAATATTACACGTCCGTCTACTTTTAAATAGTAAATTCTTTTCCCAATATATTTGTATCCTGCCATTTTATCACTCCTTTTTTAGCCTATCGCTGTCCATTTTATTGGTGCTTTCATAAAAAAATACTCTGGATAATTGAGTTCTTTATACGCAGTCATAACAATAGTCGCCTCTTTACTTGTTATATTTTTTACAAAAACTTTTGTTTCTCTAATAGGGTATTTTAAATTACCTATTCCTGCTGACGTAGAAATATTGTAATTGTGTTTGCTATCTACACTAAGTCCATATGGTGCATACATTCCTTCTTCAATTGTTTTTGAATGATTCATATATTCAAATTTGAATATAATTCGTTTTGGTGTAAAATTAAGATTTAGTGGAATTTTCTTTTCAAACTGTAAATATTCATTATTAATTAGAGTACCTTGACTATCATTATCTCTAACTTTTAAATCCGAATTATATTCTCCTTCTGCTATTTTTTTATACTGTCCAACCATAGTATCCATTTTGTTAACTACATCTGCTAAATCTGTAGCCCGTTCTCCACCAAGCTCTACTAACTTGTTATCTATATTATTTGCTACTGTTTTTAAATTTTCTTTTTGTGTGTTTGTATTGTTTATGGTATTTTTTAAGTCCACTTTATCACCTCTATTCTATTAGAATTACATCTTCTATTTTTAAATTCCATCTTAGCCCACTTTCGCTTACTCCAAGATATCTAATAGCCACGCTAAACTCTATTTCATTTCCATTACTTATTTTAAAATTGTCAAATTTAACACTTTGGCTGTACGGATTTGTATAGAATACCATTGCGTTACAATCATGTTTAGAATCTACTATGAAATATCCTTCATATTCTTGCTTGTTATCATCTCTTTTAGCTTGACATATTAAAAATGCTTCTTTTGGGTTAAAATCTACATTGAAACTAAAAGAAAGCGTTTTAATACTAGTATATAAACCCTTAAATTCTTTGTTTAAAGTTAGTATTGCTATCTTTTTATAATTCTCTTTTAACATCTTATCAATTGCGTCAGGTACTGCATTTAAGGTATCAGCAATTGTACCCCCCCGATAAAATTCTTTCATTTATTTTATTCTTTGCAAGTTTTAAATCATTTTTGTATTTATTCGTATTATCTATTGTCCTTTTTAAATCTTCCATTGTTTACTCCTTTCTATCCAATTAAAGTTACATTGATAATCTTTGTATAACCATACGAAGTACGAGCTTCACCATAGAGAGTTAATTTTTTCTTAACTTTATCATATTTTACATTTTTTCTTTCTAAATATACACTAAAAAAGTTATGATTTATATCTAGTGTATCTTTTGTTAAAAAATTTCCATCTCCATAACCATAACCTCCATAATCTGTATCATATCCCTCAAAATCAAATATGTAGTTTTTTGGTTCAAATTCTACTGAACTTAAATCTATTTCTACTTTTGCATCTACTTTTGGCATATTAGAATCATAAAAAACAAATTCTGCATTAACTCCTTTTAATATTGCTATCTTTTTATATTGTCCCAACATTTCCGTAATCCGTTTTGGAGTTTCGGCTAAACTTTTAATATCGCACCCCCCCCCCGTACTATGCTTTGTTTAATTTGGTTTGTTACTGTTTTTAAGTTATTTTTTAAAGTATCTGTTTTAGTTATTGTATTTTGTAAGTTTTCCATTTTTTCACTCCTAACCAATTAAAAAAATTTCGACAATCGAAAAGTTGCCGCTGTATGAACTGTTTATGTCAAATTCTACTTTTTCTTTTGAAAACTTCCAAGTATTTTGCATTATGTGAATTGTTGCTAAATTAGTAGGTTCAGTCGATGTAATCCAACCTGTAGATGGATTAGGTCCAAATTCTCCACCTTTGCGTATTTTTACAAATGCATATTTAGGTATAAATTCTAAATTCGTATTTATTGTAATTATATTGCTAGTATAGCTTTTAAAAGAATACGAAATTTCTGGGTTAAATTTTAATATTGCTAGTTTACTATACTGTCCTAACATACTTTTAATATTATCAGGTATCTCATTTAAACTTTTAGAAGTGATGCCCCCCCCCGTACCACAGTTTCATTTATTTTGTCCTTAGCTAACTTTACATTATTTAATAAAGTTTCTGTTTTAGTTATTGTGTTTTTAAGATTTTCCATATCCTACCTCCTATACTGTCGGTGTTCCTATCTCTGTCTCAAGTTCTGTATTAATTCCACTTAAACGTGCAACTTGTCCTGTTAGTTCTTGTTCTAATGATTGTGTCTTAGTCTCTAAAGCCTTAACTTTAGTAGCTAGTGCGTCTATCGCTTTCTGTACATCTGTAGCTCCTAACTTATGCGTGTCTGTGTATTTCACTTTGTTAGCTGACAAGTCTATGTTGTCTACCTTGTTGTTTGTATCAACGATTTTATCGTCTATCTCGTCAAGCACCTTGTCTAGTGTAGTTCCTTCAAATTTGTTTTTAGCATCTATTATAGATATATTTGTATCTGCCAAATCTATGTTTTCTATAGCTGTCTTTAGATCTCCAACAGCTTTATCAACCTTCTGATTATCGTTATAAAAATCTTCTCTTCTTACTGTTTCATTACCTTCCCAGGCATTCAAACCTAAATTAGGTGTCGTTTTTGCACTCGGCATTATCTAACCGCCTCTTTCTTTTCTGTATATACTTCTAATTCGTTCCAAGTCAGATTAAGAGCATCCCACTCGTTCCAAGTCTTATTATACGAATCGAACTCATCCCAAGTAAGATAGCTATATTCATACTTATAATCCAAATGTGCAGGCTTTATTCTTTTAATTACTTTGTCTAGCTCATCAAGAGCTGCTGGAATACCTTTTGTTCCTATAAACTTAATAGTAAAAATATAATGCTCAAAATCCTCTATCACATCACATTCTCCGTTCGAATATGCCTCAGCTACCTTCTTAATAACCTCAACTGTAGTAATATCTCTCCTTCTCATCTCGGCCATAACATTACTTCTTCTAGTCTCATAGCTAAGTTTCTCGTTAGTTTCTAACTTCACCAAATCTTCCCAGAACTCAAGTCCCCATGTTGCAGTACTCACAAAAAACTGATTAAAAAGATCCGTAAATGCTTCCTTCAACTTATCAATCTCTATATCCAAAGCATCCATGAAAGGTTTATCAATTTCATTCTGCAGAAGTTTTGGAAACTTAGAATAAATATTGCTCTTATCATAAAACCAATTATATTTCTTAAGCATCACTCACCACTCCATCCAAGTTCGCAACTGCTATCTGTTCATCTCCTACTACTACATCTGAAGTAGCTCCATTTAACTTCAAGCCTTCTATATTAACTACCTCACCTATATTTGCTAGTAACCCAAGCACTTTAATATAAGCTATCTTTGTGCCTGCTTCCTTGAAATATTCATTAAGAGCTACCAAGAAGTCTGACTTAACATTCTCTAAAATAGAATTAGCTGCTAATGTAAGAGTAGCTGTTATGTTTATATTCATAGCAGTCGGAGTTATAACTGTAGGATTAGCTCCAACTGGTTTCTTGCTCATTATATATTCCCTACAGTTTTTCAGAACTTCCTCATCGACCGCCGTATTACCTTCTCCAAAGATAACAACCTTAACAGTACTAGGACCATTCCAAAGACCAGTAGCTTTTGCATCTTTCACTCCATCAATGCTCCTTGCCCATTGCTCATAGTCGGCCTCATTACCAGATGTTGCTTTATCGGTCATATAGATATCAAACCTCTCTCTAAAGTCATCATCTGACTCTCTCTCAGTACCACCCTTAAATGGAACTCGGTTATAAATCTTAGTAATATTGCTATTAGCCTCAACCAAATTAAACTCTGTATTAGCATTTAAGTTATACTTCAAACCTATCTCTGCAGCTTGTATAGGGCTACTATTTTGCTCATTGTCAGCTACTAGAGTAACATCTTTTATAACTGTATAAATCAGACCTGCATATTCTATTTTCGTACCATTTTCTATAGTAGCTCCTATAGTTCCCTCAAAATAAACCTCTCCTGTAGCACATTCTCCTAATTTTCTTTTAGGGCCAAATTCATTTATTCTCTCGTCAAGAAATTCGCCAAAGGTATTTTTAATAAATACTAGATCCTCCACCATATCCAATGCCGAATATGCTTGTGCCAAATCTGTAGCCATAGCAGATGCATTATTGTAAGTAGTAGAGCCTTCAATTTTCGCCAAATCAGTCTTTGTATTTGCTAAAATCCTATCTCTAATAACATCAACTGTTTCTGTTGCATATCTAGACACTTAGCTCCACCCCCTCATTATAAATAGTATCTATATTAAGATATAAACTAAGAGTATCTCTCTCAAAAGATGCATCTAACTTATTTATATTCTTAATATATGGATTAATACTCAGAGCCTCTTTAATATATCTAGTAGCCTCCGATTCCGTATAACCTTTCGTATACTTATCTCCAACTAACTCGTCTAGCTCTGTTCCATAATCACTTGTAAAAATTGGATACCTATATCTAGCTATCTTAATAGCCTTATAAATCCACGCTTTCAAAGCCTCATCTTTTTCAACTATCTTATATTCCTTAGTATTCTCATCTATAATTGGCTTATCTCGACGAAAATCCCAAGCTATTTCCTTAAAAATTTCAAGATCACTAGCTTCCTTCTTACTATCCGATAAAATAAACGGATATAATTCATTCGACATTAGATACTCACCACCTTGTCGATTATTACAAATTTATCTCCTCTTGCTAACATTACTACTGTATCGCCAGTTTTTATTTCATATTTATAATCATTCTTGTACATAGGTTTTTTATCAAGTCTATCCTTTACTAGAGAAGATATTAGTAGATTTTCTTTTTCTAAAATAATATCTTTAAACTTAATTTTCAGATTAGGGTATCCACTTTTTACCTCTCCAAGAAATACTTCTTCTTCCTTAGCATCTTTTATAAGCCCTTCTATAAGAGCTGCCAACTCTAACATTGGGTTATTATCTTTCATTACTACCTCCTACAAGAACCTTCTAGCATTGTGGAAATCTCCTCTACTAGACAAACTACTTATCTTTACTACATCTCCAGTTTGTGGTGCGTGTATGTATTGCCCACCACCGACATACATTCCTACATGATGTACTTTACTTTTACCGAAGAATACCAAATCACCAGGTTGTAAGTTACCTTTACTTACAGATTGGCCATACCTACTCTGTTCTGAAGATGTACGTGGAATTGATTTTCCCATCTGTTTGGCCACCCAATAGATTAATCCACTACAATCAAAAGAATTAGGACCCGTTGCTCCCCATTTATATGGTTTACCAAGCTGACTTTTAGCTAATGTAACTGCTCTATTATTTCCACCTCCAGCAGAAGAAAATCCTGTACCATTTCCAATTATAATTTCTCCATATTTTCTTCCCCAGGCATAAGCACTTTTCTTGTCTGGATAAAGCAAATCTATGTGATAAACTCCATTAACGACCTGTATCTTTCCTCCACGATCATTTACACGATATACCTTTCCATCATTGCTTGTACCAGTTCCACAAACTTGTATTTGCGTATTAAATGGAATTGATGGAGGTGCTGCACATGTATTAGAACTTGGATTAAGTCTCTCTCCGTTTGCTGCAACAAACCCTCCTTGAAGTTTATCGTTGCTTGGATAATATGCAGTGAATAGAGCTTTAACCTTTTTACCATTTAATATTCCACCACCAGATGCTCCATCGGCGTTCTCCTCTTTACCATCCTCAGCCTTCTCATCCATGATATTCTCAAAATTCAAAGTCAGACTGATTTCGTGATGGTTATTAGAATATGTATGCGTATCACTATCAATGTAAAACTTACCTACTAAGCCACTTACAGTATCCTTTACCATAACAGCATTTCCAGTAACACACGTTGCATCTCCAATCCCTTTCAGATTACACTTCTTATCAACGTCCTTAAATATCTCATTTATCTCATCGTTACTAAGACCGCCGTCCTTCATTTCCTTGACTTCCTGGATAACTCCATAAACGTCAATCAACTCTTTTTTATCCTTTACTTCTTTCTGATTTCCATTAGAATCAGTGATAACTATTCTATCAACTATATTCTGAGCATCTATAGAATACTCAGAATCAATTAGGTTCTTTCCTTCCTCAAAGCCTACCTTAAGTACTGTAACACCCTTTTCAATCAGATATACCTTCTGTCTAGTTATTGCGAACATATACTTTTTCTTACTACTCTTAGCCTCCTCAGTATATGCAGTCATGATAATATCGTAAAAAGACTTGTTCACGAAAACCTTAGACATCTTAGTCTTTCCTTTTACGATATCACCTCTTACAAACTTATTCTTTTGTAATACTTCTGATGCTATCTCATCAGCTCTCTTATTCGTAAAGTTGAAAGAGCCTTTACTCTTTGTAAGTCTCCACCCTTCATCAAGAGCTGTATACTTAAAAGTATCAGAGGAACTATTCTTATCTATACTCAAAACAGTTCCTCTAAATACTTCCTCTTCCTCATCATAAAACTTTGCCATATCTCCATTAGCTATATTGAATCCTGCTGATCTTATTGTACTGAACTCACATTTTCTTCCACACTGTTTAATATCTCCGCTAGTTGTTACACTCTCAGTAATATTTGTGATATCGTACTTGCTTCCGTCCTTTTTCTGAATTACCATCTTTATATTCATTTACGGAATCACCAACTTCCAGCCATCAACAATTAAATTAGGATTTTTTACCTTATCCTTATTTGCATTAGCTATTTTCATATATTGACTACCATCTCCATAATACTTCTTAGCTAATCCCCAAAGAGTATCTCCACGTTTAACTATATGTGTTGTGCTGCTCTTTTTCTTTTTAGTATCTGTAGGTCTCTTTGTAGTAGTTGGCTTTTTAGTACTAGAGCTATTAGTAGCAGGAGCAATCTGAGGAATTTCTATCTCCTTATACTCTGTAAGAGATAATGAGAAATATACATCTCCAAGACCATTTATTTTATAAGTTTTCTCAAAGGATTCCACTAAAAATTGCTTATTTATATCAGTTCCCGTCATTATAAATCTAATCGGCTTTTTCTCTCTCTTAGCCGACTCTATATGATTTATAAAAGTTTCTGGCTGTGGAAATCCATTATACTGACAAAATGGTCTGTATCTGCTAGGGAAAAAGGAACTGAATGATAGAGTATCTAATTTTTCGCCACCATATAAACCTACTTCTCCAGAATTTACCAAAGAAATAGTATTAATATCCGCCCCAGTTTTTACAGATACCTCTTGTATGGGTACTGGTAGCCTTAAATCATCAATATAAAACTCCATATTTCATCATCCTTCCTATGCAAAATTAAGCAATGCTATTCTTAGCATTTCCACGAACTGAGCCACTATATCATTAATATCCATATTGTTAGCTATATTGAATGAATCTGCTAATTTATTAATAGTTATATTTATTATGTTCTGCCCATTTCCAGAACTTACTGGTGTAGGCATAGCTCTATTAACCATTGCCCTACTCTCTCTATTAGTAAATACTTTAGAACCACTTGGCATCTGTACAAGCTCTGGTCCATGTTCACCAACCACAGATAATCCACCGCTCCAATACTTAGTACCAGTAGCATTACCACCAAGGAACCTACTAACTCCGCCACTTATAAATCCAGTAACACTAGATAATGCGTTTCCTATTCCATCTATAAGAGGCTTCACAAAATTATAGGCTTTTTTAACTATATTCATTATGCTAGTAAATACTCTTTTAAAAGTATTCCCAACAGTAGTAAGCACACTTCCAACGTTTTTAAGAGATGGTGCAATAGCACTAATTGCACTTTTAACGTATGGAGCTACTGCAGATACAATCTGAGATATTCCATTAAGAGCAACTGATGCGACACTTAACAACCCACTAAACACAGGCCACAATGCTTTTATAGCTTGCCCTATAACTGGAGCAACAGTCTGTATAATACTTCCTACACTCTGCCAAACTTCCTGGAATATAGGCTGTAATACTGGCATTTGTGAACTTAAAAAGCTAACAGCTCCACCTATCCCTTGCCCTATAGCATTTCCTATAGCGGTAAATGTAGGTAAAGCTCCTTGTAGCATAGAAGTAATTCCCGTCATAGCAGGAACTAAGCTCTGTAATATCCCTGTACCCATTTCAGCTAGACCAGTCTGTAAGTTCCCTACCATTGTAGAGAATGCTCCAGCTCCACTCTGTGCTAATTTAGCTGAACCACCAGAATATAATTTAGAAAGTTCCTCCCTAGTCTTTTTAGGATCATCTGTGCTTGACCCCTTATAGCCAAACTCTTTTAGTCTTTCCATTTCGCCCATATCGGCATCAGCTAGAGCCTCCATTGCATCACTAACTGTCTTTCCAGGATTAAGAGCTGCCATATCCTCAGCTAATTTCAAAGTCTTCATAGCCTCTTTTGTAGAGCCCTTACTTATCTGTAATGCTCTTGTCCCTGCTTTCATAACCTCATCTGTGGTAAATGGTGTCGCATTAGCATTTTTTCTAAGTGCTTTAGTGTAGTTAGCACTCATTTTGCTTATCTGTGCTGCACTCTTGTCCTTGTTGTTAACTCCCATGAAATGACTAACAGAAATCTGTTGCTTTTCTAAATCCATAGCCGACTTGACTGATGTCACCAAGGCGGTTACTGCAATAGTAATTGGAGCTCTAAATGCAGATAACTTAGACTTAATAGCTCCTATCATAGAACTAGCTTTATCCTTTAGAGCTACAATTGGCTTGACTGACATCCTTCCTACTGCTTTTGCTGTATTTTTTATCTTGTCTAGCTTTTCTTTTGCCAACTGTGTATTAGCTACAACCTTAACTATCCGAGACCTTTTATCTTTAAATTTTGTTCTAAGCTTTTTTAACTCTTTATGAGCCTTAGTAGCATCTAATCTTGCAGTATATTTTTCTTTTGCTGTTTTTCTAAGATTATCTCTAGTGCTTTTCAACTCTCTCTGGAACTGTTTCTGTTCTCTTCTTATCTCTCTCATAGTTCCAGACATATTATCTTTTAGTGAAATTACTGCACTAATATACTTTTTTCCCATTTATTCACCTCCACCTAAGAAGGCATTATAAAATTCTATCTTTTTATCTTCTTCTACTCTCATAGAAGCTAAATAAAAGAGCTTATCAACATAACTCATATTGATAAGCTCATCTAATCTATGCCCACGATTTATATAGTGGGCATACATCTCTAAAAATCCATCTCTTTTTATTACTTTTTTAGTTCTTCAACTTCTTCTACTCCATCATATCCACTCATAGCTACTAGTTTTCTAGCTATATCAGCTACTTCAAAGGTATCAAATATCTCAAATAATATATCTGTTGGTTCTTTTATCTTATCTTTGAAGGCTTCTAATACTTCTGGGGAATGTAAATTAGGTTCTTTTAGACATTCATATACTAAATAGCTATCTGCAAACTCTTCATCCATCTCCTGCACATCAAAAAGTAGCTCTTTATCTGGTTTTTCAACTACTATACATGCGTCTATTGATTTTACATATAACTTTTTAATTTCTTTTTTCTTATTTTTAAAAAACTCTTTTCTTTTTAATATATCTTCTATAGTTATTACTTCCATATTTCTAGCCATTTTTACTCTCCTTATATTATGCTGCTAATATTTCATCTGGCATATCTGAATCAGATGGTGTAAATCCAAATGATGTTTCTTCTTCAATTTTTGAACCTTTTTCAAAGCTCATAAGAGTTAATTCATTTAGCCAAACATTTCTTAATATACAAGTTTCTGTCTGTTTTGCTATAGCGTTAGGAGATTTTAGCTGACCCATAAGTTCGCTTCTTGGGTCTTCACCTCTCTTAATTGCTTCAAGATATGCTTTTTTACCTCTACTGTATACTTTTGTGAATTTCATAGTACCTTCACCAGTTAGAGATACCAAGTTTGAGTCGTTGTCTATTCCTATGATTACATCTTCTCTATTTATAGTTATCTTAGCTTCAAATGATGCTATCTCAGCTATTAAATATCCATTCCACCATAGTTTCCCATGAGTTCCATTTATAACATTTGAACCATTATATTTTCCAGCCATAAACTAATCCTCCTTACATATAAAGTTCTAGTTTTAAATCTTCCATTGCGTCGGCTATTCTGAATTTTGCGTAACCAAATACATAAGAGCCAGTATTAAATTCTTTTAATTCTTGCTCTGTCATTGTAGTTACATCTACACCAGTTCCTTTTATCCACTTCTTCTGAGCCTCAAATGCCACATCAGCTTCATTAATCACATTAGGATCTAAAAGCTCCTGTTTCCGAAGTGAATCTAAATAGCCTTTTATTGCACCAAAAAAGAGAACCTTATTCGGATAAGTATTCATTACTTTTCCAACATAGTAGTTCTCCCATGTATCCTGAATATCGGCTTTTATTAAGTCTGCCGTATCTAATATTTTTATCTTTTTAAAATCTTCTATCTCTCCAAGGCCAACCTCTGTCATAGCGGTTACACCTCTGACGAATTTTATTTTTTCGCCATCGTTAGTTAAGATTAATTCTCCATTATCAACTGCTGCATTTTCATCTTCATGTACAGTTATTTCTGTAACCTCTTCTAGCACATGATATGTGATTGACTGTGTACTAGGTAGACCTGCTAGTATACCAGCAACCCTTGCAGTATATGCCTCAGTTGAATAAGCTTTATCCTTTACCTTTATTCCCTTAGTAGTAAAGTTGATTAAACCTTTTTCTGTTTTAGACTTCACTCCAGTAAGAACAGCTTTGTAAGTTCTTCCTTTTTTTCTCATCTTAGTAATCCAAGCTTCTACCTTAGCAACACTATCACTAGGTATTTCTGGAACTGCTAGATAATTAAATTTGAAGTACTCTAATTTTTCTAATCCTTTATCTAGAGTTTTATCGCCTGCTGCGAAGTCATCTATTACTTCAACTATTACCTTGCTTGGTTCTCCAAGGAATGTAAGTCTTAGAAAATCGTAGTTATCTTCAGTCCAATCACTTTCTTTTACTTCATCAAAGCTTTTGTATGTTACTGTTTTTCCTTTTACAGTTCCAGTTGTGTCTTTAAGTACTAGAGCAACTACTCCTCTTGCACTTCTCCAACTCATATCTAAAGCTTTTCTTCTAAATTCAATCAGACATTCTGGTATTCCCATACTTATACGCCCTCCATTTCTAATATTTGCATCTTCACATAGTCCTTTTCCTCAAACATATTCATATCTTTATCTATAGTTGTGTCTATTCTGTATTGAAGTACGTTATCTATCATATCTATGCTTATTTCACTTATACTTATTGCATCCTCACCAGCTAGATTTATAGTGTAGTCAGAAAATATCTCATTGAGTTTATCTGTCATTTTTAATAGTTCTAGCTGCTTTTTATCCGTTGGAAAATAATGTATTGTAATAGCAATCATCGTTGAAGATTCGCTATTGGCTATCACCATTAACTGCACAAAAAAAGCAGGTCTTTCAAACCCGCTTCTAATATCATCTGATACTATTGGTATATTCAATGGCTTTAATTTTTCATTAACAGCTCTTGCTATATCTACTAACTTCATTTGCTATTCCTTTAAGTCAAATATTTCATCGACTAATTTTTCTATTCTTGCATCTATCTTAGGTTGCTGATGAGTCATTGTGTTCTTCAACATGTGAACTCCTTCTGCATAACCTATTACTTTTCTACTACTTTTTTTCTTTCCATGAGTGACTATATCGTGGCCATACTCAATCAAGTGTGCATGTGGAGCATTATTTCTCAATGCTCCAAAAGTCTTTCCTGGTTTATCCATCTTTTGTATTTTCCAACTATCTCTTAGATGCTTACTATTTTTATATTTTTTATTTTTCTTTTCAGCCCATGGAGTTCTAGCTATTACCTCTGCTTTACATTCTCCTAAGCTTTTATCTACAAGTTTATCTGCTTTTTCTGGATATTCTTTACATATTTTGTAATACATTTTTTCTGTAAAATCATCCAATCCATCGCATTTGAAATCAGTTCCACTACTCATCGTAATTACCTTCTTTCAGTACTTTTACATCTATATGCGTTTCGTACATATCTAGCTCATCTATATTGTTTACATGTGCTATTCTATATACTACATTTTTGTAAACTATTCTCATATCTTCAGTAATATCTTCTCTGTATCTGACTTTAAATCTGTAAGTCTCCTCAATACCTTCTTTTCCTAAAGATTCAACAGTATTATTTCTCAATCTAATCTTTTCAGCCCAAGTACTCTTATAATCTTTCCAATCTTTATTTACAGATCCTATTTCATTCTCAACATTTTCTTTTCGCTGGAATGTTATATAATGCCTCATTTTACCAATCTTCATCACTTCACCCTATAATCATTACACATTGCAAGCTGTGCAACGATGTTATCTAATACATTTTGAGTTTTTAGTGATGCCTGCTCAGTACTACCTCTGCTCTCAAAGAGCTCTGCTACATACTTATAAACGTATATAGCAGATAGTCTTGAGCTTTCAAGCTGAATACTAGTCAATCCAGTTTGATTTTTTAGCATTTCCTCAGCGGATTCTATAAGAGCTGTTATAAATTCATCTTCCTCGGTGTAATCGGCATCAATTCTTAGATACTTTTTTACGTCTGCTAGTGCTACTAACATCTTTTACACCTTCTTCTTCCGTAGTAGACTCTGTTTCTTCAGTAGCCTCTACTTCTACTTTAAGCATACTTGGGATTACCGCTTTTTTAGGATTACAAGAGAATCTTTATTAGTTACTTTACCATCAACTAACATAGCTGTTTTAGTTACTTCATCATCTGTTTCTTCATCTATGTATTTTCTTATTCCCATATTGAATGCAGTATTTAGAGTATAGTCTTTAAAGTTGAATATAAATGCAAATATTTTAGTAGCTCCTAAAGTACTTGAGAATGAGTCAACATGCTTAGTTATGTGTACTCTTCTTCCTAGTAAGTATCTAGTTATTTTTCCATCTATACCATGGTCAACTCTAGCAACTAACTGCCCATTGCTATCAGTTATTCCTATGAACTGCATGAAAGTCTTTTTAGACATACACCATTCTGCAGTCTCTTCATATTCTTCTGGTATTGCCGCTTCTGCATCAAGTAGAGTTTTTAACTCTATAGCCGTAACTTCAAGAGCCTGACCTTCATTTGCTTCTTCTTTTAATATCCCTTTTGGTTTTCCAGAACCATCTCCATTTATTATTGCTTCTTCTAAAGCTTTTATCATAGCATCAGCTATGTTTTCAACTAAGTTAGATTCAAATGAAGCTAGTGTTAAGTTTGCAACCTCTAAAGTAACTGATACTGCACATCTTAACTTGTGATAACCAAATATTACTTTTCCATAGTCTTTTTTCTGTTTATCAGAACCAGCTCCTTCAGCAACCCAAGTTGCAACTGGTTTTAATTTTTCAACTGGTATCTCTATACCACCAGGTACATTAGTTCTGTTAACTAAAGCTAATATGTTTCCGCTATTTTCTAATTTTTTTATTATCTTCTGAGATATTTCAGTTGGTATAAGTATTCCAACATCTGTAGATTTAGATGGTCCTGTTGCATTTAAGGCTGTTAATTCATTGCTTTTTTCACCTTTTACAACATAATTCATAAATGCATTTCTATAATCTAATGTATTTAGAGCATCATCTTCTATATTTTTAGATTTTTCTATAGTTGAGTCTATTACCGAGTTACCTTTTCCAGTAAAGTCAACAAAATCATCTATTGTTTTGTTTCTTAATGCGTTTAAATTAGCATTAGCTTTACCTTCTTCTTCAAATTTAGCATCTAAGTTAGCTATTTCTTCCATTTTTGCATTAGCTTCCTCAACTTTATTGGCTTCTATTAAGTTTTCAGCCTCTAATATCATCGTACTTCTTTTATTTTTATATTCTTTAAGATTCATACTTACCTCCCAATTTAAGTAAATTCAATTTAGCTGTAGCTTTATTAAGCTCATTAGCTTTTTTATTTTCCATATCTTCAAGGTACTTTGGTTTTTTGATAAAATTACCGATAACATCAGACTTACAAGCTACTGCTTCCATATCTTCCACTTTGATGTCAAAATAGTCCATGGCCTCTTCACTCGTCATCCATGTTTCAGCATTTACCATAGTTTCGATTTCCTCAAGTTTACTTTTATCTTTCAGATTTTCTCTGTAAATCTGCATAATACACTCCTGAAGTTTGTCCAATGTTTCAGACATTCCTTTCAGCTCATCAGCATTTAAAGACTGATTGTAAATATAAACTGATGGTTTATGAATCATCATACTAGACCCAGTTCTCATTACCACCTCATCACCAGCTAAAGCTATAACGGATGCTATGCTTGCTGCAAGTCCATCTACATATACAGTCTTATGACCTTTGAAGTTCTTTAACATATTGTAAATAGTTATGCCAGCAAAGACCGAACCACCACCAGAGTTTATATGTATTTCTAGATCCTTATCTTCACATCCATTTAAAAAGTTTTTAACCGATTCTGGATACTGGTCTGTATCATCCCATGCACCCCACCAACTACTCACGATATCTCCATAAAAATACAGTACTGCTTTATTATTGGTTATATTTTTTACACTCAGAAAATCTTTAAGATTGTCAACTTTATTCATCTCCATCACCTCCTTCTACAGTAGTATCTATAGTTGCGGTATCTAACCTTCTAATAGGTTTATCTCCGCCTTCTATTGGTGTTAAGTTCAGAACTTCTCTCCATTCATTTGGAGTCATAGCTCCTCTATCTACCATTGCTTGCAAGTTCAATTTTGTTTGCATACTTGCATACTGAAGTGATACAGATTCAAATACTATCCTATTTCCAAAGCCTCTTTCACGTCTGGTAAATAGCTTTCTTGTAAATTCATTTGATAACTGAATTGCTATAGGCTCTAATACTGACTCATAAAAAGCATTCCACTCATCTTCTGAGTATTTACTCTGTACGATATTTTCATTGACATTAAAAAAATCGTATAGTCTCATTTTTGCATTAGTCATCTGTAATGCATTTGGGACATACGATTCATTTTTGACCTGTTCAACATCATACTTAGGGTCGGTTGCTGCTGCTCCTCCGTTATTCTTGTCTATATTAAGATATGAGTCCACAAACTTCTGAGTCTGTTTTTCTATATCCTCTTCTTTTAAGACTTGTTTGAATTTTAAAAGCCATTTTATGACGTTACTATTTTTAATAGCTTTTACAACACCTTGGTCTGTTGTGTTTATAACTTCCATTAGAGATTTCAAAGCATCCTTTGGTGATGTACCAAATATATCATTACCATTGAAGTCAGTTCTAAGATGTATTATTCTGTCATACGGATACTTGACCTTATTTCCATTAGGCAAATGAAAGACTAATTTCAAGACTCCATTATCATATTCAGCTTCTACTCCATTAGCCTCAACTGGATAAATCTGATTTGGTAGGCCATACTCATCTGAAGTTATAACTGCAAATGCATTTCCGTTTAACAAGAACTGACTAACCATCTTTTCAAGAAATACCTGAGAAGACATCAATGGATTAGGTTCTTCGATTAAAAATCTCATGTATGGTTCTGGATTTATTACCAAATTTCCATCCTGACTTCTAATATGCTTTGGTGTCATTTTTCCTACTGCCTTCACGATGGGACGAATAGTAGCTCTTACTATGTCAGATTTATACAAGACTCCATTCCAAGTATAGAATCCATTTCCTCTTTCTTGTATAAGCTCTACTTTGGTTCTACTAGGAGCTTCTTTAGTTTTAAATATATTAAAAAATTTCACTTATTCACCTCCTTACAGTAGATTTTCATAATCGCTACGTTTATCTTTTAGAACTACATACGCATCTAAAAGAGCTGCGGCCATATCTATTCTTCTACGTTTATTATTCGTCTTACATGGCTGAATGTTTTCATTCTTATCAATGTCAATGGCCACATTTGATAAGCACCATTTCATTATTGGGTTGTTGTTATAGTTGATTATTTTAGATTTCAAGTCTGCTTTTAACTGATAC
The DNA here is from genome assembly GCF_008151785.1 of Peptacetobacter hiranonis. Lineage (GTDB taxonomy): Bacteria > Bacillota > Clostridia > Peptostreptococcales > Peptostreptococcaceae > Peptacetobacter > Peptacetobacter hiranonis. The sequence continues at coordinate 1,639,924 of NZ_CP036523.1, forward strand.
ATTGGTTCAGACAGAGTCTTTTTCCCCTGATGAACTGGTACCATAGCCTCTTTACCAAAATATCCAGCCATTTCTTCAGCCCAGTATGAAGCTGACCATGCATCATATCCAATCCATGGTAAATAAATTCCATATTCATCTCTAACTTCATTAAACCAAGCTGTCACATATTTTGGATGAACCTTGTTACCAGGACACGTTCTCATAAGTCCCTGCTCTACCCATAAATCATATGGAATTTTATCTTCCTGAGTTCTTTCTTCTAAGAGATCCTCTGGTAGCCATGCCATACATAGACAGTAAATAGTTTCTTCTCCAGGACGCATAAAAATAACGACTGCACAAGTTAAGTCAGTCGTTTTACTCAAGTCTGTTCCGCCTATTCCATAATTTACATTCATAGTTGTAATATCAAATAGGTCTTTATTATTCAGTTCTTCAAATGTTAGCCATGTTTCAGAAGATGTTTCTCTGATATTGAAATCTTTTGTAAGTAGATTTTTGACCAATAAAGGATTAGCTTTTGCCTTATTCACTTTACTAGTCAAGTTATCTAGTTTCTTGATAGTTCCTAGTCCAGGATTAGCTTTTGCATAGCAACTTTCATCTGTCCACTCTGTTCTACTATCAAGCTCATAAATAACTGGTAACACTCTCTCATCGTGATAACCATCTGGGTCACCATAACCATTTAGAATCAATTCACATTCATCGTATTTCATATCGTAAACTGATTCTCTTATTGTACCTGCAGTTGTAGTAATAAATATCATAGGCTCTTCTCTCGATGAAGTACCATCAACTATAACGTCATACAAGTTCTTGTCCTTCCATGCGTGTATCTCATCAAGTAAAGCTCCATGAACATTCAATCCATCCAATGAATCTGAGTCACGTCCAAGTGGCTTGAATATACTTTCATTTACTTCAGATGTCATTTCTGCTACTAATGGCTTTATTCTTTTTAATAATACTGGTGATTTTTTCACCATTTTCTTAGACTCAAGCCATATTATTTTTGCCTGGTCTTTCTTGCTGGCAACCGCATATATCTCTGCTCCACCTTCTCCATCAGCTATCATCAAATACAATCCAATAGCCGCTGCTAAAGTAGATTTTCCATTTTTTCTGGCGACAATCAAAATAACTTCTCTGTATTTTCTAGTTCCATCTATCTTATGGACAATACCAAACATAGCTGCAACAAGAGCCTTTTGCCATAGCTCCATTATGAAACTCTTACCAGCAACACTCCCTTTACTATGTTTACAGAAACCTTCTATGAATTTGATTGCATGCAGTGCCTTCTGAGGATTATATTCCCATTCGCCTTCCTCATCATTTATAACTCTTACAAGTTCCTTATAAACAATCTTGACTTTATTTGATACAACGACCTCACCTTTTTCAATCTGATTGTGATACTCAATGATTGGGTTGTAGTTATTCGGATAATTTTTCATTTATATCTTAGAATTTAAAAAATCATCAAAGCCATCATCCACTACTGCTACCTCTTTTGGTAGAAGGTTAATCAATTTATCACTTAAATTCGTATATCTCTGAATCATAGTGTTATAAATTTTAACTGCTGGATGCTCTCTGATGATTGTGTAATCTCCCTGACACATTTCGTCTATAGTTCCAAATTCATTTATCTGTTCTTTTAGTTCTTGTAAGGTTATTCTCATAAAGGCTGACTCAGAAATAAGCCCCTCAGCGACTTTTTTCTTTTTCTCGTCTATATCCTTAAAAATTCTTTTAAGTCTATTTTCCTCTTTCTTAATCTTTTCTTCTTTCGTCAATTCCTTTTTTGTTGTCATAAATCACCTTAAATTATTTCCCATTTTTATAGTTTTGAAAATAGTAAAAAATGGGGGTGGGGGTTATGTGAGATACCCTGTGCGTTGTTTGTATGTAGGACAAGCGGTCGTAGGGAATGACAACACTTATCAATTAATGGGGGGACTATTGGTCTAATTTATTTCCCAGACTCTACTAAGTCTCCTGCTGCATTAAATGTTAATCCTTCTCTAGTCCATGAATACTTCTCAAAGTGTTCACGATTATGACACTCTTGACACAAGACTTCTAAGTTCGCCCAGTTAAGTGTTACTTCAGGATCATTTATATTCCCTGGATGAATATAATTCTTATGATGAACTATATCTCCATTAGCTCCACATCTCTCACAGATTCCTAACTTATATTTGAAATAGGAATCCCTACACTTTTTCCATTCTTTACTCTTATAAAACTTCTTCGCATAATCCTTCATATTTACCTCGTTGAATGTATCATATCTTATATTCTGTTACATTCACTTTTTATTTATTTTTTATATTTGCAATCAAGTGTTTTCAAATGTTTAAATGATATCATTTCACACCTCTAAAAATATCAATGTAACGTGACCTCATTATGATACATTGAATACATTTTTATAAAAAAGTTTATGCCCTTTTTTTTAAAAATATCTCATATCATTCATAGCTTTCATAATAACATCCTGCTCTATACCTATGTATCTGAGCGTAATATTTGGACTTGAATGATTGAATATCTTCTGCAGTAGAGCTATATCTTTTGTTTTCTTGTAGTAATGATAGCCAAATGTTTTTCGCATTGAATGAGTTCCTAAGTCTTCAATTCCATACATCTCACCTAGCTCTCTTATAATCCTATATGCTTGAGTTCTACCAATTGGACTGTTCTTACCTTTTCTACTCTTTATCAAATAATCTAAATCTTTTTTATCTGTAATATAACTATTCAAGGTTTTTCTTAATATAGGATTTATTGGTATCGGCTTATCTTTACCAGTCTTTTCTTCGGTGATCTTTATATACTTCTTATTTCTAACATCCTTAACCCTTAACTTTAATATGTCAGATATGCGGAGCCCTCCATAAATTCCTAGTTCAAACATTACTAGATTTCTTTCATTCGTCGATTTTAAGTAGTCGCACATATCTTCTAAGACACGTTTGTCTCTTATAGGTTCAACGGACTCCATTGCTCTTCACCTTTCTTTTCTTCTTTCTTTTCTCTTTCTCAAAGTGGTCAAACTTTGGTTTCTTACTCATCTCTCTCAATGTCTTAAACTCTTCATCGGTGAGTTCGGCTGCTTTTATTTCTCCAGCATCCCTCCACTTCATGGCAACACCTCCTTGAGATAAGCACGAAAAAAGGCAGTCCTAAGACCACCTTCCTTCTCCCTTTTGTAATTGTTTATTATATATATGGTTATAATTTTGTTCACTATCATTTTACTACTGTTTTTTCGTCTTTTTCGGACATAAATCGGACATCTTTCGGACATTTTGCCAAGACTGTTCCACCAAATAGAGCTATTGTAACCTTGTAAACTGCTACATCTCTTATTCTTCTTAGCTGACGTTCAGAATAATCTAGTTTCATACTCATACTAACCCAACTCTTTCCCTCTATAAGACTCATTTGAACTACCCTTCTATGTATCTCATCCAGAGAGCTCATAGCTGTATCTATCTTAAAAATCATATGTTTAGTATTTTCTAATTCATTTTTAACTTTCAGTCTTCTCTCCATTAATTTAAGAGCATCTTTCTCAGTTGGATTACCTAATCCAGAACTCTGAACTTTTATAGAGTCATACTCTATAGCTGGCAATGTAGCTATCATATTTGCCAACATCTTATTTTCTTTTTCAAGAATTTTTATATTAGCTTTTAGCTGCTTATAACTTCTAAGAGTTTTTTCTGTATGTCTTATAAATTCTTTTTCTATTTTGGTTACAGTCATTACGGCTCCTTTCTATCTTGAGAAGCCTTTTAACATTCCATCCCTCACTACAAAACATAGTTTTATATCCTTGTATATTTCAAAAGCTTCTTCAAGTGTTATATCTTTTATGTTTATAATTTTTATATCTTTCATTTTCATATGCTCCTATCTAATTGATATTATTAGTTGAGCATGATATAATTATCTTACTAGTTGATAATGACATCATGCTCATGATGTTGGAGATTGTATTGCCAGTACAATCTCCTTTTTTTATTGCCTAACTTTCAACTTCTATTTCCTTTATACTCATTACTCCGTTCCATTCTTTCCCTGATATATACTCTCTAGCTTTATCATAGCTACTAAATACTTTTTCTAATTCTCTTTCACCCATTGACTCTTTAAATACTAAAAATATACTCATCAACTTCATTACTCTTCCTCCATTTTTATATATATTTTTGTTTCATATTTCTTTTCTAGTTCCTCTATTTTTTCATTTATTTTCTTAGCATATTTCTTTTTTATTCTATCGCTCTTAGCATTAAATAAACGACCTCTTTCTTTATCGATTCTATCAAGTATCAATCCACATGATCTAAGAATGCGGTCTTTTTTTTCAATTTCAAATTCTAAATCTCTAATATCCTCCTGAAGGTCTTTTATCTCTTGCTCCATCTCTTGCTGGAAACCTATACTTATCTGAAATCTATGCTCGCATTTACTTATAAGTTCATCCTTTTCAAGCAACTTCATCTCATAATACTCTCTCAACTCTTGTTTCATCTTGTTCACTTGACTAGTAGTAAATAATCCAAACATTACTCAACCTCCTTTACTTCCCAGACAGCTCTTCTGTCCCAACCTCTGTTTTCTAATTTTGCATTATGCTTTTCAAATCCTGCTGCTATTTCTTTAGCTGTAAATCCTCTTGTTTCAAAATATGATAATATAGTCTGAATTACATCAAACCCTTCTTCCAATATTTCCTCATCGCTATCATCTATAGATGCTTTTGAAAACTCACTGAACTCTTCCCAACATTTCAAAAGTGCTTCAAGTTCTGACCAATCCCTGTCTTGCTCTAACTGATATATATACATCTGTTTCCCTCCTTAAAATGGTACGTCGTCTTCATCAACTGCTCCATAATTTTCTGGAACTTCTGATGGAGCATTCTGTTCTATATTTTCTTTCTTGCCTGGCTTAGCCAACATTCTTATCTTATTTCCACTAACCTTAGAATAATATCTTGTTTCTCCATCTTTTTCATACTTCTCTATTCTTAATGATCCAAGAAACTCAACTAAACATCCTTTAAGACACCAGTTTGAAATATACTCTGCTACCTTACCCATTGCCTCACAAGGAATGAAATCTGTATCTCTTGTGTTATCCTTTTTTAAGAAGTCCCTCTCAACTGCAATTGTAAACGATGCTACTGGAGTTCCACTTCCAGGAATGTATCTAAGTTCTGGGTCTCTAACTATTCGACCTACTAAAACTACACTATTCATAATCTTCCTCCTACTTTAATAAAGACTCAAAATATTCATATAACCCATCTGTTTCTTCCTCTGGTAACTTACTCATAAACTTTTTAAAGTCTTCTTTCAATCTTTCTTCACCAAATTTATTTGAAGCTGAGTTTAATAAGTCTTTTGCATCACCCTTTGACATTGAATATAAATTCTTAAGAATTTCTTGTTTTATAACTGTTGAAATTACTTTTTTCTGTACATCTTTTTCAAACATACCATCTAATACACTATCAACAAAGTTTGTTGACATATGTATACCAATATTTATTAAATTATTTGTTATATCATTTAAATTTCCACGCACTGCTATATTTCCAAATTCTATCCCTTTATCATCTACTTTTAAATTACACTTAATCATTTCTATCTCTCCTTCTAACCAATTAAATCTTTTATTTTATATATTTTCCCTTCATCCTCAAGCTCTAAAAAGTCAGCATATCTAGGCTCTACCTTTATCCCATAAACAACTGTCCTTCCATTTGCTCCAACCTTTGCATGTGTATAACCTACATACTTCAAAGCTATCAGTCTATTTCTAACATACCTACTATCACACTCTTTTTTATCGTACTTCTGTCTTATCTTTTCAGGATCTTCTTTGTACACTACAACATCACCCCACCTTACATTGTCAACATTCCTAATCGTACTAAATACAGTACAATTTCCTATTCCTTTCAAATCCACCTTACTCACCTCTTCTAAAATGGTGCTATATCATCCAACTCACCTTGCTCAAGGAGCTTATCCAAATCATACTTATAAACTCTATTCAACTCCTCATCAGAGTGATACAACCTCTTCCTATCTGAATCAAAGAATAGCTTAAGTCTACAATCGACCTTACCAGTAACCCTATTCTTCAAAACTGTTAGAAATGTCTCATCGGTGCCTCTCTCATCGTCGACTACTCTATTTAAAAACAACTCATAGTCACACAAATTCACTATCTCACTAGCACCGCTGACATCAAACATGTCTATATTTCTCTCTTTGGTTTTCTTAGGATGAGCTACCAGAATAATTACCAAACCATATTTCTTAGCTAAGTTTTTCAAATCTCTAACAAGTAACTTCTGAGACTCATACTTATCAACTTGATTATCCATACTCAAAGTCATTAAGTTATCAATCACAAACATTCTTACTCCATGTTTCAGCCATAAATGTTCAATCACACCACACATATTTTTTTCGTTTGCGATAACATCTTCAGAGTAAATAAACAACTTTCCCCTTATCCACTCTCTTATTAATTCTCTAGCCTGTTCTGATGGAGCATTGAACTTAGCTCCATACATAGTTTGATATTTTTTAATATCACATTCTGAAACTACACATTTCCTAAACCAATCCATAACAGTCTTACTTGGCAATTCCCCAGAATAAAGCATTGCCTTCTGACCAACATCAATTGCACTAGCTAAAAACTGGTTAATAATTGTCGACTTCCCTGCTCCTGGTTTACCAGATAGAACTGTAAGAGTTCCGTATCTGAATCCGTCCATAACACCATCTAATTTTCTAAATCCAGTTGGAATATTTTTATAATCCTCATAACTGTCATCAATATCAGCAGCATCAACATAACTACTCTGAGCTGAGCTATTCTTTGAAATAATACTTTTAAGTTCATCAACATCTGACTGAATTTCAGTTATTTGCTTTGAGTTGATATTATTTAATAGCTCCTGAGCTTGTGTCTGTATCTCTCTCACCAAATACTTCTCTTTCAAGATCTGGATATGAGTATCTATATTCCGAGTCGTAGTCACTATAGATACCAAACTTGTAAGATATGTAACTCCTCCTATAGAATTAAGTGTTCCTCGTTTCTCAAGCTCATCTGTCAGAGTAATCATATCGACTGCCTTGTTTTGATTTAATATATTTATCATCGCATTGAATATTTCTTTGTGTGCTGCGTGATAAAATAAATCAGCTTTTATCTCTCTAGCTTTAAAGGTTACAGAGTTTTCTACTAGGAATGCTCCTAATACGGATTGCTCTGCTTTAGTATCAATTACTGGAGCATTCAACTCCTTCACCTCCTACTCTTACAAATCTGTAAATCTACTAAAAGAACTTTCAACTGCAGACTCAACTGCTTTTTCTATTTTCTTTTGAGAAATCGGCATTTCGTTTAAGTATGCCTCAAACTTAGTACCGAAAAGTGTCTCTGGTCTTAAGTACTGGTTCATCCTTTCATCGTTTAACCATGACCGACACTTATTATCAATTACCTTTTTAAAATCTTCTAAAGTAAATCCTTCATTCAGACGAGCATCTATAAAGCGACGTGTCTTATCAGAATTATGCTTGTAGTTTTTATTAGCTTTTTTGTTAAGGTACTCGACTATATCTATATATATATTTATATATATATCTTTGTTCCGACGTTTACGTCGTGTCCGAGAGCACGTTTTCGTCTTGTCGGAGAAGACGTTTACGTCAGACCCCCTTCCGACGTTTTCGTTTTGTCGCACAAGACGTTTACGTCTAGCCCACTCGACGTTTACGTCGCACCCTTCTGACGCATTCGTCATACCCTCTTCTGAAAAAATTTCTTCTCTCATTTCGTAAAATTTATCTGTAAAAGTGAAATAACTTCTAGTACCTTCTGCAGTATTTTTTACAACCTTGCTTTTTAAAAGTCCTAAATATTTTCTCTGACGCATATCCTTTTGAGTTCTCTCAGAACAAGACTCAAACTTCTCATCAAAATCTTCTGGTTTTTCACATAGATTATGAATTATAATTCTAGCCAATCTTTCTTTTGAAATATTTAGTATTGGAATATCATCAAGAACCTTGTTGTAGAATATCCAATGATACATCTTTCCATCTTCTTCACAGAAGTATGTCGCAGTTTTACCAGAATTGATAATATCCTCAATATCTCTGAGAATAAGAGCCTCATCCAGAGAAACACCTTGCCTCATCAGCTCCTCTTGCTTAAACCCTAAAACCTCTACTCTCATTTCATTCACCACCCTTGAAAATTATATTTTTGTGTGATACACTCAAATCAGTCAATGTTAATTTAAGTGAACCACCTTGTTCACGATTGGAGATCTGCTGGTAACAGGTCTCCTTTTTATTTTTTTCCCACATGTGGTCTAAAAAATTTCTTAAGAATAAATAACTGTCCTCTCTGAGTAATAAGCACAACTGGATTTTTATTATTCTTATAAAAGCTATACTCACAAATCCCTCTCTCAAGAGCATATTGAGTAGGCTCTTTCCCATTCTTCAAAAGAATGTTCCACATCTTCAAAATTTCTTTCAGACCTCTCTCACTTATCGCTTTACCTTCACTGCTTATAAGCTTTGCCATACCTCTAAGAGTAATCGAATTAGTTCGACCAACTATTCTCTCAAGAATTTCCTCAGTAGCTTTGAAATTTTCTTCCAAAAGAAGAATGTCCCTGCTCTCAGCTTTCTGTGTATTATCCAAATAGGTCTTAATCCTTAAATCCCTCAAGGCTAATGAAAAATTCTTCCTAAAATTCTTTGCGTGTTCATTTTCCACCTTAAAAGCTAACCAGTAGAAAAAGCTCTCTGGTATGTAATCACCTTTTTCCCACTTGTGGGAAAAACCATATTCTTGACTATATTTGTTTATTCTATCTAGTCTCATATTTCTGTATTCCTTACCATTTGACTTAGTTATCTTAACAAGTCCTAACACTTCTGCAGCATCTTCAATACTGATTGATATTGTCATATCTTCATTTTGTACTGCCTGTATATCTTCAAAATTAAATAGACTAACAAGCTCTCTATCTTGTGGAGCTACTATTACTTCTGCTGGCATCTCAAACCCTCCTTGCCTTTTCCCAGATGTGGGAAAATTTATTTTGTAGTAGTTGTTTTTCTTCTTCTAGTAGTCGCTGGTTTCTTTTCTTCTTCAGCTTCCTTTGCTTCTAGCTCTTTACTCTCTTTTATAGTCTTTAAAAGAATACTAAAGAACATACCGAAAAATGTATATCCAAATGCAAAAAGCATTAAGTTGAACTCTCCAGCTACAAGCTGATATGCTGCTAATGAAAATGCTAAAATATAAGTTGCTTTCATATTGTTTACCTCTCTTTCATTTTTCCCAGATGTGGGAAATTACATATTTCTTTCTTTATCTCCAAATAACTCTTCTCTTATCTTTCTTACTTCATCCCAATCAATAGGAGCTACAAATGGAGTGATGTCTATTCTTGGTACTTCTCTGTAAGCTTTCATAGCCTCTTCCTTTGTGTATATGCCATGTCTGTTTAAGTTTTTCCAGATACGTTCCATTCTTTCTTCATGAGTTTCCATAAATCTCACCTCTTTATCTTTTCAAGTGCTATTTTTAGATTTACTACATCCTTCATCAGTTTAGTCAATGTAGTGATTGCTTGATCAGCCACTTCAATTTCATCATCAGTAATCTGTCCGTCCTCTAATATCTTCAACAAAACATCTTTTGCATTATTTGCCTGGCTTAGAGATCCCATTAACATGATTGATGCTTTATACATATCTGAGTCGCTTTCTAAGTTAAAACTGCAACCAAACTTTTTACCAATAGGGCATACATTGTTGCAATAGTGATTGATTAGATATGGAGCTTCATAAACCTCAGCCATTTTTATTACTTCTTCTGGGTGTGCATCCGTCTTATCACTCTCTATATTAAAAATTCTGCATTTATTGATACTTGTAAGTAGAGCTGCATCTTCTCTATTAGAGAAAAACTTATTTTTATCTATAGCTGATATTCTTGCTTTGTAGTAAATGTTGTTTCCTACTGTTGCCACCTTGCTCATTATTATCACCTCGCTTTAGTGATTAATCTTGTTGAGTTATTTTTATTAATTTAGGAATTTCTTCTACTGCGTGCTGAATCCGACGAAGTAGTGTGTTTATATAATCCACTTTTTCTTGAAACTCCTTATCGTCAATCTCTAGCTTAACTTTTACAGTTAATTCCTTTTCTTTCATTTTAAAAATCCTCTCTTTCCCCATTAGTGAAAGTCTTGATTGATATAGATGGAAATCTTTCTTTTATCGCTCTTAACATATTGTCTGACATTTTTAATTTTCCACTTTCTACTTTTTTTAAATCGTATGGGTTTATACATGTATTTTTAGCAAATTCATAAAGACTTTCACCTACTATTCCTCTTAGAATGAATAAATTTTTTGATATTTTATTAGGAAAATCTTCCTCTAAAAGAGTTTCCATTCTAAGTTGCTCTTCTTTATCAAGCTGCTCTTTTTTTATTTCCATACTTTTTTCAAATTCTTTTAACTCTTTTGTTTTGAAAAATATAAACACATTTGTATATATGCCTTCTTGCACAAATTCTATTTTTTCTACTGTCCCGCCTCTACGTGAATTTATATTTGCTATAACCGCTAGTAGCTCAGCGTGCAGAAATCTATTATTTGGATTTCCATAACAATCCTTATTACTTATATACTTAACTGATTGATAATACTGTTCTTCCATTTCTATTTCTCCTTTACTTATCCAATGCTCCAGATAAATCTTTAAAATATCTGTTTAAATCTGTATCTATTGCTTTATCTAACATCTCATCTGTTGTTGGTGTAGATAGACCTAAATGTTTCTCTGCCTTATGAATAAACTCTCTATAAGTTTCTGTATTACTAGAGTTTGTATCTACATCACAAATTCTTTTATCTAGTAACTCTTTTGTTAATTTGAAACCTGACATTTTAAAAATCCTCTCTTTCTCCATTAGTGAAAGTCTTGATTGATATACATGGAAATCTTTTCTTTATAGCTCTTAACATCTCATCTGTAATTTCCTTTTTTCCACTTTCTACATTTCTAATATCAGATTCTTCTATTCTTGTTCTCCAAGCAAATTCATATTCACTTTCATCTAAAATAGCTCTTAATATCCTTAAATTTTTTGCTATTTCATTAGGGAAATCTTCTTTTTCACTTCTTCTTTTTGCATACTCTATACGTCTTTTAAAATTTTCTTCTTTTAGTTTATTTGCTTCTTCTAATTCTTCTTCTGACAATTGATATCTATAAGTTATAAGTACATCTGTACATCCATCATTATCATTCAAATATTTTATATGTTTTATTTCTGTAGAAGGATCCCTATTAACTTTTTCAAGGAAATCATCAATATTATTGTTTAATTGATAATTATCTTGTTTACCGGTAAACCCTATACCGGAAAATCTTATATTTCCCCAATACCAATCTTTCTTTGGAAGCTGTCCTTTTAGCAACATTAAATCATCCATTTTTATCACCTCTTTTTTTAGCCGTTAAGACCTCTATCGTCTATATTTTGATATTTATCTTTTTAGATAGCCATTTTAAAATACAATTAATAGTTGAATTTTTCCCCAAAAAAAATTTCTTCTATTGTTGAATTGAAAAAATCCGCTATTTCTTTAGCTTTAGATAAACTTGGTTTTGCTTTACCTAATTCTATTCTGCTATATGCTTGTTGCGTTATTCCAAGGATTTTAGCAAGTTCTTTTTGAGAAAGCTTTTTTTCTTCACGCATTTTTTTTAATTTTGACAAGAAAGTTTCCTCCTTTCTTTTTTACAATGATTTATTGTTTAATTGAAGTATATCACAACCATTTATTGTATTCAAGATATTTTTTTATTTTTTACACCATTTAATTGTATTTATTTGTATTATACACTTTAAAATTGTATTATGATTATGAAAGGAGTTGTTGAAATGGCTAATTTACAAGATAGATTGAAAAGTTTAAGAAAAGAAAATAAATACACTCAAGAAGATATTGGCAAATTTTTAAATATGACTACTAGTGGATACGGATACTATGAACAAGGTAAAAATAAACCTCCACTTGAAATTCTACAAAAGTTAGCCTCTCTTTATTCTGTTTCACTAGATTATCTACTTGGTAATGATGACGTTAGATTAAAAAATGAAATAAAAATAGATAATGTTGTTAAGCTTCCAGTTTTAGGATCAGTAAGAGCTGGAACTGGTGGATGGGCAATTGAAGAAGTTATCGGTCATGAATATGCTTTTAACCTTTGTGCTGATACATCTGATTATTACTACCTGAAAGTTAAAGGTGACAGTATGGAGCCACGAATATCAGAAGGTGACTTAGCTCTTGTTAAGAAACAATCTGATGTTGAGTCTGGTGACTTAGCAATTGTATTAATAAATGGAGATGAAGGTGTTATCAAAAAAGTTATAAAAAGAGATGATTGTTTAGAGCTACATTCATTCAATGCATATTATCCAGTTAGAGTATTTTCTGGACAAGCTCTTCAAGATGTTAAAATAATTGGTAAAGTAATTAATACAACTAGACATTGGTAAATTTTTAAAACGAGGTGATTATATTATGGGTATATTTAGCTTCTTCAAAAAAGCAAGAGAAACTATGAGAGAAATTAATGAGGAAATAAAGAAAGAGGATGCTTTTAAAGAATTTGTTTTCTCTATTGGTGATGACTTATATGAAGTTGATGAAAAAAATCCTTATGCTGGAACATTTAAAGAAGTTCCTCTATTTAAAATGGAAGAACCGACTGAAGAGTTTTTAAAATCATTAGCTAGAAAGCCAGATAAAGAAGTTGATTATTGGAAATTTATAAAACATAGTGGAACAACTAAAGATCCAGAATGTTATATTGTATTTGATTTAGAAACTACAGGTTTAGAAGCTCATAAAGAAGCTATAACAGAAATAGCTGCTATTAAATTTGATTATGATGAGCCTGTAGAATATTTCCATACATATGTTAATCCAAAGAAAAAAATACGAGAAAAAATAACTGACTTAACTGGTATAACAAATGAGATGGTAGCTTCTGCTCCTCCTATAGAGTATGTACTACCTAATTTCTTAAAGTTTATAGATAAATATACACTTATATCTCATAATGTGTCTTTTGATATGTCTTTTATATTAGACCCTATGTACAATTTAGGATATAAAAAACCTGGTAATAAGGCTATAGATACATTGGCTCTAGCTAGAAGATTTATGAAGGATGAAGATACAGGAAAAAGACTTTCTAGTTATAAACTGGAAGACCTTAAATATCAATTAGGATTACCACTAGATGTTTATGATATAAAATCTCATAATGCTTTATATGATACAAAAGTTGCTTATTTCTTATATAAAAATTGTCGTGAGTTAAAAGAAGAATATTATAAATATAAATAAAAAATAGATACTTTTCCCAAATGTGGGAAATTTAAAGAGCGATAAACTAATATCGCTCTTTACTTATATATCACTTCTAGCTGAGGAGCTTGGACACCATTACAAGACATACGGAAATATCATTGACCTAAACAACATAGATAATATGAAACAAGAAAACAAAGCTCGAAACTTTGCTTATGATAAGCTAGTTGGAGTTCCTGGTATCGTAAAAGCTTATTTAAAAGGTTGTAGAAATATTTCTGAAATGGCTGATTACTTAAACGTAACAGAATCATTTTTGCGTGATGCTATTGGATATTACTCTAATAAATATGGAGACAGACCTATTAGTTTTGAAAACTATAAAATAATATTTGTACCTACACTTATTATTTTCAAAAATATTTAACAAAAAGAGCGGTAAACTAATACTGCTCTTTGATAGCATATAAGACTTTTCCCAGATGCGGGAAAATAAAAGAATAAGGAGATGATTAATCGTGGAAAAAGTTAGTTTATTTTTATCAATTATTGTTAGCATATTGAATATAGCTGCTTTCTTTTGCACAAAAAAAGAAAAAAATGAATGTCTTAAAATAAAAAATGATATAGAAGGTATTCTAAGCAATAATGTAAATATAATTAACAACCGTAATAGTAATATATCTAGTGATACATACAATTTGGATACAATAAAAAAAATCGATAATAGAAATAAATTTAATATGAACCATTAAAAAGAAGGTGATTGCATGACTAATATAAGTAAAAATTTTAATAGTAATATATCTAATGATACATATCATATAGATAAAGTTAAAAATCTTGAAATTATTCAAGCCAATAGCCCAGAAGAATATTCCGATGTTAGTAAGATTATTAAAACTATGATTTCCAGACGAAGTGAAAGGAAAATAGAGGAAAAACCTAGAAAATCATATAGTATATGTGATAAAATGGAATTTAATAATTTAACAGGTAATATAACTTACAAAATTGAGAATTTACATATTTATAAATTTGATTTGGTAGTAGATGTTATTGAATCTCTAGAAGAATTTGAGACAGAAATTCGAAGTGAGTTATTTGAATATTACTGGTCTATATATCTAGAAGTATTAGATAAATTTTCTATAGATTTAAAAGATTATGCTAAAATAAGAGAACATTCTTCAAAAATTTATTTAGAAATACAACAATATATAGAATCTGACTTGTATTCTCTAAAAAATTGTAATATAGCAAAAAATAAACTAAAAACATATTCAGAAGCTATTACAGCATTTGTTTTTTATAGTTGTAAATTTTTATTACCTGTATCTGAATAATGAAAGGGGTTTTTTTATGATTGTTGATTTTGATAAAAAACCTTCTAAATCTATTATCTATACTACTTCTATAGTGTTAGAATATCTAAAGAATAAAAATAATTGTTTAAATATTGAAAATATCCTTGAATATTCATTAGAAAAAGGAGTCGATTACGCTCTTTTCTTTTTATCTATAGATTGGTTATTTTTAATAGGTGTTGTTAAAAATATTAATGATAGAAATGAGTTGGTTTTATGCGATTAAAAAAATTAGAAGTTATCAATACCATTGATAATACTTTAATAAGAGAAATTATTTTTAATAAAAATGGATTATCTTTATTTGTTGACGATACAAATAAAGGCAGTGGTAGTAATATTGGAAAAAGTACCGCTGCTAAGGTAATAGATTTATGCCTTGGAGCCAAAAGTACATCTGATATTTACAAAGAAGATGATACTGGTGAAAATGAGGTAGTTAAAAATTTTATTATAAGAAATAAAGTTAGAGCTAAATTATATACTGAAATTGATGGAATGGAATACATTTTTGGAAGAGACTTATTTCCAAGAGGTAAATGCTTTATAAATGAAGAAATCTGTAAAAGTTCTGATAAATTTAGAGATGATTTAAATTCAATAATTTTTGATAATAATAATAGTAAACCAACATTTAGACAGTTAATATCTAAATTTATAAGACTAGATGATATAAATGAAAATAATTTATTAAAATATATACCTAGTACATCAAATTTAACTTATCATCTAGTTTATAGTTTTCTTTTAAAACTCAATACTGAAAATTATGACTCATATGATGCTCTAGAAACAAATAAATCTTTACAAAAGGAAATTAATGTTATTTTGAAAAAAAATGCGGTATCAAGCCCGGAAGAACTAGAAACAAAAGTTATGCTATTAAATTCTAGCTTAGAGGATCTTAAAGAAACTTATAAAAACTTAAGTGTTTTTGATGATTTTGAGAACAAAAGAAAACATATAAACGAATTAACTCATAAAATAAATTTGCTTGAAGAAGAAATTGATTATTTAACTTTGAGAAAAAATATTTTAGATGATAAAATTAATAAAGAAAATGCAAAAATTTCAAATATAGACCATTCTTCTTTAAAAAAATTATATGATGAAACTGTTAGTATCAATTTAGAAAATACTCTAAAATCATTTAAAGAACTTGAAGATTTTCACAATGGAATGATAAACAAGAGAATTGACATATTAGATAAAAATCAGATAGAAATTCAAAATAGAATATGTGA
Organism: Peptacetobacter hiranonis; assembly: GCF_008151785.1. Taxonomy (GTDB): domain Bacteria; phylum Bacillota; class Clostridia; order Peptostreptococcales; family Peptostreptococcaceae; genus Peptacetobacter; species Peptacetobacter hiranonis. The sequence goes on from NZ_CP036523.1 coordinate 1,656,010, forward strand.
ATTAGATATAAAATTAAAATCTTTAAAAGAAGAATTTGAACAAAACTATACTACATTTGATTTTGAATTTGCTAATAAATTTGAAGAGCATTTTGATACCTATAATCAGACTAAAGAAAATTATATTGTAGCAAAAGATGATTATCAATATGTTTTAAAATTAAATAAAGAAATAAATGATAATTTAAAAATAGCAAATAATTCAAATACACATAAAGAAAGCTTAAAAGATATAGAAATGAATTTTAATAACTATTTTTCGTTATTAACTAATGATATACTTGGAGAAAAATTCGCTTTATGTATAACAGACGATAAAGAAAAATTCCCTCTTAGTATAACTGGTTTAAACGGAAAGCTTGGAACTGGTACTAAGAAAGCTATGATTTCTTGTTTCGATTTAGCTCTAATTGAATATGCGATAGATAAAAAAATTAAAATGCCTTATTTTGAAATTCATGACAAAATGGAAAATATTCCTTTATCTGAATTAGAAAATATTATAAAAAAATCTAGAACTTTAGATAGCCAATATATATTCCCTATTTTAAGAGATAGAATTAAAGATCTTGGAGTATCCGATAGCGAAATTGTACTTAAGTTATCTAAAGAGGAAAAGTTCTTTTTAATATAAAGTTTCCCATATCTGGGAAACTTTTTTTATCTCTATATCATATTTTTATCTATTTTTTCATCTCTATTTTAAGACGTTAAAAACACCAAACGTATGTTTTAATACATTTAGGAGGTGGATTTAATGTTTAAACTTTACAAAATAAAAATCAAAATATCACTACTAACATTGACTAACAAATCTTTATACTATCTGAAAAAACTATTAAACATAAAAGTAGTTGAAGACCTTTACGTTTCAAGCTACTACAAAATAATATCTCTATTTTCTGAGCTTGAGAGTGTTATAAATGAAAGCAGCTCTTTACGTTAGAGTATCGACAACTTATCAGATAGATAAAGATTCGTTACCAGTTCAACGTCAGGATTTAATCAACTACGCAAAATATGCTTTTAATATCGACGACTATAAAATATTTGAGGATGCAGGGTTCTCTGGTAAAAATACTAATAGACCAGCATTTCAAAATATGATGGATAGAATAAGATCAAGAGAGTTCTCTCACCTTTTTGTATGGAAAATAGATAGGGTAAGTCGTAATCTTTTAGACTTCTGTGATATGTATGAAGAACTGAAAAAATATAACTGTACTTTCGTTTCTAAGAACGAACAATTCGACACCAGTTCAGCGATGGGTGAGGCAATGCTTAAAATAATACTTGTATTCGCCGAACTTGAAAGAAAATTAACTTCTGAGAGGGTTACTTCAATAATGCTTGCAAGAGCCGAAAAAGGACTATGGAATGGAGCTAATGTTCCTCTAGGATATTCCTATGATGAGGAAACTAAGTATCCTGTAATAAATGAGAATGAGGCTAAAACGATTAGATTTATATTTGATATGTACGAAAAAAGACAGTCTACTGCTGCTATATCAAAATACTTAAATGAAAATAATGTACATACAAAACGTGGTGGTAGTTGGACTAGTAAAGGTATTGGAGATATAATCCATAACCCATTCTACTATGGAACGTTAAGATATAACTATCGTGAGTCAGCACGAGGTAAAAAGAAGTCTGAGGATGAATGGATTGTAAAAGAAAACAACCATGAAGGAATTATATCAAAGGAGCAATGGTTACGTTGTAATAAGATTATAGAAGAAAATGCTAAAAAGAATGCTTCCAGATTTAGAAGTATGAATCAGATTCAGCATATCTTCGGTGGACTTATTTATTGTAAGACTTGTGGAGCTAAATATATCTGTTCTTTGGATAAGCCTCGTAAGGATGGTTATAAACCTAGTAGATATATATGCGGTGGAAAAATAAAAGGAGTTATCTGTGACAATAAAATTGTAACTGATGTTACTATAGGTGATTTTATGCTCCAGTACGTTTTGAATTTCATTAGCTGCATAAACAAAATTCCTTCTAATCTTGAAGATTTAGAAAATAGACTTTTAGGTAATTATGATGTGTGCCTGGACTATGACTCTTTATATGATACTTTTTCTATGCTGGCATATATAAAACAAATGAGAAAAAATAATTATAAGTATGAGGATCTAGATAAGATAGTTGATTTTGAGAAGGTAAAAAGTAATAAATCTGAGATAGATTCTCTTCTTGAAAATAAATCTAAACTTGAAAGAGCTGCAGAACGTCTTACTAATCTTTATTTATATGATGATGTTCCTATGTCTGAGAGAGAGTTTTATAAACGTAAAACTGAGATAGAAGACAAGCTATCTGAAGTAAATGAAAAACTAAATGCTTTGAATAATGAAAAGAATAAACCTAAGATAACTGACTTAGGATTTATGGATGAGATGGATGACTTACTTCTTAGACTAGACTTTACTGGCTCTTCTTTAAGGGAATTGACTATGAATAACGATAGGAAAATATTGAAGGACTTCTTTGAAACGATAATTGAAAAAATAATAGTCTGTGATAAAAGAGTTGACTCTATAGTTTTTAGAAATGGATTAGTACATAAATTTTACTATAAATAAAAAGAGGGCTAGTGTTTTACTAGTCCTCTTTTACTTCTATATTAACTTTTTCAATTTTATCATCAGCTATATTATTTTTTTTGATTTTTTCAATTTTATCATTTATATCATCAGCTATTACTTTTAAAAATTCATTGTACTTTTCTTCATTCCAATTATCACTATCTTTTTCTAAGTTATATTCTTGATTAATAATAGGCATTATTTCTAAATATGTTAGAAGTGTTAATTTAACAAATTTCTCATCCTCATTATCATAATCTAAATCTCCATTATATGACATTGTTCCTACAGATATTAACTCTTTTTGTAATAAAAGATTTAAACTTTGATGAATACTATATTTTAATTCCAATTCTATATTTCTTAAACACTTACTTTCTAACAAGAAGGATAATGTGCTCAAAAGATTCATAACTGATTCGCCTCTAGCCATTACTTTTGTCTGTGAATCATTTGAATCACCTTCAAAATATTTTATAGATTGAAGATATAAATCTGACAAATTATTGCTTTCTGTTTCAATACAAGTATTTCCTAAATAAATTCTACTTATTAACCATAATAATAAGTCATCATCTATCTTAGGCATATTTTTTTCTATCTCTAATCTTTTATCATATCCTAAAATACGCCTTAAGAAAGTTCTTGATCTGCTATTTTTATCTATAATATAATTTATTGATTCTCCAATCGAATAAATTATAATCCTATTAGATTTATGAAAATCTTCATTATTATCACTTTTTTCTGTATAATTAAACCTTATACAATTATATTGTATATTTTTACCATTTAATTTAATCTCTTTATTTGTTTCAAATAATTTATCTATATTACAATCATACCATTGTCCACTATCATTAATAATTTCACAATTTTTTTCTATTTCTTCTATTACTTCATCTATACTTTTTTTATATTTATCATGCCAACGTGTAGTCTTTTCAACGAATTTCATCATATATTTTACCTCTTTACTATAAAGTAATTTTAAATTTATTATTTCGTAAATTTATAAAAAATCTATTTAATTTGTTGCCACAAACTAATTCAGGTTTTATTTCTATATTCCCACCTAGGTTTTCATATGTATCTTTTGTAAACGAAATCAAAAATTCTTTTTCTATATTTCCGCTTCCTTGTACTAATTTACTCATATCTATAACATAACTACCTTCATCATCAACATATGCAATTTCTCCATTACTTTGTATAGTAAAAAATGAATTTTGAGGAATTTTTATTTTAGCTTTTTTTATTATTTTAGTATTTCCATTAAAAGATACTATCATATTTATTTCTGATAGTCCCAATTTATTAACCGATATTTTAGGTATTGATGTAATTTCTGGAACGGTATATTTTTGATAAAAAACTATTTCTAGATTACATTTATAACTTGTTATCTTTTCTGAAATATATTCCAATAAAAGGTCTATAAAAATCATATATAATGCTAAACATGTAGCAAATGCATCTCCCGGAGAAATAAACGGAATTTTTGAAATTAAATTAAAAGAATTAGTTAGATATATAGAAATAATAACTTTTATAAATTCTTTTACCCCTTTTAAAAAAAATTTCATATTTTACTTGAACATTCCTTCTTCTATTATTTTAATAATTTCTTTCTCTATAGCCAAATAACTTTCTTCGTTAACAGCTAATATTCCATTTGCCTGTATAAAAAATTTAGTAAACAAATTATTATACTTTCCTTTAAAATATATTCTTTTTATTTCTATAGAAGTTTCTTCTGCTAGAAACTCCAATTTTTTAATTAATTTAACACGATTTTCTTTTAGCTTACTTTCATTTTTTATTATTGCTTGAATATCAAAATAATCATCATCTTCTTCCATAAATTCTATATTATAAAGTATAAAATCTTTTTTAATAAATGAATCAATTATTTTTATCATTAGCTCTGAGGTTATTATAATTTGTCTATAGCCATTTGAGCGCTGGTTCTTTACAAAATGATAGTAGAATGCTTCTTTTTCTTTGTCATAGTCAACACAAACTACTTTTCTAGTTCCATCAAATACCTTACTAAAAACTTTAGATTTTCTATCAGCCATAATTATAATACCCTCCTTTCAAAAAAATAAAAGTAGCTTTAAGCTACCCATCTGATAAAATAATAGTGGGAACTTAAACCCTAACTATCTATAAAAAATTTTGTCTTGTATGTCAAGTAAAATTATACTATAAATTAACTTTTTTTTCAATCAAAATATCACTATATGTGATACTATAAATATATATTATTTCTATAACAAATAAAAAAGGACATTAGCGAATACATTGAAATCACTAATGTCTTATTTCGTGTTTAGGTAATTCATCTGACACCCGAATGTACATAACCCCATGACAGGACGACGACCTTTCTCTTTTGCCCATTTATCATTCAAATCTCTGACCTTATCCATATAAGTTTCCTGTACTTCTAATTTATGTGGGTCCATTACTTTCTGTCTTGGTTTCTTTACTTCTTTGTTTATGTTAATTGTTTCCATTTTTTTCTCCTTTTCTATTTATAACATCCTTTTTATTTTATCATAATGCAAAAAATAAAAAAAGAGAAGAACAAAAGTGTTCTCCTCAAATATAATATTATAATCATTCTTTTTCTAAATTTATCCACATTAAAATTTATCTACATTAAAATTAATTTAAAAAACTATATTTTCATATTCTACTTACATACATAGATTATATAGCTTTTATTTCTTGCTAAAATAAAAACTATTATAACTATGTATATATTCTTTATGAAATTCTTTTAATTATTTTGTAATCCTAAAAAACGATTATACCGATCTTCATCTGAACATAGTTTTAAAAATTCTATTTCTCTCTTTATAATAAGTTTTTCTATTTCTGTATCAACTTTTTTAACTTTTTCTCTAATTAATGATTCTACTAAATCAGTTAATGGTTCTCCTAAAGATTTTTTGAAATTAAAACCTAATATTTGCAATATAGTAATTGTTTCTTTAGAAATAATAGATTTTATTATTTCTAATCCTTCTTTTATTTTTTCTTTTTCTTCCTCTTCAAAAGCAGTTTTTTTCAATATCTGTTCAGCAAGAGGGATTATATTTTCTATAATATACTCTATTTCATTATCAGTTATCTTTTGTGTTATTATTTTTTCTTGGTAAGCCTGTGCTATTTGTATTAAATTATTTTTATCTGATATTAGTTCATTTATTATCTCTTCTAACTTTATAATAGTTTCCTCATTATCACCCTTTTTCTTAGCAACGTTTATCTTATCAAAAATTGATTCAACGCTTCTATTTCCAACTATATTAGCCAACTCCATACCTAATGTTAAAATTTCTTTTGAGACCATTAATACACACATCCATTCTAATTAATAAATTTTTTAATCATCTAATATAACTCTCTATAAATCTCCATCATCTCTTCAACATCAAACTTCACATAGCTCTGATTCAACAGACGCTGCTGACTCTTCTCAACACTAACAGCAAAGCTCTCTATCTCATCTTCCTTCATACCATAATCTCTAAGAGGCTTTCTAACGATAACCTTTTCAAGCAGCTTCTCAATCTCAGGATAAACATCATCTGGATCGCATCCCATAACACTACCTAAAAACTCATTAAGCTCTTTAATAAATCCTGTTGGATTTGCAGCCTGATAATGCTTAAACACTGCTGTCAAGAACTGATAATTAGCCTCTCCATGTGTAACATGGTACACTCCACTTAAAGGATAGCTCAACCGATGCACTGCCCCTGTTCCAGCATTTGCAAATGATATACCCGCTAAGTTAGAAGCAACTAAAAACTCTTCTAACAAATTAAATCTATACTCTTGCCCATTTTCTGTGATAAGTTTGAAACCTTTTAAAAGCATCTCCATTGCCTTAGTTGCAAACATTCTTGTATATAAATTGGCTTTTGGTGAAACATAACTTTCAATTGCATGAATTAGTGCATCAATTGCGCTAGTTGCAAAGAAATCATAAGAAAGCTCAGTTAAAAACTCTGGTATTATTATTGCATAATCTGGGAATATTGATGGATCCGCAAGCCCTATTTTTGTACCCATTTCGACAAATTCAGCTATAGATACACTACTAACTTCACTTCCTGCACCACAAGTGGTTGGAACTGCTATTATAGGTAGTTCCTTTTCTAGTGGTATTTTTCTCTGATAGTAGTCTGCTGCATCTCCATTTCCAGCTAAAACAAGTATTTTAGCCATATCTATAACTGCTCCACCACCGATTGCTATTACACGATTGCAGCCAGATTTTCTAAAATCCTCTAAAAGAGCATTTACCATTACATCTGTAGGCTCACCTTTTCCATAATCGCTCTTAAAGAACACCTTTGCTTTAAGCCCCATATCTGAAAAGTATTTATTATAAATTGTCTTTGTAGCTAAAATAAAGTCACTTTCTCCTATCTCAAACTCCCTAACAAACTCTTCACAGCTTTTATACTGATTTACCTGAGTTATATTTTGAAACATTTTCATAATATAATTTCTCCCCTCTAATACTATCCTTTTTATTTATAATTATTATAGTTTTCTTAAACTATTTATATATCCATTTCATTTAATATTCTTTTTAATTCTCTTAATTCATCAGCCGATAGAGTAACTCCTTTACCCATCTTCTCATGTCCTGGTGCCCAATCTCTTATATCATATTTTGGCGCTCTATCATTCCAACTGATTAGATTTATCTCCTTAGTCCATCCAGAACTATTTTCTGAAACAACTCCAACCTCTTTAACTATATTGTATTTTATCCCCGCCATATAAATCACCCCTTCAAAATTAATATCTAAATAGATTATACTACAATTCCACAAATTTTATAGAAGTTATATTTACAAAAGTACTACTTATCACATTTATAAAACTACTTAATTTATAAACTCACTTAACCAATAGTTAAATTTTTTGATTAAAAGTTGAAAACAGCTCCATTGTCCCCAGCTAACACTTTTGATATCATAATCTTAATAAGAAATGCATTTCATACAAAATACAGATTTCTACATAACAAAGGACGTGACTTTATGAACATAAATCAAATAATAAAAGAAAAAAGAAAAGCTCTTTCTCTAACTCAAGAACAACTTGCTAACCAGCTTGGTGTATCTACTCCAGCCGTTAGTAAATGGGAAAGTGGAGCTTCTTACCCAGATATAACAATACTTCCAAATCTTGCAAAAATATTAAAAACAGATATAAACACTTTACTATCATTCCAATCAGATTTATCCGATGAAGAAATAAATAATCGGATAAAAGATTTATCAAGCTTTGCACTTAATCACACTATAGATGAAATATTTGAAAAATCAATGGATATAATTTCAGAGTATCCAAACTGCTACAAACTAATACTAAATGTAGCTTTATCTTTAGATGGCTTTGCAATATTTAAAGTAGGAAACTCTGATTTAGATAAGCTTGAAAAATTATCACTAAAAGTAGAAGAATTATATCGAAAAGTTATGGACTCTACAGATGTAAATATAAAAAGTCTTGCTCGGCAACAGTTAATATTTAAAGAAGTTAATAGAAAAAATTTTGATAAAGCAGAAGAACTTTTAGAAACCATTCCTGATAAACTAATGGTTGATAAATCAGAACTTAAAACCAGAGTGGAATTCGCTAAAGGTAACTTAAACGAAGCTAAAAAAGCTGCTCAAGAAAAGTTGTACGCACTTGCTTCAGATGTAAATTCTCAATTATTACTTCTTTTAGATATAGAACTCAATCAAGGAAATATAGAAACAGCTAAATATATCACTGACGTATCTTGTAATCTATGCAAAACACTAGATATTTGGGAATATACAGCAAACTTAGGTAAATTCCAATTCTACATTAAAACTAAAAATGCTGATGCTTTTGTAGAAACACTTTCAGCACTTATAGAAACATATGGTGACATATTTAAACAAAATAACTCTCCTCTATATAGTGAAATTAACCTGGTTAAAGATAACTATGATGATAATTTTACTAATAATTTTATAGACACATTTATGTCTACTATAATAAAATCTCTTGAAACAGATGATGAACTTGACTTTGTGAAAGATAATCCAAAATTCAAAGAAATCATAGCATCAGCTATAACAAAATCGAATAGATAAATTTGTAAAAATAGTCTACTGTTTTCCCTAAACAACTGATACAGTAGTCTATTTTTTTATCCAAAATTTTTCATGCCAAAATATACTTGATATATTTTTAATTTTCTAAAAACATAATGACTATCTCAAGAAAACGATATATAATATAAGAAGATAACATAATAAAATAAACTGAAAAATAATATTTTTTTATAAAAACAAAAAAGTTTGTTAAATTTATTCACATTGTCAAATTAAAAACAAGCTTATGTATTAAACTATTAATTTATAACTTTAGGAGGATGAAAAGATGGGACTAATTGCAAATTATCAAGAAATTAATACAGAAGACCTTGACAGAATTGTCGAAACTATTGAATCTGAAGTCGAAATAAACTTATATAGAGAACTAGATAATTTAGCTAACAATGAATCTTTAAACCAGTACAACATGGATAAAATGTGGGATTCTTTAAACTTTTTAATAACAGAGGAAACTCACGAAGACTTATCTTTTAAGAGCTTAGTAACAGATGCTATTTTTGGTAGCTGCCAATTCCCTGACGATATGGTAGATATATACCTTGCATTTGTAGCTCCAGATGGTGTATGTGATGTTGCTGATGCACTAAATGACATAGATATAGATGAGTATCTTGACGAATTTGATATGAAAAAATTCGCTAAGCATGAAGTATACCCTAACATTTGGGAACATGAAGATGAAAAAGAATTGATAAAAGCGGATTTAAAAACTTGTTTTGAAGATCTTAAAGAGTTCTACACTGAAACAGCTAAAAACGGAAACTGTGCTCTAGTATTTATAGGATAGTATTATAAAATAACTAAAATAGTATTAAATTACTTTTAACGATAAAAAAGACGGCGAATTACTTCAACCGTCTTTTTTTATTCCATTTATTCATTATCTTCGCTTATTATTCCAAGCTCGTCGATTTTCTTTTTAATTTCTTTTAAATCCTCAAACGCCGTTCTTTTCTTTGCTGCATCTCTAAGTAAAGCTGACGGATGGTATGTTGCAATCATCCAACAGTTCTTTTTCTTGTACCAAATACCATGCTCTTTAGTTATTCTAAACTTAGAATCGATAATAGACTGAGCTGCTATTCTTCCTAAACATACAATAATCTGTGGTTTTATTAGAGCAAACTGGTATCTTAAATACTCTATACAGCAATTTTTTTCGTCTGGCTCTGGATCTCTATTACCAGGTGGTCTACATTTTACAACATTTGCAATATAAACATCGTTTCTACTAAGGTCTATACAAGCAAGCATTTTATCTAGTAGTTGTCCAGCTGGTCCAACAAAAGGTACTCCAGAAAGGTCTTCCTTTTCACCAGGCCCCTCTCCAATAAGAAGTATCTTTGCCTTTCTATTTCCTCCACCTACAACTACATTTGTCCTGTTTTCAGCAAGTCTACATCTATTACAGGTTTTGCAAGCAGATTCTAGTATTTCCCATGAAAACATACCTATCACCTAGCCTAATTTAAATTAATAAATTCATTATTATTTATGGTCATGTCCACAATCACAGTCGTGGTCATGGCATCCACAGTCACAATCAGCTGCGTGTTCTGCTTCATGAGCTTTTACTTCTTCTTCCATAGCTTTAAATTCCTGTACCATAACTTCATATTCAGGTAAATCTTTTTCTTCGTTTTCTTCACCTCTCCAGTCAGCGTACATCATCTGATCTCCATTAGTTAAAACTACTCTTCCTGATAAAGTTACATCGTCTATTTCTTCAAGTCTTTCTATGTGTTTTTCAAGAGCATCTCCTTCCATTGGAGCATCTTCATCTAAACACTGAACTACCATTACTGGAGCATAGTATCCCTCTTCATCTACAACGTTAACTAAAACGTCTATTTCACCTTCCATACCTTCTGCAAATTCAGCTAGTGGCACATTAGTATCTATCATATCTAGTGGCACATATAAATTTTCTGTTAAGTATTTTATTACTCTATCCTGAACTAATTCTTTTGACATTTTTTATTCCTCCTAAAATTTTTTAAATTATTTTAATTTCATATAATTATTTTACCACATTCTCTTTATACTTAACATTTTTATTTATACTTTCAAATATTTTTTCTACCTTTAAATTCTATTATTTTTATTGAATTAAAAATTATTTTTATTATCATAATAATAGTAGAACAATCTTTTTTTAATGAATAATTTGTAACTTATTTATTCATTTTATTTACAATTCACTATTCTTTTGTAACCTTAATAACATAATTGTAATCGCATTATTCAAAAAAATAGTGTATATTAAGTATAGTGAATGTGCAGTGTACCTCACTGCAAATTTATTTTTAGGAGGTTTAATATGAAGATTAAACAGAAATTATCTGCAATAGCACTTTCAGCTACAATGATATTAAGCAGTCTTTCTATAGCTTTTGCGGATGGATCAAAAGTCGTTACTATTGGAGCCGACTTAAATGCTCAGCAGAGACAGATGATGTTAGATTACTTCGGAGTTTCTGAGAATGAAGCAATGATTATAAACGTAACAAATGCAGAGGAAAGAAAATATCTTCAGGGCGTTGCAACTGATGCACAGTTAGGTAGAAGAACTATTTCTTGTGCTTATGTTGAACCAACTGCTGGAAAAGATGGTATCAATGTAAAAACAGCTAACCTTACTTGGGTTACAAGCTCAATGATAGCTTCAACACTTACTACTGCAGGTCTTACAAGTGCCAATGTAATAGCTGCTGCACCATATGCAGTTAGTGGTACTGGAGCATTAACAGGTGTTATAAAAGCATTTGAAGATGCTTCTGGAGAAAAACTAGATGAAACTAAAAAAGAACTTGCCAATGAAGAGCTTGTTACTACTGGTGATTTAGGTGATGAAATCGGTCAGGATAAAGCTGCTGGTGTTGTAAATGACGTTAAAAATGAGGTAATAAAAGAAGGAACTAGCGATACTACTCAAATTGCCGACATAATAAACAACGTTACTAATAACTACAACGTAACTCTTACACCAGAACAAATTCGGGCACTTACATCTTTAATGGAAAAAATTGGTGCTCAGAACTACAACTACAACGATATAAAAGTTACATTAGAAAATGTTAAATTTAATATAAACGAAAATCTATCAGCTATAGGTGAAAATGTAGACACAGTTGGTTTATTTGAAAAAATAAAACATTGGTTTGCTAACCTAGGTGGTGGAGCTGACACTGGTATATTAGAACAGACTGATGAATCAGCTCTTGGATCTGATGCTGTTGTAAATGCTACTCAGGACAAAGTTGAAGAAGCTGCAAATGCTGCACTTAATAAAGCTGGTGAATTAGCAAGCCAGGCTGCCGACAAAGCTGGAGAAGCTGCAGATAAAGCAAAAGAGGCTTATGACAAAGCTGAAGAACAGGGATTATTTGATAAAATAAGAGCTTGGTTCGAAAATGTTTTAAGTGGATTTGGTAACTAATTATATATATTTGCTAACTATTAGCTAAAGGATAATACTATGAAAAATAAATTCAAAAAAATTATTGCGCTTCTAAGTGTTTGCACTATATCAGCACTTGGATTTGTAGGATGTACTTCAAACAAAGACATCATGTATTCTAATATGCAGGATACAAAATCTAGAGAAGAAGTTTTCTCAGAATTAAAAAAACATGATGTATCAGACAATCAGATAAATAAATTAATTGAATGGATGGATGACTTCAACTCTTATGTAAAAGATGGTCAATTATCTAATGGCCTTAAAAAAATGGATGGAGATTTAGTCGATTACTCTACTCTTGAGCTTAAAGACATGCCTTCATACTATGTAAATTGTAGATTAACATCATTTATGATTATGAAAAATGCTTTAACTACAAACTGTAAACCAGATGACTCTGATACATATTTAATGCTAGACTTAGATGCCATAGATACTGATAAGCCAATTTCTATGACTGAGCAGGAAAAGCTAAATTACACTACTCTATTTAACTGGATTCCTCTTGATGATGCAAAAACATTAGAACAGCACGAGGAAAAAATAGAAACAGCGTTAAAAGATAGGGATATTAAAATAGACGAATCTAAAGGATTATCTATTATAAATATCTACGTTCACTCTACCTTTGACAATGTTCGTTTTGTAGGCCACATTGGTGTACTTATGGATACCAAAGACGGACTTTTATTCGTCGAAAAATACGGGCCAGATACTCCATTCCAGGCTACAAAATTCCACAATAGAGAAGAATTAAAAAAATATCTACTAGCTAGACCTGACTTATACGGTGAAAAAGACGAAGTAGCTCCAATAATAACAGAAAACAATAAAGTAATATAAAAACAAAAGGGATGTTGTAACTTATGGTTTCAACACCCCTTTTTTATATCAACTCTCATATATATGTAGATAAATACTAACTACAAATTTTTCTTCTTCCTCTTTTATTCTAATATCCCCACCATACTTATTTATAGAAGATTTTATACTTTCTATACCTATCCCATGATAAAACTTATCCTTCTTAGATGTGATAAATCTACCTTTATTATCTCTACTAGAATGAATATTTTTAGACTTACTATTCTCACATCTTATAACAAAATATCCTTTTATACTCGTCGTTCTCAATGTAATATATCTCTTTTGATCCTCATCTATCTTAGCACACGCTTCTATAGCATTATCAATCAAATTTGAAAAAATACTACTTATATCAATCATCTCCATAAAATCACATTCTCTAAAATCTATAAGTGTATTAAACTCTATCTCATTTTTTAGGCATTCTTTATTTTTCTCAAATAAAATAATATCTAATAACGTATTTCCAGTGTTATACACACGGCTATTTTCCTTAACTTCTTTCTCTATACTATATATATACTCGTCTATTTCTGAGCTATTACTTTTCATAGATTTTATATTTTTTATATGGTTGTTCATATCGTGATATACTTGCCTCATTTTTTTCTGGTTTTCTTCCATATCTAAGTAGTACTTATACTGCATTTTTAATTTCTCATTCACAATCTGCATTTTTGCATTTTCTTTTTCTAATTTCACATAATTTACAAATATAAATATCAAAATCATATTTATTATTACTAAAATATACGGAAATACAGATTCTATAAATCCGGATAAATTTATAGTAGATAACATTTTATCGTATTCTATATTATTCTCTACCAAAATTTCATAAAAATCCTCAATTTTACTTGAAAATGTATTTAAAAATACAATTATCAAAGCATTTGTAATCACCGCCAATGATATGTATATTTTGTATTTATTTTTATTATAAAAGTCATTTAATCTATTATAGAAACATACACCTATAAAAATAATCGTAGAACTTATTATTAAGTCCATTAAACATGTAGTATAGGCATTGTATCTTAGTGACATAGATATCATCCAATAAATAGAAGACTCTAGCAGAATATATAAAAAACTGTAGATAAATGAGATTATAATCGTATTTCTAGCATCTAAATCATATATAAACCTACAAATCAAGTTAAGCATAATTATAATAGCAGCTAATATTTGAAATCTTACCATTCCAAAAGGAAGCCCTATAAATATAATTGTTATTGCTGTTACAATATAACTAACTATACTTCTAAAATCTTTTCCTAATTTTAAATAATATCCTCTTTTATTCATAAATATTAAAAAACTAATTACAAATAACAACATATTTACAGAAGATAAAATCCTATATACATTATACAAATCTAACATAACTTATCCTCTATCAAATCAAAGAACTTATCTTTTATTTCTTTATATTTATTCCTACTCAAAGGAACTTCCTCATCATTTTCAAGAATAGCAGTATATCTTTTTACACTCTTTATATATTCTAAATTCACAAGGTAACTCTTGTGGCATCTGATAAACGTATCACTATTTATTTCACTTTCAAAATTACTCATAGTACCTTTTGTTTCATAAATACCGTTTAGTGTATGAACAGTTATATCATTTCTCTGAACTTCTATATACATTATATCTTTTAAACTAAGCTTTACCCTTGCATCGCCTTCTTTTATTACAATGCTTTTTTTCAATAGATTTATATCATTTAAACAATTTATTAAACTAGTTTTCAAATCATCGTATTTAACAGGCTTTAGCAAATATCTATATGCTTTCACCTCATATCCTTCTAAAGCATATTCTACAAATGAAGTAATGAATATTATCTCTACTTTATCATCTACTTTCCTAATCTCTCTAGCAGTTTCCATCCATTTGTATGTCCATTAAAATTATATCTGCGTCATTTTTATATGCCTCTATTAAACTCTCACCAGAATTATATATTTTTATTTCATATTCTATATTTAAATTGCCTAAAATATCTACAACTTTAGATTTTACAAACTCTTGATCATTCTTATCGTTTTCGCATATTACTATATTTACCAATTTTTCCTCCACTACATAAGTTAATTTTATAATATTCAATTTAATCTTATCTTACACATTTACTTATGTCAATTGGCGAAAAAAAGAAGTGACTATACATCCACTTACGCTTTTAGTCACTCCTTTCTTATTTACTTAATTTTTTTGTTATCATATTAAAATATTGTCGCAATCTATATTTCAGCAACCAAAAATTTTGTATGCAAACATGAATTAAATTGCTCGACAATTCTGCAAGCGCCCCACAACCGCTAAATGTGTTACATAAATGTGTGGGGCGCTGAAGCCTGGAGAGCAATTAATCGTGTTGGATGCAAAATTTGTTGCTGAAAATAATTGCGACACCATGTATTTTACTATGATGCCCTTCCATTATTCATATTTATCACTCTATCTGCAATTTTCATTGTAGATTTTCTATGAGATACAATTACAATCGTCTTTTTATCTCTTTCTTCATTTAACACCTTTAAAATAGCTCCTTCATTTAAACTATCCAAATTACTAGTAGGCTCATCTAGCAGAATAATGTCGCTATCATGTAAAAATGCTCTAGCTATACCTATTCTCTGTCTTTCCCCACCAGAAAGCTGATGATGTCCTTCACCTATTATAGTGTCGTATCCGTTTGGAAGACTTTCAATAAACTCGTGTATATTAGCCTTCTTACAAGCCTCTATCACACCTTCATCAGATGCATTTAAATTAGCAAGTTTTACATTATTTTTTATACTATCTACAAATAAATATGTATCTTGTATTACATAACTTTCAGAATTTCTTAAATCACTAGTATTCCAATCTTTTATATTTATTCCAGATATATTTATCTCCCCTGATGATGTATCAAAGAATCTCATCATAAGTTTAAGCAATGTAGATTTCCCAGATCCACTCTTTCCAGAAATACCTACAATCTCTCCCTTTGCAATATTCATACTAACATCATCTAAAATAACTTCATCTGGATTTGTATTATATGCAAAGTTTACATTTTTACATTCAATTAATTTTGAATTATTTTCATCGCTTTCATGTAATTTTCCTGCGATAGACATACTTTCATTTCCTTCAACTTCTTCTATTAAAGGAGTTTCTTCAAGTATATTTAATATTCTATCTCCACTCGCAAATGTATGAAGAAGATTGTTTGCAAGATTGCTAAGTGCTGTAACTGGTCCAAAAGATCCTAATAGTCCTATAGTACATATCACTGTACCCTCGTTACTAATCATTCCTTTTGAATTTAGATACACACAAGTCAAAAGCATAATTAAAGAAAATCCTATTATCAAGCTATCACAATTTCCTCTTGATCTACCTTCACATTTCTTTAAATCATCGTTTAATTCTGCCAAGTAGTCGCTCTGTCTATCTATTTCTTCAATTCTATCTTTTCCGTATCCATACTGAATAACTTCTCTAAGACCTCTTATACTGTCTAATAAGTATGTGTTTATCTCACCAAACCGTCCTCTATATGTACTTCCTGCTTTTTTCCCCATGTTGCTGGTTATCATAGGAAGTATTGCACCTACAGATATATAAGCCACAAGTGCAATAAGTGCAGCAATTACACTGTACTGAGCAAAGAACACCACCATTATAAGACAAGTTATAAATGCTATACATACAGGTGAAATTGTATGTGCATAGAATACCTCTAAAAGCTCTATATCACTAGTTATTATAGATATTAAGTTTCCCTTATCTTTTCCTTCTAGCTTTGCTGGAGCTAATTTTCTAAGTGCTTTAAATACTTTATCTCTTATTATAGCAAGTAGTTTAAATGCTATATAATGGTTTGAAGCCTGTTCTCCATATCTAAGTGCACCTCTTAAAACTGCCATAATTCCAACAGCTATAAATACAGTTTTTAAACTTATACTACTCTCTCCAATTATAGAAAGTAATCCATATCCACCCATTATCGCTATAAATATAGCACATAAAAATCCTACTACACCAAGCAGTATAGCCATTATCATTATAGGAAGCATCGGCTTAACAAGCCCTATAAGCTGCATAACAATCTGCATTCCACTTCTTTTTCTTTCCATTACATAGCCTCCTCTCTAACATATAATTCTAATTCTTTCTGAGCTGTGTACATTTTTTCGTACCGTCCTTTTTTTTCATAAGCTCACTGTGAGTTCCTTTTTCTATAATATTTCCCGAATCCATCATGTATATCTCTTCACTTTCTACATCTATATTACTTGTTGCCTCGTCAAATATGTATATCTCGCTATCGTGAAGTAATGCTCTAGCTATACAAAGTCTCTGTCTTTGTCCCCCTGATAAATTACTCGCTTGCTCAGCAATCTTAGTTTCTAATCCTTCTAATGTAGAGAAGAATTCGTATAAGTTTACTGATTTTAACGCATCCAATAATTTATCGTCTTTTATATCATGTCTTCCCATAAGAAGATTTTTCCTAACTGTTCCTTTAAATAAATAATTTTGGAATGAAACCATAGTCATTAGTTTCATCTTTTCATCTGTGCTTATTTCTTCTGAATTTCTATTTTTTATAGATAATTTTCCAGAATTTATTTTGTTGTAACCCATTAAAATAGAAGCTAATGTACTCTTTCCACATCCAGATTCCCCTACAATAGATACAAATGAATTTTTAGGTATTTCAAATGATATTCCCTTTATAACATTTTTACCTTCTTCATATCCAAATTCTATATTTTCTCCTGATATATATGTTTTATCTTCTGTATTTTTATCCACAGATACTTCTTTTACATTATTAGAATATTCTTTTTCTACGTTTGAATCTTCTTCCATATCTATAAGTCTAAACATTTTTTCACTTGCAGCCATACCATTCATAGCTATGTGGAAGAATGATCCAAGTAATCTAAGTGGTATAAAGAACTCAGCAGATAAAAGTATTATCGCAAGTGCCTGAGAGAAATCTATATTTCCCTGTGCAAATTCTAAACTTGCAAATACAACCCCTAGCGCACTTCCTCCGTATGCAATTAAGTCCATCAATGTAACTGAGTTTAGCTGCATTGTAAGGACCTTCATTGTTATTCTTCTAAAGTTTTCTGCGTCTACATTCATTTCTTCATTTTTGAATTCATCGCTCTGATATACCTTCAATGTTGTAAGTCCCTGCATATTATCTAGAAAATGATCTCCAAGCTGAACATAGCTTCCCCAATATTTTGCAAGTAATTTCTTTGCAAATTTCTGTATCCGTATTATTGATATTGGTATAAGTGGAACGCATATAAACAGTACAAATGCTGTCTTTAAGCTCATAAATGATACAAGTACAAATAATGTCATCGGTGCTAATAAACTGTAAAATAACTGTGGTAAATATTTACTAAAGTATATTTCTAGCTGCTCAACACCCTCCGCAGATACTTGTAGTATTTCTGATGTAGAGAATTTATCTTGATATTTATCTCCTATTTTTAATAGTTTTTCATAAATCATATGTCTTAGCTTGCTCTTTACTACCTTACTTGACTCACCTGAACATACTGATTCTTTATACATAACAATATGTCTTATCGCCATAACTACAATAGATATAATAGCTGTTTTTATTATTTCCCCTGTTTCTGCTCCTCCATTTATAGCCTTTTGAAGTAGGCTAGTCAGTGTAAACACCATGACTATATTACATAATAGTGCTATCCACTGTAAAAATACCTGTAGTTTTATGTATTTTTTAGTATCCCCCATTTCATTTATAAGTCTTTTATTTATCATCATATCTTTAAATCTCCTATCAACCTAACCTTTATCATGCTTTAAATTTTAATTATGCCCTAATTGTTTTAACCTTGAATATAAAGTAATAATACTTAAATGCTATAAGAGCTAAGATTGTCATTCTTCCGTATATATTGTTCATTGAAAAGAATGCTCCTAAAAGCAATATAGATGCAAAAGCTAATATATAAACCTTTGTATTCATTTTCATCTCTCTATTATTTACAAAGTCCTCAAGATGATTTTTATAAAGCTTTGTTTTCTTAAACCAAGCATCTAGTTTTTTGCTTCCTTTTGCAAAGCAAACTGCTGCAACAAGTAAAAATGGTGTCGTAGGAAGTACCGGAAGTACAATTCCTATAGATCCTATAATCATCGCCACAAACCCCAAAACAACATATACTATTTTCATATCAAAACTCCTCCTATGTGTATTATTATTAAAATAGCCGATACACCAGCCAATAATCTGTGTAAAATTGCCCATTTTTCTTTATTAATTTTTCTAAATATTATTAAAATTGACATCATCAGTATAAACATCCAAGCTATTTTTCCAGACATCATCCCTTCTGTAGCTCCATTTTTTATAGCAACAATTCCATGAATTAGAGATAATATTAAAAATATAATTGCCAAGATACTGTGATTTTTCTTTAGCTGGCAGTATATTCTGTTCTTTATTCTCTCCTTTTTAGAATTAGATAACTTTATCTTACTTAGTGGATATATCGCCATCAACCCGATAAATATTATCGTGGCTATTATTGATAGTGTCGTACTCAACATATTATTTTTTAATTCCTTTCTCTTTTTTATAAATGATATTTAATAGTTATTGATATTTAATATCATTTATGACATTATTATTTTATCACTATTGAAATTATTTCGCAATAACTTTTAGTATTAGTTGATAATATTTTTCAATAAATAAGCATAAAAAAAGACTGCCACAAGTTATTATTGCAACAGTCATTTTTTATGCTTATTTATTCTTTTCTTCTTCAAAGTAAGGATTTGGGACACTTACTATGATTACTTTTGTCACCTTATTAGTCTTATTTAAAAGAGAATGATTTTGATTTACTATCTTACTATCTTCTCCATTCTTTAACATCACTTTATTCTTATATGAATAATGTATTGAATCTCCTGGATATAGGTCTACCTCTGATTCAGCCATATTTAGAGTTAATATACCTTCTAGAACATATATAAATTCTTCTCCCGAATAATTAAATCCATCGCTTTCTGCAGTTCCAGGAAGTATCTCTATTAATTTTGGAAACATTATTTTATCAGTTAGATTAGAAGATAGATGATAATTTATATACTTACCATCTGTTATCTCAAAGACTTCTTTTTCATAACTTCTTATAACAGTTTTTTTATGTTCTTTTGGTTTCATAAAGAAATAAGTTAAATCTACTTCTAATACATCAGCAATTTTTTCAAGTGAGTCTGTAGCTACACTTGTAAGACCTCTTTCTAACTGCGATAAAAATCCTATTGATAGATTCGTTTTTTCGCTCATATCTTTAAGAGTCATCTGTTTCTGTGTTCTGAGTCTTTTTATTTTAGCACCTATATTTTTATTCATTAAGCTCACCCCTACAGATTTATTTTTTATATACTATCCTATCCACATATTTTTATGTAGACAAAAAATTTAGAAAATTCTTTTGTGCTTCATTTATTCAAGAATTTTTCTTTATACTTTTATTGTATATTTTTTTCTGATAAAAAACAATCTATTATGCAAATAATTTTTGTATACATTCAATTTTTTATATTTTAGGGTATATTTTTTTATTTTATCAGTTTAAAAAATGTTTTCTCTTTTATTATTATGAATATTATTTTCTTAATCAAAAATTAACTATAATATAAAGTTTATTTTTTTATTAGTATCATTAAAATTTTTAATAACTTTTCTTTATAGAAAGAAAACCCTACAGATTTAAAATAATTTTTATTATCTGTAGGGCTTAATTATTTAGTATTAATTTTTTAGTTTTACAAAATCTTTATGGTTTAATCTGGTTTAGAAAGCTGGTATTATAGCTCCGTTGAATTTTTCTTCTATGAATGTTTTAACTTCTTCACTATTTAAAGCTGCTGATAATGCTTTTATTTTTTCACTATCTTTATTGTCTTCTCTACAAGCTAATATATTAACGTATGGAGAATCTGATTCTTCTAATGCTATAGAATCTTTAGTTGGGTTAAGATCTGCTTCTAAAGCGTAGTTAGAGTTTATAACTGCTATATCTACATCTGCTAAAGCTGTTGGTAACTGTTCTGCATTCATATCTATTACTTCTATATTTTTAGGATTTTCTGTTATATCTACTTTTGTAACTAATTCTTTGTCCGCTAGTTTGATTATTCCATTTTTAGCTAATAATTCTAATGCTCTTGATCCATTTGTTGGGTCATTAGGTATAGCTACTTTTGCTCCATTAGGTAAGCTAGCTAAATCTTTTAAATCATTTGAGTATACACCCATTGGTTCTATATGAACTTTTGATGTGTAAGTTAATTTGTATCCTTTTTCTTTAACTGTTTCTTCTAAGTATGGTATATGCTGGAAGTAGTTAGCGTCTAATGATCCTTCATCAAGTGCTGTGTTAGGTAGTACATAATCACTGAATTCCTGTACTTCTAATTCATATCCTTCTTTTTCAAGTAATGGTTTTACTGCTTCATTAAGAATTACTGCATGTGGGTTAGCTGTTGCTCCTACTACTATTTTTTTATCGTCTTCTGCCGATTTTGATCCACATCCTACTACTGATAATGCTATTACTGATGCTATTGCTACTGATAATAATTTTTTTAATTTCATTGTTTTGTCCTCCTAAATTTGTAGTTCTTTACCTTATGATTTTTATAATTACTGATTATTTTCAGTTTGATGTATATCCTTAGGTTCTGCAGCTACCTAAGGATTTTTTATAATCTCGAATACCTCGAGTTATAGGCTATTGCTTTAAATTTTATTTTTTCTATATTTTAAATCTATTTATCCTAGTTTTATTATATTTTTATGTTTTTATTATTTTAGTTTTTTGTATATTACATTTCCTAATGACTGTATTATCTGTACTAATATTGCAAGTGCTACTACTGTGTATAACATTACGTTATCATCAAAGCTCTGGTATCCATAAACTATAGCTACTTTACCAAATCCGCCAGCTCCAACAGCTCCTGCCATTGCTGTACATCCAAGTATTGATATTATTGAAAGTGTTATACCTGATATTATTGAAGGCATTGCTTCTTTTACCATAACCTTCCATATTATCTGTGATTTTGTTGCTCCAAATGATCTCGCTGCTTCTATAAGTCCTTCATCAACTTCATTTAATGCACTTTCAATTACTCTTGCTATAAATGGTGCTGAACCTACTGTTATTGGAACTATTGCTGCTGTTTCACCTATACTTGTTCCTACTATTATTCTAGTTAAAGGTATCATTGCTATCATTAATATAATGAATGGGAAACTTCTTAAAATATTTACTATGAATCCCACTATTGAATTTACTGTTTTGTTTGGGCTTAACCCGTTTGGTTTTGTAAGTACTAGTATAACTGCCATCACAAATCCTATGATTGTTGCTAATACTGTAGGAACCAATGTCATGTATATTGTTTCCCCTAATGCTCCAAGGAATAATTTACTTAAGAAATCGCTAATTGACATTTTCTATTTCCTCCCATCTTATATCTTTATCGGTTAAGAATTTTTTAACCGCTTCTCCATTTTTATCTGGTACATTTATTATTAAAGATCCAAGTACATCGTCTTTGAATTTTTCAAGTCTACCAAATACTATAGATACGTCTATGTCTAATTCTCTAGCCATGCTTGTTATTATTGAATCGTTTGATATGTCTTTAGGGAATAGTATTTTTACATTTGTTCCCTCTGGAAGAACTATATTTTCTTCACCAAGTAATTTTCTAAGACCTGCTGTATTTTTTAGGAATATTTCTTCTGTTTCTCCTACTTCTAATACCTGTCCATTTTCCATTATTGCTATTCTTCCACATATCTGTTTTATAACTTCCATCTGATGAGTTACAACAACTACTGTTATTCCCATCTTTTTATTTATGTCTTCTATTAAAGTAAGGATTGATTTAGTTGTATTTGGGTCAAGTGCTGATGTTGCTTCATCACAAAGTAAAACTTTTGGATTAAGTGCTAATGCTCTTGCTATTGCAACTCTCTGTTTCTGACCTCCTGATAAGTTTCTAGGTTTATCATTTCTTCTTTCCTTTAATCCTACTAAATCTAAAAGCTCCATTACTCTTTTTTCTTTTTCTGCTTTTGAGTATCCGAAGCATTCTAGAGGAAGTGCTACATTTTCAAATACTGTTTTTCTTTCTAGTAATGAGAAATGCTGGAATATCATTCCTAAATCTTTTCTTAGCTCTCTCATTTCTTTTTCGTTAAGGTCTTTAACCTCTTTACCATCTACTTTTACGCTACCTTCTTGATAAGGTTCAAGTCCATTCATACATCTTAGTATTGTAGATTTTCCTGCACCACTGTGTCCTATAATTCCGAAAATCTCACCTTCATTTATCTCAATATTCACATCTTTCAGAACTTGCTTTTCCCCAAAGAATTTGTTAACATTCTTTACTGAAATCATATTATCTTCCTTCCTTTCCTTACTTCCATCTCATCAATTAAATTAAAAAATGCCCGAGTATAAAACTCGGGCATTACTGTACGGATTTATACTCATCTATCAACTGATTATTACTAGTTGCAGGATTTAGCACCGCTGTATATATTGAAATATACCGGTTGCCGGGTTTCACAGGGCCAGTCCCTCCACCTCTCTTGATAAGACGTTACTTATTTATTTTTTCTATTTGATGTTTTGTGTTCATCTATCTTGATTAATACTATATAATTTTTTAGAAAGTTTGTCAATACATTTTTTCACAGTTTTTTCTGTTTTCAGAAAATTAACATCATATGAATTTTTTCTTCTTTATTCAATCTATTGAAATTTCAATTTCTCCGCAATTTTTAAATTCTCCAAATTTTATTTTATTTTTTATTATTTTATAAAAGATTTGCAAGTATATAATAATTTTGTTAAATTTTTTTTACAAAAAAAGAATGGGTCTTCTAAGGGTCCCATTCTACACGCAGATTATTATTTTTTATAATTGATTGTATTACGAGGACAACCAATCATTTTTAAGAAACGTTTTCTTGTGTTTTTCATTTTAACATTATTTGCAATTTTTTTCAAAGTTATCTATTTATTTTTATATATTATTTTTTTTATATTAGTTTTTTACAATAAAAATGCTGCTGCAAGATATCTATCATAACATCTTTACAGCAGCATTTTGGTAGGGCTACACAATATATCTAATTTAATTTTCCTAGCTTGTTAGATTAAATCTAAAAGCTTTAGAAAACAGGGTACACTTATTTAACTGTTATATTTATATTATCTCCAGATCCATCTATTACAACAGTAGATCCATTGTATATTTCACCTGAGATAAGTTTCTTAGCAAGCATAGTTTCTAATGTACCACTGATGTATCTCTTTAGTGGTCTAGCTCCATATACTGGGTCATAACCTTCATTTATCATTACTTCCTTAGCTGCATCAGTAAGTTCTATTTTTATTTCTCTATCTGCTAATCTATTTCTTAATCCCTGCATGAATATATCTATTATCTGTTTTATTTCTTCTCTATTTAGAGGAGTAAACATTATAATATCATCTACTCTGTTTAGGAATTCTGGTTTAAATCTGTGTTTCATTTCACTCATTACAACGTCGTTTACTTCTTCAGTTATGTTTCCACCTGATTCAAGTAAGTACTGGCTACCTATATTAGATGTCATTATGATTATAGTATTTTTGAAGTCAACTGTTTTACCTTTGTTGTCTGTAAGTCTACCGTCATCTAATATCTGTAAGAATATATTAAATACATCTTCATGAGCTTTTTCTATTTCATCGAATAGTATAACTGAGTATGGTTTTCTTCTTACAGCTTCAGTTAGCTGTCCTCCTTCTTCATATCCTACATATCCTGGAGGTGGACCAACTAATCTAGATACTGAGTGTTTTTCCATGTATTCAGACATATCTATTCTGATTATATTGTCCTCACTGTCGAATAAGTTTCTAGCTAATGTTTTTGCAAGTTCTGTTTTACCAACACCTGTAGGTCCTAAGAATATGAATGATCCTATTGGTTTGTTTTCATCTTTTAGTCCAGCTCTTGCTCTTATTACAGCATCAGATACTGCTGTAACAGCCTTATCCTGACCTATTACTCTCTTATGTAGTTCATCTTCTAGTTTAAGAAGTTTTTCTCTTTCTCCTTCAAGAAGTTTTGTAACTGGTATACCAGTCCATTTTGATACTATTTCTGATATTTCATCTTCTGTTACATCTTCTTTTAGAAGTGGTGTTTCAGATGCATTTTTCATCCGTTCTTCTTTTTCTTTAATCGCTTCTTCTAAGTGAGGTATTTCACTATATTTAACTTCAGCGGCTTTATTGTAGTCGTATTCTCTTTCGTATTTTTCTACTCTACCTCTAGCATCATCTAACTGAGATTTTAAGTTTTTAATTTCTGTTATATAAGATTTTTCTTTATCGTATTTAGCTGTCATTTCATCATTCATAGATTTTAATTCAGCTATTTCTCTCTGTATATCTATTAATCTTGCCTTACTCTTATCGTCATCTTCTTTTAGAAGTGCTTCTCTTTCAGTTTCTAATGTAAATAATTTTCTTCTTATTGAGTCTAGTTCTGTTGGAAGAGAGTCTATTTCACTTCTTATCATTGCACTAGCTTCATCTATTAAATCTATAGCTTTATCTGGTAAGTATCTATCGCTTATATATCTATCAGACAATTTTGCTGCTGCAACTATTGCATTATCGTGGATTCTTATACCATGATGGATTTCAAATCTTTCTTTTAATCCTCTTAGTATTGATATTGTATCTTCAACACTAGGTTCTTCTGCTATTACTGTCTGGAATCTTCTTTCTAGTGCTTTATCTTTTTCTATATATTTTCTATATTCATCAAATGTTGTAGCACCTATACAGTTTAATTCTCCTCTTGCAAGCATTGGTTTTATTAAGTTACCTGCATCCATAGAGCCTTCTGTTTTACCTGCTCCAACTATATTGTGGATTTCATCTATGAATAATATTATCTTACCATCAGATCCCTGAACTTCTTTAAGAACTGCTTTTAATCTTTCTTCAAATTCTCCTCTGTATTTTGCACCTGCTATTAATGCACCCATATCAAGAGAGAATATTATTTTGTCTTTTAGACCTTCAGGAACATCTCCTCTAACTATTCTTTCTGCCAATCCTTCAACTATTGCAGTTTTACCAACACCAGGTTCACCTATTAAAACTGGGTTGTTTTTAGTTCTTCTTGATAATATTCTTATAACACGTCTTATTTCGTCATCCCTACCAATTACAGGGTCTAGTTTATTCTTTTTAGCTAATTCTACTAAGTTTGTACCATATTTTGCTAGTGCATCGTATGTGCCTTCTGGATCTTGAGTATCTACTCTCTGATTTCCCCTTACCTGATGAAGTACACCTAAGAATGCGTCTTTAGTTATACCAAAATCTTTTAATATCTTGCCTGTAGCTGTATTTTTTTCAAGCTCAATTATAGCAAGCATAACATGTTCAACACTTATATATGAATCTTTGAAGTCCTTTGAAATTTCTTCTGCTTTTAAAAGTACCTCGTTTATTCTTCTAGTAGCTGTAACCCCCTGAGATTGAGCTCCTTCACCATAAACTTTAGGTATTCTATCTAATTCATTTTCTACAGATCTTCTAACTGAATCTGGAGATATTCCCATTTTTTCTATTATATTAGGAATTAATCCATCTTCCTGATTCATTAGTGCTGAAAATAAATGTATTGTATCAACTTGCTGGTTGTTGTGTCTGACAGCCTCCTGGAAAGCTTCATTCAGACTCTTCTGTACTCTTACTGTCATTTTTTCTACGTCCATAATCTATCCCTCCATTTTTATGCTCTATCATTTATTATTATAGATTTTCTCAAATCTATTAAACTATCTAGAAGATTTTCTCCCCTAGTAGTGTCAAATCTTAAATTCATTACAAAACTCTTGTCCTCATTGAAAAATCTAAATAAATCATTTGAAGAGGCGTTTAAATATAAGTTTGTATCAATCTGTCTATCCTCTCCAACCATAAGATTATTGCACTTTTCTAAGAATGAGTTTCTAAAATTCATAGTATATACACCAGAATTTTGGTCATAACTATAAAATGCTACGTTATTAAATACTCCTATTAGATTAGAGTTTATAAAGTTGTACATTCTATTATTGTTGTATATAGATAATTGCTCATATATATACTCTCTAAAAATTGGATGTACATTTTTTTCAAGTTTAACTGCCAACTCTTGTGGCATTTCAAAGTATATTTTCCAGTACTTTGGATTATCCTTTTCTAAAGTAAGAGCTGTCTTTTGTCTGCCTTTATCTTCA
Organism: Peptacetobacter hiranonis; assembly: GCF_008151785.1. Taxonomy (GTDB): domain Bacteria; phylum Bacillota; class Clostridia; order Peptostreptococcales; family Peptostreptococcaceae; genus Peptacetobacter; species Peptacetobacter hiranonis. Next base: position 1,683,514 of record NZ_CP036523.1, read on the forward strand.
AATCTATATAGTTTACAGATAAAGTTACTTTTTTGAAGAGAAGTTCTCTGTTCTTCAAAAAAGGAATCAAACCACTGGAGTATATTTCTATCTAGCTTCAGCATTTAAATCCCTTCTTCCTATTTGTATTTTTTCTTGGATAAGGAATTGTACTCCTCCATCAGCTGATCTCTTTCAGGTTTGCTGCCCTTATAAGAAATCGCTGGGTTTATCATATACTCCCCATTTCTTACCCTCTGAATAAAGTCTCTTTTCTTTAGTTTTGTAAACAAGGTCGAAAGAGATGTCTTAGGATAATCAAAGATTTCTGCCATTTCATCTAAAGTCATCCTTATCTTATTTTCTCTATCCATAGATTCTATAAGCATAAGTGGTATTAAATCCTTTTTAGTATAAGATCCTTCAACAACCTTGATAAAATTCTTTAGACAAATGTTTGAATATTTATCCTTTTTAGGTACGAGGTTTCTACTCTCTGTATATTTTTGATCCACATCTACTTTTGATGAACTATTTATTTCTAGCATCCATATCACCTCGCTTCTTCCTCTTTCGTTAAACCTATCATAGTCCTTTTTTAAATGAATGTCAAAGCAAGTTTTTGTGAAAGTTTATCTCTAACACTAACTTTTATTTATCTAAAAACTAAACTTTTTAATTTTAGTAAACCTAGTTATTTCAATGGATTCAGTTTGCTTTTTAAAAAATATCTATTTTTTTGAAAAAAAATTTTTAAGAATCTTTATATGATATAATTGTCTTAACAAAATGATTTGCAAGAGGTGTTTTTTATGGTAGGGGATTTAATTTTGACAAGCCAAAAGTTGATATTAAACACAAATTATATGCTTTTTTTATACGGATTATTTACAATTTTTATGTTTTCACTTTTAGATAGGTATATGAATGAAGTAAGTTCTATGGATTTTTTATATCTAGGATTGTTTGATTCTATGATAGCAATTCCGTTGTTTTCATCTAGATATCCTGATACAAGCTATGGATTTTTATTTTTGGGATTATCTATAATTCCTCTATTAAAGCTTTATCAAACATATTGCAATAGTAAGTATTTCCATTTTATAAATCTAGTTACTAGATTGGCAGTTGTCGCTACTATTGCAGTATTTTTATTAGATAATGTATCTATTTTCCCAGTAGAACATTCGGATACTGTTATTTATATAATACTTTTTATTGGTTTACTGCTTACTACATTTTTAGCTGCGAATATATATAGAGAAAAAAGTATCACCCCTATTTTTTCTTCAGCTAATTTAATACTTATACTTAGCATAATAGGCGGTGCTTTGGGTGAAAGTATAGAGATAATAATTTTAGGAATTTTAATATTCTCAATAGTGGCTACCGTTGCCCTTATTGATAATTTTGTAAAAGAATACAGAAATGAAACATTGAAATATATGAGAGAAAAACTAGTATATAAAGATATACTTACATCTATGAAAAATAGACAGTCTTTTGAAAAGCAGTTAAAAGAAGATGATAAAAATATAAACGATTTTAATTCATATTGGGCTATTTCTATAGATTTGTCAGATATTAAATACGTAAATAATAATTTTGGCTATTCTCATGGAGATAAATTAATACAGAATTTAGCTGATAGTATAGAGGATACTTTTGAAGACATAGGAAACTGCTTTAGAATCGGCGGAGATGAGTTTATAGTCCTTATTAAAAACGAGCCTAAAGAAAAAGTTGAAAGATATATAGAGTTATTCGAGTCTGTAGTTTCTTCATATAATAAGCTTCACGATATTAAAATGATTACTTCTTTAGGATATGACTCTTATAAATTTGGTTATGATAAATCTATATTTGATTTAGTGAGTAGAACAGATTATATGATGTGTAAAAACAAAAGAAGATTTAAAACATCTTGGATGCCTGACAAAGAAGATGAGTAAAAAAATAGCTGTTGCGTACTTTGCAACAGCCATTTTTTTATATTTACATTTATTTTTTATACTTACATTTCTTTTATTTTATAATCAAATCCGGCTTCATCCATTATGTTTAGGTATGGCATTGGATCAAAATATTCTGGAGAATATACACCTTCTCCTGTCCATATTCCTCTACCTATAAGCTCTATTGCTATTGCTGCTCCAAATCCGGTCTGAGCAACTACTGCCTGCATTCCCCAATCTTTCATAGATTCCTGATTGTCGAATGTCTGATACATCATTATTTCTTTTTCTTTACCGTCTTTTATTCCTTTACAATGTATTCCTACACACATTTCTCCAACCATTTCATTTCCTATATCTTTAGGCTGTGGAGCACATGCGGCTACAACATCTCTAGGACAAACTTTTACTCCACCTACTTCTACGGGTTTTGTTCCTCTAAGTCCTAATTTATCTATAACTTTTAACGCATTCATAAGATTTTCGTCAAGAGATATTTTATATGTAACTCTTTCTAGTCCGTACTGTTCAAGGTATCTAGGCATTGTAACAGTTTCTTCGTGCTCTATTTTTACTAGAGTATTTTCTCCAACTTCTGGCATATCAAATTTTTCTTCTCCAGCAAAAGCATCTTCTACTATAAATCCACCATTATTTTTATCCCATTCAACATTAGGATTCATACATTCATCTAAAACTGTCCATACATTAAATCCAAAAGTAATATCATCTTTATCCGCAGAAGGTATCTGAAGATTTCCACCGTCTTTTACATGTATTTCTTTTATTTCATCAAATAATTCTGTTGCCGCGTATTTTGCAAATACATTTACAACTCCTGGATCTATTCCCATGCATATACAAGCTAACTGTCCATTTTCTGCCCATTTTTCGTGTCTATCAAAATTATACTTTGTCATTGGCTCTGTATAACTATTTTCTATACCTAGACCAAATGCAGGGTTTTCCATTGGAACAGACCAAGTTCCCATATTTCCGTAGTTTACTCCCGCCTCAAATGCTGCATCAAATATATAATTGCTTAAAAATGGAGCTGTTGCATCCATAACAAAATCTAAGTTATATTTTTTTACAAGTTCTTTCATACTTTCTTTTGATTTTGCATTTACAAATTCAGGCTTAAATCTATCATAATCTCCTAGATTATCACAAACCTCTTTAGCTCTATCTAAATCATAGTCAGAAACAACTACAAGCTCTAGCCAATCGCTATTCTTATCTCTTTCTTTTAATATCCTTAAAATTGATTCACCGACTGCTCCGGCACCTACTAATAACATTCTCATATCTTTTTCTCTCCCTTTTGTATATAGTCTTGCATCTTACACAAATATGGATTTCTCTTTTTATTATAAATAGGCATAAAAAATACCAACCTTACAAAAATATAAAAAGAGATACAGATACACAAATAAGTGCATCTATATCTCTGTCCTTTTGCCAGTTGGTTATATCCTCGTAGGCGGTGAATTAAATCACTCTCTCCAAAGTATCGTCAGACTGCCCTCCTTTTGCCTGTCAGTTTCCACAGAAACAAGATGAAATTTCTGTTTTGCTTCTTCGGCGCTTCATTTAAAAAGTCTCTAATGCAGTCCTCATCCGAACATATTTGATTGTCACTCTTATAATATAAGATTTTTTTCAAACTGTCAAATTTTTTAATTATAAATATTTAATTATTTTTATCTATAAATAAATATTTACTTAATCCCAACCATCATCATCTCTATCTTCACTTTTTTCATAACTTTCTAGCCGACTTACATGATACCCTATATCATCGAGCATATTCTCTTCAAATTCTTTTAAAATGCTTTCCTTAAATGTTATAGGCGTCACCTTTTCTATTGGTTTTGCAAGTCTAAGAGCAGTCTTTTTAAGCTCCAATAATTTTGAATTAGTTGAGTCTTCATCTTCAGCATTATTTATACAACTTATAAATTCATCCAATGAATATATTTTAAATTTTTTAATCTTTTTACTTTCTGCTATCTCTTCAAGAAGACCTATAAAAATTTCTTGATAAGTTGATTCTTTACCCATTTTTAAAGCTTCTGCAGTCTCCGGAATTAAGTCTTCAAAAAGAATTCTTTTAGGATCTTTTCCAACTACACCCCTACTTTCTGCATAAGGAAGTATCTTTTCATTTGGATAAGATATAAGTCTTTTCATAAACTCATCATCTGTTATTCCAGTAATATAGTATTTCTCGCCTTTTAGACCTTCAATTTTTTTAATCCGGTCAAAATACCCTCGAAGCATATTTATTCTTATAGTTTCATTACTGAAAATTAACCCTCTTCCAAGTGGCTCAGATGGCTTGATTTCTATAAATTTTGTAGATTCATTTATAGGTTCTCTAAGCTTTCTATTTGGTGAAACTCTAACAGCTATTAAATCGTCATATCCCTTACTTTCTAAAAGTCTAAGTGGGCAATTATCGTAAAATCCACCATCTATAAACATCTTACCATCTATATCTTCACTTTTAAAAACTGGTAGATTTGCACTCGCCATTATATAATCCTTTATTTTGCCTTTTGGAATATCTTCTTTAAATATTTCTACTGGTATTGGTTTTAAGCCATCAAATTCTACAGTAACAAGTCCAAAATCTATATCAGATTTACGAATTTTGTCCTCATCTATATATGTATCTAGTATTTTTCTAAGTTTAGCTGTATCAATTCCTTTGTTCCTTATTACATTTTTTGCTTCTTCAGATGCATATTCCAACATACTCCTATCTATGTTTTTATCTATTAAATTTTCCATAAATTGATTATCTACATTGAACAGAGTCTCTGGCTGCATATTCTTCCACATATTGTAACAAATATCAAAATCTCCCTGAGCTATCATAGCTGCATTAAACGCACCTATAGACGTACCTACAACTCCTTTAAATTTATAACCTCTTTCAAAAAGTGCTTTGAGTACACCTAAATGATATGCTCCCTTCGATGAACCACCCTCTAGCGCAATTCCTTTCATAAATTATCGCCTCCTTGGATAATACTGATAAATAGTACAACTAAAATATTAAATTCCTAGACCAAATTTCTTCCCTAGACTTAAAAGACCTCCGTCTAAGTAGTCTGTATTTACATTGAACTTCCATTCACCATTATGTCTATACATTTCCCCAAATACTATCTCCGTATTCTGACCTACACTATCATTTATCTGGTAATCGTATATCACTTCTTCCCGATCTAAATCTATTATTCTCATAGATAAGTAGTCAAATCTATCGTAGTATCTAGCTACTTCACCGTATTCAGTTAATGTAAGCGCAAATGCTATCTTTCTTATTTTATTAGGTATTTTAGACATAGTTATATAAACTTTGTCCTCTCTTTCATTTAACTTAACTGATTCAGATGGATGCTCTCTATTTTCACTGTAGATAAAATCTTCGTAGCTAGTCATAGTTCCGCTACCATCAGTTAAGAAAACAGCTGTACCCATTTCAAAATCATCTTTCTTTAAATAATTATTTACTCTATAATCAAATTCAACCAAAACATTTTCTAATTCTGGTATATCTCTTGTAAGTTCAACTTTCTGACCTTTAAGTATTTCCTTCATCTTAAAAAATTTCTCCTTCTAACTAAAAATTTCTACTTATTAGATTATACAACAAATCTCTAAAAAAAGTGAACTTTACTAGTAGATTATATGTAATTTATTCTTGTTCATCTTCTTTCTTTTTTCTGTACTTTTTATTTGACTTATCGATTGTTATATTTACAAATCTCTTCTTTTGTTGTTTTTTTAGATTTCTTTTTTCCTTTTTCTGTTCTTTCTTTTCTTCTTTTATTTCTTTTTTATGTTCTCTCTTTGCTTCCTGAATATGTTTGATTTTTTTAGTACTTTCTTCTATCTTAACTATACTAGCTTCTATTTCTTCTTCATGCTGTTCTAGCTTCTTGTTAAATCTCTTACCTATTATCCATGAAACTAAAGTTAACCCTATAAATAATCCTATTTTTATTGGACTATGTATAAATCCAGTTATATCTTCAGAAATATAACTTATTATTATAAACATTACAAACTTACCAGCCAACATAGGTGGTATAAAGTCTATTAATTTTTTCTTGCCACAAAGTGCAGATGCTAAAGTGGCCCGGCAACTAGGCATAAATGGACACGCATAAGCTAAGAATAAAATACTAAATCCTTTTTTATCTACCCATTCTATTACCGAATCTACTTTATTATTCTTTAAAAGCCATCTTAAAACTCTAATATTTCTAAACCTTGAAACTACCAAGAACAATGCTATTGTTCCAAGCCCTGATCCAATCCAAGATATAATAAGTCCTTTTAACATACCATGTATTGCTGCATTAGCTGAAACTATTGCAACTAGTGGAAGTGCAGGTATAAAACTTTCTATAAATGCACTAAAAAGCCCTGCAACTATAGATAATATTAAATTATCTTGTGCTATATATAATAAATTTTGAATGTGTTGCATAATAAAACCCCTCTTATCTATAAGATACAAATCAAATAATTTTTAATTTTAATATTACTTTAATTTGTTTCGTTAATATATATATTTGATATATGCTCTTATTATACCTTCTTATTCTTGAGGAATTCTTAACTTTTTCTATAAATATTCTAAAAAAAGACTGCTACATCTCTCCCTCATAAATGCAACAGCCTTTAAGCTCCCTATAAAATCCCTATCTTTAAAAATTGGATTTATAAATATAAAACTCTAATAATTCTATCCAACATATGCCTCTGCTTCCATTTCTTCAACAGATTCTGTTTCAACTTCTTTATTTCCAGCAACCGCTGTAAATGCTGATACAAACATTATTGCAACTCCTATTGCCTTTCCTATAGTAAATACTTCACCTACTACAGTCCATCCTATTATAGATGCAGCTATAAGCTCAACTGATGCTACAACACCTACGATTGAAAGCTCGCATCCTCTAGCAATTCCCTCAGCATAGAATATATAAGCCATAGCAGCTGGAAATACTCCCAGTAATATCATATATGGAAGTACATTCATATTTGTAACAAATCCCATCATTTCAACAGGTTTTGCTGAAGGTATCATAAACATAGCTCCAAATAAGAACCCGTATATTAAAATTGTTTCGCTTGAAAATTCTTTTAATGCATTTTTACTTATTATTGGCATTAATGCATAAGTTATTGCTGCCATTATTCCCATTATAATTCCATATGTATTTATTCCTTCTAAATCAAGAACTCCACCTGTAACAGCCATTATTGCTCCAATACAGCATAAAATTAGAGAAATTATCTTAGCTCTAGTCATTTTTTCTTTATAAACTATTTTTGAAAATACCGCTAAAAACAGTGGTGAAGTATATAAAAGAACTGCAGCTATTGAAACACCAGTCACTTCTACTGCTTTAAAATAACATTTATTAAAAAGCCCCTGACATATTATTCCTATTGCTCCACAATATAAAAGACCTTTTAAATTTATCTTTAAAACTTCTGGTCTTCTTATTAGCGAATATAACGATAACACTATAAATCCTATAAACAATCTAGTAAATGCAACCTGCTCTGATGACAAACCTCTTTCCATAAGTATATTTCCAAATAATCCTAGTGTAGACCACAAGATCCCAGCCATTGCTATAAATGCGTATGAATTTACACCTTTTTTCATATCCTTACCTCCCCCAATTTTATTTATTACATAATATTTAATAAGCAAAATATATGCCATTTATTTATCAAATTTATTTTTATACTTTTTATTTTATAGAAGTTAGCGTTTGCAAGATGTACAATTTTTTTATTATCGTCATTTTAATTTTTTATCAATATTAATTTTTAACTATATATATTCTTATCGTTTATGTATATTTTTTATAAGCATTTATGAGTTATATTTGACTTATTTATCATCTAAATTTTTATTTAATTCACTTTAGACTTATTTTTAAGTCTTTTTTAACTTATTTTTGAATGTAAGAAAATTTAATATTGTTTAAACATGATATTTAAGTTATATTTGACTTATAAATTATAGTTTAGGAGGATGTTATGAAGTACAGTAAAGATTTCTATCAAAAGATTATTGAAGCTTCACACGATGAAATTTGTGTTTCTGATAAAAATGGTGTGATTATATTTTGTAATAAATCATTTGAAGAAAACTACGGAATTTCAAAATCAGAAATGATTGGAAAAAATGTAGAATACCTAGAAAATCACGGATATGCTACAAAGAGCCCTATTCCCCTTGTTATACAGAGTAAGAATCAGATTACAGTAGAACAAGAAACTCATACTGGAAAAAATTTACTAATAACAGCTACACCAGTTTTTTCCGACAATGGAGAAATTGAATACGTTGTTGAAAATGTAAGAGATATAACAGAATTAAACAAAATAAAAACAAAACTGCAAACCACAGAAAAAGAAATGAACAAGTATAAATCAGAGGTAGAAACATTCTATAGAACTACATTAAAATACGAGGATAATATTATAAGCGATGGTCCAGTTATGCAGAGTATTATGCAAACTGCTGATCAAGTTTCAAAGGCAAATGTCAATATTATGCTTCTTGGTGAATCTGGTACAGGAAAAAGTTCACTTGCAAAATTTATTCACCAGCATAGCCATAGAGCAAACGGTCCATTTATAACTATCAACTGTGCTGCAATCTCTCCACAACTTTTAGAATCTGAGCTATTTGGATACACATCTGGTGCATTCACTGGTGCTAGCTCTAAAGGTAAGGTGGGACTTGTTGAGCTTGCAAACGGTGGAACTTTATTTTTAGATGAGATTGGAGATATACCACTTCCACTTCAGGCGAAGTTTTTACAATTAATACAAGAAAAAACCTTTCTTCCTGTAGGTGGAATAAAACAAAAGAAAGTAGATATAAGAATTATATCCGCTACAAATGCCGATATACTAGCAAAAGTAAAAGAAAGAACATTTAGAGAAGACCTATATTATAGATTAAATGTAATAGAAATAAAATTGCCACCTCTTAGAGATAGAGGAGATAATCTATTAAATTTAATTCGGTACTACTTTAAGAAGTACTCTATACAATTTGATGTGAAGGACAAAGTCTTATCTGATGATGCAATAAAATTTATCGCTAGTTATAATTTTCCTGGAAATATTAGAGAACTACAAAATATAATGCAAAATATTGTCCTTACATCAAAAAGCGATTATGTGGATGTAAATTCTCTTCCAGAAAAAATTATATATACAATAAAAAATAATAATTCTAACAAGGATGATAATTTATCAGTTTACAATAATTCATTTATTTCTGATTTTGATAGCTGTAATGATAATAGTATTAAAAACAAAACAGATAAATTTAGTATAGATAATAATATAGATTCTAAAATTGTGGAAGATTCACAAGAAAAAAATACGATATCTTTTTCAAAAGTAAACGATATCAATTTTTGTATAGACGAGGATAATTTGCAAGATTTTAATAATCTTATTTGTAATTTTGAAAATAAAATTATTTCTGAATATTATAACAAATATAAAAGTAGTTACAAAATAGCTGAAATTTTAGGAATTTCGCAATCAAAAGCTAGTAGATTGATAAAAAAGCACATAAAAAAATGATACTAAAAATGACTTTTTTGTCTACATAACCTTGTAAAATGCAAGTTTTTCTGCTATTATATTAGTAAAGAAATGCAGTTGACATTTCTTCTCACAAATTATTTTTTGTGTAAGTCTAATGTGATACGAACTTCTCTACTTGGGATATTCGATACTTTAGATGAAAATTTTTTTATGAGGTGCAGAGAAAAAATATGTTAATGAACACACACTTTCAGATTGCTAAATCAGTGTTAGAAAATATGGATGAAAAAAAGGCAGTATTAATAAGTGAAAAGAACTTCGTGTACGGCAACGTTAAGCCAGATGCGTTTTCAAAATATAAATTAAAAAAGCATTATATGGAAGAATCTTTCAATATGATTATAGAAAAGATTAAGTACTTATGTAGCTTAACTCTTGAGTCTTTATCAAAAGTATTTTCTACTAGCAGACTAAGCCAGGAACTAGGTGTTATATGCCACTTCTTATGTGACTTCTTCTGTGTTGCTCACAGCGAAAGATGGGAGTTCAAACACAGTATGAATAAACATGTTATATACGAAAGAGAGCTTGCTGCTAAAGCTAAGGAAACTGATTTAGTAAAAATCAAAGGCGATGGAGATATAAAAGAAGGCGAATTCGAATCTTTCTTCAATACTCTTTACAGCCAGTACAAAAGCAATGGAAATTATATAGAAAACGATCTGAAGTTTTCTACTTACGTTTGCAATAGCGTTACTGATTTTGTATTAGGAAGCATCCTTTCTAATAGTAATGCGCCTGCAGCTTTACAGATAGCATAAACTAATCTTTATACTATGATTTTTCGGGAGTCGAGCACGGACTCCCTTTTTATTTGTTCAAATAAAAAGAGCGATATATCTATCACTTTAATATATTACATAGATTATCACTCTTTATATTTTATAATTATTTTAACTATTTTATTTTAGATATTATCTCTAATGCCTCAGCTACATTTTTTACAACGTACTTAGCAGCTGCCTTTACGTCATCTCTTGCATTTGCCATAGCAAATCCATGTTCAAATCCAGCAATCATACTTATATCATTTGGAGAATCTCCTATTGTTGCTACTTCTTTTGGATCTATTCCCTCTTTTTCTACAACGTATTCTATTGCTTTATTCTTAGCTACACCTTTTGGTACTAAGTTTATAGTATTTTCACTAGAGAAATAAATATCTAGTTTGTCTGCTAATTTTTCTTTTAGCTTTGACTCTATCTCTTCAAGCTCTTCTGGACTATTAGATGCAAATCCTATATTACCAATCTTATTGTCAAAGCTTTCTCTATTTGCAAAATCTGGCTCTACTATAAAATCATTAGAATAAGAGTTAAATGCACTTCCATTGTTTAGAACAAGCATATTTCCGTCGAATTTGAAGTATATTTCAGCTTCCATTTCTTTTACATTCTTTATTTCTTCGTATTCTTTTATTACTTCTCTTACTAAATCATCACTTAAAGTTCCAGTAAATATTAGATTTAATTCGCTATCGTATATATATGATCCATTTTCTGCTATAAAATATCCATTTAGAGATATATCATTTTTTACCATTTCATATCCCTGTCTAAATATTCTTCCTGTAGCTATATTGAAAATTCTTCCACTTTCTTCTATTTTCTTTACAGCCTTTGCATCCTCTTCACTAACCCCATTGTGATAAAGAGTCCCATCTAAATCACAAAATACATATTTTATCATAGTTTATTACTTCCTTTTCTTCAGTTTCTCTCAAAAATTTGCTTTATAGTATTATATTATTAGAAAAAATTTTATTTTTTAGTAATTTTTATAATTCTTCAAGCATACTTTTTAAATCTATTAGTATCTGTCTTACTGCTCTACGTCTTACTTTCTGTCTATCTCCTCTAAAGTTATTTTTTCTTACTTTAGTTTCTCCGTTTATAGATATTGCAGTATAAACTAGACCAACAGGTTTTTCATCTGTTCCACCACCAGGTCCTGCAACACCAGTTGTAGATAATCCTATATCTGCTCCAAGTCCTTTTCTTATGCCTTCTGCCATTTCTGTAGCTGTCTGTGGACTTACTGCTCCATAATTTTCAAGAGTTTCTTCAGATACACCAAGTCTTTTAACTTTTGCTGCATTAGAATATGTTACACAACCTTCAAGAAATACATCTGATATACCTGGATAATTTATTAATGTTCCAGCAACTAAACCACCTGTACAAGATTCAGCTGTAGCAATAGTTAATCCCTTTTCTACAAGCATTTTTGCAACAGTTTCTTCTATTTTAGAGTCACCGTCTACTAATTCTTCTCCACCTTCTGCATAGATATATTTTCCTACTCTTTCTCTGATCTCTGCAACCTTTGCATCTAATAACTCTTTTGCTTCTTCATCATCTTTTGCTTTAGCGGTTATTCTTATAAGCACTTCCATTTCTTTTGCATAAAGTGCAACTGTTGGATTTGTCTGGTTATCTAATATATCTTCTATTTCAAGTTCAAGTGCTGACTCTCCTATTCCGTTGAATCTAAGTACTCTAGATACTAGCATGCTATCTGTAAACTGCTGTAAAAATGGTCTAACACTTTCATTAAACATAGCTTTCATTTCCCAAGGTGGTCCAGGTAAAACTATTATTCTTTTTCCATCTTTTTCAAATATAGCTCCTGGTGCAGTTCCATTGTTATTTTTTAGAACTGTAGCTTCTACTGGGAACATCGCCTGTTTTTTATTATTCTCTGGAATTGGTTTACCTGGTGCAAATTTCATACATCTTTCTTTTATATATTCCCAAGATTCTTCATGAAGCACCATTTCCTGCCCAAAATACTCTGCTGCCATTTCTTTAGTTAAATCGTCTTTAGTTGGCCCAAGTCCTCCAGTTGTTATAACTAAATCACTTCTTTTTAAAGCTTCATCAAAGCACTCTAATAATCTCTGTGGATTATCTCCAACTGTACTTTGATGGAATACTCCTATTCCAAGTGCAGCCAATTCTTTTGATATATACTGTGCATTTGTATTTACTATATCTCCAAGTAATAATTCTGTTCCTACTGATATTAATTCTGCTCTCAAATATTTCACCTCATTTTTTATAATGTATACAATAAATTTTATCAGAATAATTTTGCTTTTTCAAACCACTAGAGTTAAATATACATCAAATTTTTTTATTTATGTATTTTATATCTTTTTTATATTTGATATTTCCATATAAAAACAAATTAGAACCACTACTTTGTTAAACTTGAGATGTTGTGGTTCTTTTTTATATTATTATTTAACAATATAATAGTAATCAGGTGATTGATGAATAATTTTTACATTTTAGAAATTACTTTAATTTAATAAATAGATTTTTGATAGGATTGAAGGAGTGAATAACTTTGAAAAAGAAAATAGCAGTAATAATGGGTGGAATATCATCAGAAAGAGAAATATCTTTAAAATCAGGTGCAGGAGTTTTTGAAAGTCTTGACAGAGAAAAATATGAACCAATAAAAGTTGTAATAGATGAAAAAACAGATATAATAACAAAAATACCAGATGACGTTGATTTTGCTTTCTTAGCACTTCACGGAAAATTTGGTGAGGATGGATGTGTTCAGTCTGTTCTTGAAACTAGAGATATACCATATTCTGGATGTGGACCACTAAGCAGTGCAATGTGTATGGATAAAAATATATCTAAAAAAATATGTAAAGCATCTGGAATACCAACAGCAGATTGGATTACAGTTAAATCAATAGAAGAAATAGACTACGATAGAATAGAAGAAATGGGATATCCAGTATTTGTTAAACCAAATTCTGGAGGATCAAGTGTTGCTACTTTTATGATAAAAGAAAAAGCAGGGATAGAAGACGCTGTTAGACAAGGACTTGAAGTAGATACTGAAGTAATGATAGAACAGTATTTACCAGGTGAAGAATGTACTTCATTCATACTTGACGGTGAAGTATTCCCTACAGTTTCTATAAAATCAGAACAGGAATTCTTTGATTTCGAAGCTAAATACTCTTCAGATAATGGAGCCGTTGAAGAAGTTGTTTATCTTGAAGAATCACTTCAGAATAAATTAAATGGATACTCAAGAATGTGTTGGGATGCATTCAACTGTAGAGCTTATGTTAGAGTTGACTTTATAATAAGCAATGGTGTTCCTTACGTTCTTGAACTTAACACACTTCCAGGACTTACAGCTACTAGCTTAATTCCAAGAAGTGCTGCAGCTAGAGGAATATCTTACTCTCAGCTGTTAGATAAATTAATTTCTTGCTCTCTAAAATAATATTCTATATAGTATTAAAAAAATGGGACTTGCGCAATTTTGCACAGTCCTATTTTTTTATGCATTCTATTTTATTTTCTCTAACTTTATTTTCTAAAGTATAATATAATAGTAATTGAGATTAATAATTTTTATAATTACTTTAAAATAAAATTTTTAGAAATTATTTTTCAATTTATGAAATATAAATTTACTTTTTGAGGGTGATAATTTGATTTTTTCAGATTTTAAATTGGAAGGCAATCTTCCTATATATATACAAATTAAAGATTATTTAAGCTCCTTGATTAATAAGGGGCTTCTTCCAAACGGAAGTAAACTTCCATCCACAAGAGAGCTTTCAAAAATACTAGATGTCAGTAGAAATTCAGTTATCGCTGCATATGACGAACTAAAGGCTGACGGCTTTCTATACTCTGTAAATGGAAAAGGAACATTTGTAAGCTCAGAAAAATTGATTACTTCATCTGATTGGAATATAGATTGGATAAATCTTGAAAATGAATTTTCAAGAACCGCAAATGAACTCGATATCGTAAAAAATGAAATTCCATGGAGTTCTGATTTGATTTCATTTAAAAGTATATCACCTGATGGAGATTTATTTGATATGGATGAGTTTAAGAAATCATTTATGAGTAGAATTTCCGTTGAAAGTCATAAATTACTCAATTATGGATATGCACAAGGTTATAAGCCGTTGATAGATTTTTTAGGTGATTATATGAAGAAAAAAGGATCTTTTTCTAAATCTAAAACCACATTAGTTACAAATGGATTTACTGAAGCATTTGACCTTATACTATCTTCATTTACAAAGCCCGGTGATATGATATTATGTGAAAATCCAACTCACAATACTTCTATAAAAATAATGAGAGCACATGGAATAAATATACAAGGTATTGATATTGGGAAAGATGGATTAGATTTTGATATGCTAGAAAATATTTTAGAGAAACATGGGAATTCTATAAAATTTGCATATCTTACACCTTCATATCATAATCCAACTGGTAGCGTAATGCCCCCCGAAAGCAGATTGAAATTCTACAATCTTATGAAAAAATACTCCATACCTATTATTGAGGATGGTTTTAATGAAGAACTATTATATTCAAGTTCGCATATATTCCCTCTTTCATCTTTTGACACTTCTGGAAATGGGGTAATATATATAGGTAGTTTTTCAAAAATACTTTTCCCAGGTATGAGAATTGGTTGGATTTATGCAGATAAAAAAATTATAAATAGGCTGATAAGTGTGAAACGTTGTAGAAATATACATACTTCTTTCTTAGATCAAGGAGTTCTTTTTGATTATCTAAATAGCGGAAAATTTGAAAAGTATATAAAAAAAATAAGAAAGGTTTATGGCGAAAAGTTTAGTGTTGCTCGTAAATGTGTAGAAAAATATATCGACAACGAATATATTTGGGGCGATGGAGGACTACATATTTTTATAAAACTAAAAGGTATTGATGCAAGAGAACTTTTAGATAGGTGCTACAATAAAAAGGTTATATTTATGCCTGGAGATATATTCTTTACAGATAATAATGGATATGATACCCTAAGACTTGGGTTATCTAGGCTTTCACTTGAAGATATTGAAAAAGGTATAAAAATAATCGGTGAAACTATAGATGAAATGAACGAAGAAAATAAATAATTAGCAAGGAGATATTATGAATTTAATTACATTTGAAAATATATGCAAAAGTTATTCAGAAAAGAAATTAATAGAAAATCTTTCTTTTGGTATAAATGACGGTGAAAAAATTGGTCTTATCGGTGTAAATGGGACTGGTAAGTCTACTCTTTTAAAAATTGTAGCTGGAGCTGAAGAGATAGATAGTGGAAAAATAACAAAAGCAAATAGAGTTAGAATCGAGTATTTACCACAGAGCCCTGACTATGACGAAAATGCAACTGTTCTTGAACAGGTTTTTAAGGCTGAATCAAAAGAGCTTAATCTTCTTGGTAGATATCAAGATTTATTAAAAAAATTAGAAAAGGAATACTCTGATAAAACAAATGAAGAACTTATAAAAGTTCAGGAACAGATAGATACAATGAATCTTTGGGATTTAGAAAATGATGCTAAAGCTGTACTTACAAAGCTTGGAATAGATAACTTTGACCAGAAAGTATCTGAACTTTCAGGTGGTCAGAAAAAGAGAATTTCTCTAGCATCTGCACTTATAACACCTTGTGAGCTTCTAGTTCTTGACGAGCCTACCAACCACTTAGACAGTGATACAATAGACTGGCTTGAGGAATATCTAAACTCTAGAAAGGGATCTCTATTAATGATTACACACGATAGATACTTCCTTGATAGAGTTACAAACAGAATTCTTGAGCTAGACAAAGGTAGACTGTTTAGCTATGAAGGGAACTATACTTTATTCTTAGAGAAAAAAATGGAGAGACTTCAGCTTGAGTCTAGTATGGAAGATAAGAGGCAGAATCTTATCAGAAATGAGCTTAAATGGGTTAAAAGAGGTGCTAGAGCTAGAACAACTAAACAGAAAGCTAGACTTCAGAGATTTGATGAGCTTGTTAATCGTGAAGTTATAAAAGAAGACGAAAAAATAGATATCTCTGTAGCATCAAGCAGACTTGGTAAAAAAATAATCGAAATAAAAAATATATCTAAAAGTTTCGATGGTAAAAAAGTTATCGACGATTTAGAATACACTCTTGCCAGAACAGATAGAATTGGTATTGTAGGTAAAAATGGACTTGGTAAATCTACCCTTATAAATATTTTAAATGGTAAATTACAGCCAGATAGCGGTACTATTGAAATAGGTGAAACTGTAAAAATAGGTTGCTTCTCTCAGGACGACTCTCATATGGATCCTAGTATGAAGGCCATAGATTATATCAAAGAAGAAAGTGACTATATAACAACTGCTGATGGAACTAAAATCACAGCATCTATGATGTGTGAAAGATTCTTATTCAATGGCACTCTTCAGCACACTATGATAGAAAAATTATCTGGTGGTGAAAGAAGAAGACTTCATCTATTGAGAGTTCTTATGGGTGCTCCAAATGTACTTCTTCTTGACGAACCTACAAATGACCTTGATATAGAAACACTTAGCAGATTAGAAGACTATCTTGATGAATTCGACGGTGTTGTAATAACTGTTTCACATGATAGATATTTCTTAGATAGAATATGTAATAAGATTTTTGCCTATGAAGGAAATGGTAGAATCTTTATTTTTACAGGTAACTACAGCGATTATACTATTTTTAGAGAAATTCAGGGAATTGAATTTGAAGACGATAAACCAGAAAAAGTTGTTGAGCCTAAGAAAGAAAAAGAGAAACCAAAGTCTGATAAAAAGACTAAGTTCTCTTATAAAGAACAGAAGGAATATGATTCTATTGATTCTGATATAGAGCAATTAGAAAAGAAAATCGCTGCACTTGAGGAAAGTACTGCAGTTTATGCTACTGACTTCACAAAACTTCAGGAAATAATGAATGAAAAAGCAGAATTAGAAAAAGAACTTGAATATAAATATGAACGCTGGGAATACTTAAATGAATTAGCAGAAAGCTTCCAGTAAAATAATGAAGAGTATATGAAAAAAAGTCTGTAAATTTAATCGCCTTCTATGGTAATATCAAATTAATCATAGGAGGCGATTTTTTATGGGCAGAAAGAAAAGAGAACCATTAAATCCAGAAAAGAAAAATATAATAGCGGAGCTAATTAAAACATATGAAATTAAAACCGCTCAAGACATTCAGGATGCACTTAAAGATCTTTTAGGTGATACTATTCAAGAGATGCTTGAATCTGAAATGAATGAGCATCTTGGGTATGAAAAATATGAACGTGGTGAAAATACTAACTCAAGAAATGGATATAAAACAAAAAGGGTAAGATCTGGAATGGGAGAATATGAGATTGATGTTCCTCAAGATAGAGATTCTTCTTTCGAACCTCAAATTGTCAAAAAAAGACAAAAGGATATTTCTGAAATAGAGCAAAAGATAATAAATATGTATGCTTTAGGCATGAGTAATAGAGATATAACTTCTCAAATAGAGGATATTTATGGATTTGAACTATCTGAAGGAATGATTTCAGATGTAACTGATAAAATAATACCTAAAATCGAAGAATGGAAATATAGACCTCTTGAAAGTGTATATCCTGTTGTATATATAGATGCTATCCATTTCTCTGTTAAAGAAAATGGTTCTGTTAAGAAAAAAGCTGTCTATGTAATTCTTGGTATAAGTTCCGAAGGATACAAAGAAATTCTAGGATTGTATATTGGAGATACTGAAAGCTCTAAGTATTGGTTTTCTGTGCTAAATGAATTAAAAAATAGAGGTGTAAGAGATATTTTAATCGTTTGTGCTGATGGACTATCAGGAATAAAAGAAGCGATAAGCTCCGCTTTTCCAAATACTGAATATCAAAGATGTATTGTTCATCAAGTTAGAAATACATTAAAATATGTATCATACAAAGATAGAAAGGAATTTGCTAATGATTTAAAAACAATATATCATGCCATTAATGAAGAACAGGCTCTAGCTAATTTAGAACGTACTTCAGAAAAATGGAATGAAAAATATCCAAATTCTATGAAATCTTGGTTTAGTAACTGGGATTCAATTATACCGATATTTAAATTTTCACCAGAAACTAGAAAGGTAATTTATACTACAAATGCCATTGAAAGTGTAAATTCGCAGCTTAGAAAAATAAATAAAAAAAGAACTGTTTTTCCAAACAAGATTTCCTTAGAAAAATCACTATATCTATCAGTTGAAAAAATAAGCAAAAAATGGAGTATGCCTATTAGAAACTGGGGATATATTTATGGAGAACTTTCAATAATGTATGAAGATAGATTGTAATAATTAAAAAAGTCAAGAAAGCCGGCTTTTTTAGCTGGTTTTCTTGACTTGCAACAAAATAAATAATATTATGTTTTAAAGGGCGTTAGCCATTTATTCATAAATTATTTTAAGTCTATTATACTACCTAACGGTAGTTTAAGCCATAGAGGGCTTATTTACAGAAAAAATTCTATATACCCATAATGAAAATAAAAAGACTGTCCCCTACTCCAGGCTTCGACGTCTCACTCTTTAGAGTAACACATTTCAAAGTCGTGAGCCGTCTCCAGATTGTCGTTAGGGTGACAGTCTATTTTATTTTAATAAGTTTTTCTGAAACAGCTTTTACATAATTCATTTTGCGTATTTAAACTTCAGTGTCGCTTGCAGTATTGTCGTTTATTTGTCTATACATCTCTTCTTTGTTATATACTCAATTCTTTCTTCTATTCAAGTGAGTAGCTCCAAGCTGCTTTTATTTGATTTTTTATTTTGTCAAATTCCCATAGTTTTTTGCTTTTTTCTATGCTGTTTGGGTCGTGTATTATAAGTTTTCCGTCTTTTATTCCTGCTATTACTATGAAGTGTCCTTCATCCGTGAAGTATCCTTTTGATACACTGCATATTATAGGTTTTCCATTGTTTAACTCATTTTCAAATGATTCTTTTGTTATATCGATTCTACTACCTTTTACACCGTATTGTTCTGTTACATCTGTCATTAAATCCCAGTTTGTTCCAGCTTTTTCGTGATATCCATTGTCATCACTATACTTTGCTATTTCCATCGGATTTATACCGTCATTTCCTGTAAGTCCAGTTATTACCATTGCTAGAGATGTAGGTCCACATCCATTTAGAGCAATTATATTTTCTCCATAATTATACCATCCCCATTTTGGATCCCATTGCTGAAGCATTGGTATTACTCCATTTCCACATTTTTCATCTATTTTTACAAATATGCTCGGCATTTTTAGAGATGATTTGCTAAGCACAAAGTCTAGTGTTTCTTTGTTATTGTATAATAGTTTCAAGACATCGGGTTGATATTCTTTTGAATTTTTAATAACTTCGTTATATCTTTTATCGCTCTTTGCTCTTTTTTGAAATTCTTTTAAATATTTTATAACCTTAGTATCTGATATATCTTTAGGTATCTCCTCTACCTTAGCTTCTTCAGCCTTTTGGGCCTCTTCCTTACTTCTTTCTATTTTTGCTTTAATCCTCGCCTCTTCAAGATTTTTCTTATATAAATAATTGCCTCCTATAAAACAAAAGCTTACACAGATAGCAATTAAAAATATCCAACTCTCTTTGCCAATCTTCAACTTCTTCATAATAATGTCTCCTTTCAAAAAAAGAAGAGGATATATTTAAAACTACATATTTCCATACTTATTATGCCTAAAATAATTATTATTTCACACATATTTGGAATTTTGTCGTTTTAGATATCCCCTCTTCTTTTACCATTATATCTAAAAAAGCTTAACTTTATCTTATTCTACTTCACATTTTTTAATATATTTTAATTTATTATCATTATATAAATTTTGCCCTTATAATTTATCTTTTTTTAATTAATTTTCAATTATCCTATTATTTATTACATTATATAATAAATTTTATTGATTATTCAATAAATCTAATCAATTATTTAATAACTTAGTAAAAAAGCACCACTTTTTACCCATATTTTTCAAGTAAAAAATGATGCTCATTTAAAACCAACTTATTATTATTTATCGTTAAAACAATTAATCAAGTGAATACGCCCAAGCTGCTTTTATTTGCAATTTTATGTCATTATAGTTCCATAGTTTTTCACTTCTAGCTATATTATTAGGATCGTGTATTACGAGTTTTCCATCTTTAATACCAGCAATTACAATAAAATGTCCTTCACTTGTAAAATTTCCTGGTCCCATACTACAAATTACAGGATTGCCATTTTTTAATGCACTTTCAAAACTAGATTTTGTATTATCTATTGCCCAACCTTTAACCCCATATTTTCTTGCACCTTCTACCATAAGGTTCCAATTTGTTCCAGCTGCTTCGTGAAATCCATGTTTGTCACTATATTTAGCTATTTTTATAGGTGTTATATCTTTATCGCCAGTAAGCCCAGATACAACCATTGATAACGCTGTTGGACCACATCCATTTATCGCAATTACATTATTTCCATATTCTCTCCAACCCCATTTTGGATCCCATTGCTGAAGTCTTGGTATTTTGCCATCGCCACAATCTTCATCTATATTTATTAAAAATGCTGGCTTTTTAAAATTATCCTTGCTCAATACAAAATCTAATGTTTCTCCATTAGAATACAATAATTTTATTACATCCTCTGGGTAACTTTCTATATTTTGTATAACATTGTTATATCTCTCATCGTCTTTTGCTCTCTTCTGAAATTCTTCTACATATTTTGTAGTATCTCCAACTGGGGTAAAAGCTACATTACTCTCACTTGGTCCTTTTAGATATGATGCTATTAGTATCAATGCTACTACTCCAATTATTATCTTAACACTTTTTTTAAGTTTTCTTTTCTTTTTCATAATAAAATACTCCTAACTATTCTTGTCCTATTCATTTTAATAATTTTTTCTATCCTTGTAAATGAATTACATAATATCTTCATATAATATTTAGAGTATCTTTAGAAATAATTGGTTCAATATTTTTTGTTACATAAATAATTCTTTATCTCATCGACCAAAAAATAAGAAAAATCTATGAATATTGACGACAATTTTGTGCACTTATCAAAACAATTTTCATAGATTTTTATTATTATCCTATTTTATACTGGTATATTTTCCTTAGGAAGTTTCTTTTTATTTACCTTTCCTATTGGAGTAACTGGTATCTTATCTATCTGCATTATATATTCAGGAACCATATAAGGTGGTAAAGACATTTGAAGGTAGTTTTTTACTTTTTTAGGATCCACTTCTTCATCAGATACATAAAATGCCTTTAAGTAAAGTTCTCCTTTTTCGTCTGGTCTAGCTATACAAACAGAGCTTTTTATTTCTGGAATGTTATTTATTTCATTCTCAATTTCGTATATCTCAACCCTTATGCCTTTTATCTTAACCTGACTATCCATTCTTCCTATGCAGTCAATATTTCCATCCTCTAACCATTTAGCAAGATCTCCTGTTTTGTACATAAATCTAGTGTACTTATCAAATGCAAATGGATTTTCTACAAATTTTTCCTTTGTAAGCTCTTCCTTATGCATATATCCCCTAGATATCTGTATTCCAGAAAGACATAGCTCTCCAGGAACACCTATTGGACATATATTTCCATTCATATCAAATATATACGCATAAGTATTGTAAATTGGTTTACCTATTGGAATCTTTTCGTACTCTTTATCTACATAGAATGAAGTCGCAAGTACAGTAAATTCTGCTGGACCATATTCATTATATATCTTGTAATTTCTTTCTTTATATCCTTTTAGCTTATCTCCTCCAGATTGCAATACTCTTAAATACTTGTTATCACAATTTTTAATAAATCTTTTTGCGAATATAGTTGGAACTGCTAAAATCGTTATCCCCTTCTTTTCACAGTACTCATTTACTGTATATTCATTTGCTCTTGCGGTTTCTGGAATTATATCCACTGATGCCCCACAAAGCAAATATGGGAATATCTGTTTAACTGCTGCATCAAAACTAAAACTTAGATAAACTCCACAAATATCATTTTCATCTGCGTTTATATAATCTATAGCGTACATACACATATTCATAAGACTTCTATGCTCTATAGACATACACTTTGGTCTACCTGTAGATCCTGATGTAGATATTCTATATGCACAGTTATCAGGGTACACGTACTCTGTTATTGGAATATCTGTATTGAACATAGACTCATTTTCTATAAATAATAGTTTTTTATCTGTTTTAGGAAGTTGATTTTCTAATTTTTTAGAAGTTATTATTACTTTTGCCTCACTATCCTCTAAAAGATATGACATTCTAACAGATGGATTACTTATATCTATTGGAAATACCGCAGCTCCTGCTTTCATTATACTTATTGCTGCAATTATTACACCAATATTTCTAGGTAGAATAACTGCAACTGTATCTTCTCTTTTTATACCAATGCTATTTAAATATCCAGCAAATCTCTCTGTTACAATATCTAGCTCTCTATAAGTCATAGATGTTTTTTCATCACTAATAGCTATATTATCTGGAGTTTTCTTGACTTGCTCATAAAAACCATCCATAAATGTCATATCTGGTGGTCTTTTTTTACAACTCATATTAAACTCTTCAAATATTTCTTCTTCCTCTTCCCTAGATACAAATCTTATGTCTTTCATTTCTATTTTTTCATTTTCTACTATCTGAGAAATAACTGTTTCAAACATAGATAAAACTCGTTCAGCAGTATCTTTGCTGTATTTAGAAGGCATATACTTAGCTCTTATAACCAGGGTCCCCTCTCCGGCTACCATATCTACAGCAAACTCATACCCTTTAAGTCGCATAAGGTCGTCAATCATATCTTTTGCATACATATCTACATTTCCACTAACAAAAATTGTATTTATCAATTTTTTATCCAATGGGCTATTTTTTTCTATTTCCGATAGCATATATGTCAAATATTCTTTTGATATATTCTTCTGATTTACAAATGTTTTAAGTGCATCTACAAAAGTTTCTTTTTCCTCAGTTGTAATTCTCACTGGAATTATATTCATAGTACTCCCAAACATAACATCTCTTTCAAATGTATATTCTTGTAAAATCAAACCATATATTAACTCTATTATATCTGTTATATTTATCCCCTGTTTTTCAGAAAACTTTTTAAGTCTAGCATATTTATCCTCATTGATTACTATTTTTTCTTTAGATATAATACCGTTTACTTCTTTATTGAAGTAGTCTGCTGGGATTTTTGCCATATTATTATATCCTTCAAGCAGATTTGTCCAATGAAGTGCAGCTCTTTTTATTCTTTCAGAGCTAGCAGACATCTTTTTTTCTGTAGTTTCCATTTTAATTCCCCCTTTTCAAAGAATTGTAAGGGTTTATTTATAGTCATATTTTTTAGTAGTTTCGCAAAGAACTACTCTTATTGTTTTATCAAACATATTTCTGTATGAGCTAAGGAATTCATTAAGCTCTCTATCTGATAAGTCTATTTTCTTATCACTGCAAAGTATAACTTTATCTTCTTCTATTATGATTTCTAAATCATTTAAATCATTTTTTATGTACGATGTTATATTACTTTTTATTTTTATTTTATGACTGTATTTATCATAAAA
This sequence comes from Peptacetobacter hiranonis, assembly GCF_008151785.1. Taxonomy (GTDB): domain Bacteria; phylum Bacillota; class Clostridia; order Peptostreptococcales; family Peptostreptococcaceae; genus Peptacetobacter; species Peptacetobacter hiranonis. The sequence goes on from NZ_CP036523.1 coordinate 1,707,583, forward strand.
TCCAGATGCTTTAGTATACCGATCTACACTTTCCTGAGATGGATTTGAAGAACTGATACCATTTATTTTTTCTGGGTCTAATCCAAATTTTTTAAGCTGGTCATCCATTTCTTTTGTGTCTATTCCATATCTTTCCATAAATTTCTGCTGTATTTTATAGAATTTTTCTTGAGATATGTTATTTTCTCTCATATAGTCCATCATTTTTCTTGAAAATCCAGCCATGCTTAGTTTGCCACTAGCAACATCAGTATAAAGGCTGTACATATAATCTTCAAATTTATCTACGTCAGATTCTTTTACTTTATTTTTTAATTCATTAAAATCTATTATTTCAGACATTTTTATACCTCCTGATTTTTTAATTTAATTGCTTATCTATTTTTTAACTTTTAATTTAATTGAAAAAGCCATTTTTATATTAAAGATTATAACATATATAAATAAAGTTTAGCTTAAAATTTTTGAAAATTTAATCGCTTTATCTTTATTTTATTCATAAATATTTATTTAATAGCGATATAAAAGTATTAAAATTAATTAGAAGTGGGTAATACTATATCAAAAGCATTATTTTGAGTGTATATATGTTATCTTTTTATCCAAATATATTGAAAAAAGACTTAAAAACTGTTATCTTCTATACATATGATTATTTTAAATTTTTAATAATGCTAACGTTTATCTAATTTATTTTTGTAATTATTTATGTTCTAAAAGTATATTTTAGGTGGTGAGTTCAATTTCAAAAAAAAATAAAAATTCGGCTTTTGCAATGCTAATAACATTGATTATAGTTATGGCAATTTCATTTGGTATTATTTATGCTGTAACTACTTTTGTTGGTATTGGTCTAATGACTTTAATCGGATTTGAATACAATTCTATTCCAGCGGTATTTTTATTCTTCTTTATTTTTGTATGTTTTACTATACCGTTAGATTTTATTAGTACATCTATATTAGATTTTGTACATTTTAAAGGTCGTATTCCCGAATCTTTTTATAAGATTTTAGAATTTTTAGTAGAGTTTATTTTGGTTTTATTGGGATTATTGGTTGTAGATAGTATTATGAAATCTATTTCTATTCCTTTTAGGACTAAAGTTTTATTCTCTGTGTTATTATATGTATTTACTTCTTCAGTAGAGTATTTATTCTTAAAAGAAAAAAATTAAAATGTCATTTATGGCATAAAAATAGGGTACCTATCTTATAGTAGATAAGTACCCCTTTTTATTAATTCAATTCTTATAACATTTCTATGAATGCTTCAAATCTAGTTTTTAACTGTTCACTGTCTGACTGAGAGTAATCAGTTTCTAATGCTAAGAATGATATTCCTTTTTCTTTAGTAACAAATTCTTTTATTCTTGCACTTTCAACTGTGAAAGTATGGCAAGCAGTTAGAGATATGTCTATAACACCATCTATCTGGAATTCATCTATTAATTCATCAAGTAATTCTATTCTTCTGTCGTTATTCATCATGCATGAGCAACCTATCTTTAAGTATGCTTCTGCTATAGCTTCGTATACATCTGGATTTTCTTCGTCTACTAACCATCTGTTTGATCTTGGACCACCACAGTTTTCGTAAACAACAACATCTCCACCAGCTTCTTCTATTGCTGGAGCTATTTTATTTATAGCACCTGCTATTGGAGAACCAGTTATAAGTATTCTTGGTCTATTTGTTTTTTCATGTTCCTTTGAAGCATAATCTGCTTTTATATCATCTATTAATTTTCTAAGCTCAGCTTTCATAGCTGGTCTGTCAAATTTGAACTGAGTCTGATATAAAACTCTGTGTATATCCATTCCACTCATTGGAGGTGGATTAAGAGCTCCTAGTTTGAAGTATTCCATTAATAAAGCTCTTTCTTCATTTTTATCTTTTATAGCTGCTCTTATATCATCTTCAGTTATTGTTATTCCATAGAATTCTTCTAATCTTTCTTTAAATCTTTTTATTTCTCCAGCCCATAGTTTTATACCTGCTTCATCAACTAGGTTAGGAAGATGCATTATATGAGTTGGCTTAACTTTTGCCATCTGTTCATACATTTTCTTTTTACCATCACAAGTTGTTTCTGCAGCTACTATATCACTGAAATAGAAGTATGGACATGTATCTGTTATAGCATGACCATAACTTGATTTAACCATTGGACATAGGTTTCTTGGTAATATTTTTTCAGCTTCTGGTATAGGTTCTTCACTAACACCACAAAGACCTACTGATATTGCTCCTGCAGCTAATATTATTTCTGTTGGAGTAAATGTACAATATGCACCAACTACTCTTTTACCTTCATCTTTTAATTTTTTTATTGCTAAGAAACCGTTTCTTCTAGCTTCTCCCCAGTTTTCAAACTGTTCTGGAAGTCCTACTGTTGTCATCAAAACACACCCCTTAATATATAATTTTGTAATATTTACATTTTCCATATTTAATTATATATCACCAAATTATACAATGGGAAAAATACAGCACTTTTTATAATAGTTTATATCTATAGTTATATAGATATGAATAGCTTTTATCTATATCATTATTTTTTATCTATCTCTTAAATACATTCATATAGCTTGTTTCTATATATTTTCTATTTACTCATTATATCTTTCATCATTTTTTCTAAATCTTCACCATATCCACTTCCTGCCCAATTGTTAGACAGAGATTTTACTGTTTTACATTTTCCAAAAAGATCTGCAAAGTGTCTTGGATCTTTAGGATTTGATAATGGATATCCTTCTTTTCCTGCATATAGTGCTAAATGCTGTACCTGTGCTAATACACCATCCTCCCAACTATCAAATCTAGTGTGGGCATTTTTATCCTTATCTCCTCCACCACCAGGAGTTTTTAATCCACAAGGATTTTTAAATGAAGCATCTAGTACCCCACCAAATTTACAGTATCCAGTTTCTTTTGCACACTGTGCAACAACTAATGTAGGGTCTACACCATTTTCTACCGCTGTATTATATAATATAGGAAGTATTTCCATAAATAAATCAGATGCATTTTTGCTTTCTGCCCATTTTTTACACTGTTCATATGTTGATGTTGGTTTTGAAAGTATACTTAATCCACTAGATACATTAGTACTAGAACTACTTGAGCTAGCCCGTCTTAAACAGTCCTCAAATATACTAGAACTAAGAGTCCCTATTTTTGATATTTTATTTGCTCCTTTGAACACTGATTTATCAGATCCTTTAGACACAAGCATTAATGGAGCATCTTTTGCAAGAGTTGATCCAACTAGTGCATTTTTTAAATCATATCCATCTGCAACATAGTATTCTTTAGCATTTGGATAGAACTTATCTAGTATTATTTTATTAGTCTTATATCTATCTGATCCACCTAATCTTATGGCATTTGTAGATTTTACTAATTTATCAGATATAACACTAGTACCTCCTATTGCATATGTTGTTACATTTTTAGTATTGTATTCTACATTTTTACCATTTGTAAGTATAACTGGCATACCATCTCTTGCCGCTGTAGATGCAATGCTTATACTATCTGCTTCACCCTTTACACCATTTGTAAGAGCTATTGATGTTATATTTTTTAACTGAGATATTTTATTAGCTACACTGTAGCTAGTATTGTTCCTATCAGAACCACCTAATCTTTCTACACTTATACCTTTATCTTTTAAAGTATTTTCTACTGATTTTGATACAGCTGCTTCAAGTCCTATTATATATACTTTATTTACATTTTTTAATCTTTGCATTGTTTCTGTAGGTATACTATCCTTCTTTGTAAGAAGTATTGGTGCATTTGCTGCACCAGACAAACCACTTGCAGATAGACCATCTGCTATAGAATTATCTAAATTAACTAATATTGCAGTGCTATAATTTTGCTTATCTGCTATTAGCCCTGCTGTTTCGTATATATTTTTCCCCTCTATTATTTCCTTTTCCGCTGCCATTGCTGGAACTAAACTTCCTGCTGCCATTGTTGATGCTAAACATATTGTCATAGTCTTTTTTAAATTCATTTTGAGTAAATTCCTCCCCTCGCATAATATATTAAAATTATGCTTTTTTATTTTTTACAATCAATTTATTAAGTAATTTACTCTTTTCTCGACAAATTAAACTCTCCTAAATTAAAAAAGGCTAAGATTTAAAATCCTAGCCTTTTTATATTATTACACAATTTCTATTCAGTTTCAAGGTTTACATAACACTTATTATGTATCGTTTATTTTACTATTTTATTCATTATAAGCTTTTATTACTTCTTTTATAGCATTTAATGCATAATCTACATCTTCTTCTGTGTTGAAGTATCCAAAACTAAATCTTACTGTTCCTTGAGGGAATGTTCCTAGTGTTTTATGAGCAGATGGCGCACAATGCATACCTGGTCTTGTAGATATTCCATAATTAACATCTAATTCATGGCATATTATACCATTGTCCATTCCTACAAAGTCTAAAGATACAACAGCTGTTCTATTTTCAGTATCTCTCTTACCTATTATGAATCTTTCATCTATTTCTTCCATACCTTTTATAAATCTTTCAGTAAGCATCATTTCTTTTTTATGTATGTTTTCTATACCTACTTTTTTTATGTATTCAAGAGATGCATGTAATCCATATGTTCCTGGTATATTAGGAGTTCCACTTTCAAATTTATCAGGCATATATTCTGGCTGTATTTCTTCATCAGATTTACTTCCTGTTCCACCTTCTATAAAACTATCTACCTGAGGAACTAATTCATCAGTTATTAAGAATCCTCCCATACCCTGAGGTCCTAGTAATCCTTTATGTCCTGTAAAGCATAGTATGTCTATGTTCATTTCTTTCATATTCATTTCGAATACTCCTGCAGTCTGTGCAGCATCTACTATGAATATAACATTTTTTTCTTTACATATTTTTCCTATTTCTTTTATTGGAAGTGCAGTACCACATACATTTGATGCTGCTGTCATTACAACTGCTCTAGTATCTTCTTTTATTGCAGCTTCTACATCTTTTAAATCTATTTCCCCAACTTTATTGCACTGAACTCTAGTAAATGTTACTCCTCTAGTCTGTTCTAATTTTACAAGTGGTCTCATAACTGCATTATGTTCAACTGAAGATACTACTACGTGATCTCCTTCTTTTAATAATCCTTTTAAAACTGTATTCATAGATTCTGTTATATTTTTAGTAAATACAACATTTTCTGGTTTATCAAATCCAAATAACTCTGCTAACATTTCTCTTGTTTCAAGTACAACAAATCCTGCACTTAAAGCTGAAGAATATGCTCCTCTATTTACATTTCCTCCAACACTTTCAACATACTCTTTTATAGCATCCCCAACACCTGGTGCTTTCGGGAATGATGTTGCCCCATTATCACAATATACTTTTCTCATATTCTTTCCCCTCCGCATTGATTTATAATTTATATTTCGTATATAAAATATAATATTTATACTTACCTATATTATATCAGAATATATTTTTTTTGATAATTATTTTAGCATTCTTTTGATATTTTTTTAAATTTTTATTATTTTTTAATGTTAAACGTTTTTTTCTATATTTTTTACTTTTAATATAGTTTTTTTCTATAGTGTATCATATTTCTTAATTGTTGCATACAAATATGTTATTATGTGATTGGGTAATGCTTGCCCCAAAAAGTAAACAGGAGGTACTTTCATAATGAAAGAAAAGAGAAATATCATTATTGGTGGTGCTGTTATAGGTATAATGGCTGTTATATCAGTTATGCTTGGTAACCCTAAAAACATGGGGATCTGTATAGCTTGCTTCATCAGAGATACTGCTGGTGCTCTAAGCTTACATCAGGCTCCTATTGTACAGTATGTAAGACCAGAAATCATAGGATTCATATTAGGTTCATTTATCCTTGCATTTGCTAGCAAGGAATTCAGTTCAAGAGGAGGATCTTCTCCACTTATAAGATTCTGCCTTGGATTTATAGTTATGGTTGGTGCATTAATGTTCTTAGGATGCCCAACAAGAATGGTTTTAAGATTAGCTGGTGGTGACTGGAATGCCATAGCTGGTTTAGCTGGATTCGTAGTAGGTATACTTATAGGTATAGTTTTCTTAAACAAAGGTTTCACTTTAAAAAGAAACTACAAACAGTCTAAATTAGAAGGATTTATAATGCCTGCAATATGCGTATTCTTATTCATATTACTTGCAGTTAACTCTACTCTTCTTGTATTCTCTACAGAAGGACCAGGTTCAATGCATGCTCCAATATTCTTCGCACTTGCAGTTGGTCTTATAGCTGGTGCTATATGCCAGAAAACAAGACTTTGTATGGCTGGTGGTATAAGAGATATAGTTTTATTCAAAGACTTCTATCTTGTAAGCGGATTTATAGCTATGCTTGTTGGTGCTTTCATAGCTAACTTAATAACTCATCAGTTTGCTCCTGGATTTGCAGATCAGCCAGTTGCTCATACAGATGCTTTATGGAACTTCTTAGGAATGGTTGTTTGTGGTTGGGGTTCTATACTTCTTGGTGGATGCCCAATGAGACAGTTAGTTTTATCAGGTGAAGGTAACGTTGACTCATCTATAACTATATTAGGTCTTTTAGTTGGTGCTGCATTCTGCCATAACTTCAAACTTGCATCTTCTCCAGAAGGACCTACTCCAAACGGAATGATAGCTATAGGAATATGTGTTGTTGTTCTTCTTATAATATCTTACTTTGGATGCAAAGCCGGAAACGAAAAAAAGGTTGCTCCAAAAACAAGTGTTAAAGTAGAAGCTTAATAAAGTAGTTTTAATTTTTTCGGAATAGATATAAACTATATAATATAGCTCTAAATTTTTTATAAAGGAGATGTTTTGTAATGAGAATAGATGCTAGAGGCTTATCTTGCCCACAGCCAGTTTTAATGACTAAAAAAGGTGTTGCTGAAAGTCCAAATGGTGTTGAAGTATTAGTAGACAACATGACTGCTTGCAACAACGTTAAAAAATTCTTAAAAAATGCAGGCTTCAACGTTACAGTTGAAGAAGTAGGAGATGAAGAGTTCTTAATCTCTTCTTCAAAATAGTATGACTTATTTTTCAACATTTTTCACTCACTCTGGAGCTATAAAATTCTCTAAACTTTGTATAGATAAGGGGATACCTAGTGATTCAGGTCCAGTTCCTAGAAAGTTAAGTTCTAACTGTGGAATAGGTGTTAAATTTGAATACGATGGACCACACGAAGATTTATACACAGAAGATATGGAAAGAGTGTACACTCTTGAAAATAATGTCTATACTTTAATAGCAGATTATGACTAAAAATTAGCCCTTAGCTTTTAAGCTGAGGGCTTTTTAATTACAATATTATTAATATTAAAAAGCTCCTAGTTTTTTTCTAAGAGCTTTTATTATTGTATTTAATTCATATAATCATCCGTATTTACAGGTAATCCCTTCTTATCTAATCTTTCTTCTGTTACATCTTTTATTATTGAGTAGATAAATGCAAATAGTGGAACTCCAAGTAACATTCCTACTAATCCTAAGAACTTACCTGCTATAAGCAGTGCAAATAATATCCAGAATGCAGATACACCGATTGAATCTCCAAGTATCTTAGGTCCTATTACATTTCCGTCAAGCTGCTGTATTATAAGTATTATTATAAGTAACCAGAAAGCCTTTATAGGACTTACAAACCGGACAAGTATAACTGATGGTATCGCTCCAAAGAACGGACCAAAGAATGGTATTACATTTGTTACACCAACTATTACTGTTACAAGTAGTGTATAAGGCATCTTGAATATAGTTAAAATTACAAATGTTATTATCGCTATTATAAATGAATCTAATATTTTTCCACCTAAGAATTTACCAAAGATCTTATTAGCTCTATGGGTTAACTCTAATATTTTATAAGAATGTTCTCTATTAAATATCGCATAAGTTATCTTTTTTGATATAGCAAAGAATTTTTCTTTATCTTTTAATAAATATATAGAAACTATAACCCCTAAAACTATATTCCATAAACTAGAAATAACAACCATTATTGTATTACCTATAACTGGTATTATATCTGTCATAAAGTTCATAATGAAATCTGTAAGCTCTTTCCACTTTGATTCTAGTATTTCCATACTAGCTGGAGTTAAGTTAAATTCTTCTATAAGCTTGTTTATCATTACTGTAGCATTATTCACATAGTTTGGAATATCATTGAATAATCCTATTATACTTTCTAAAAGTTCAGGCCATACAAAGTGTACAAATAAATAGCAAAGTGTACCAGCTACAAGGTAAGTTAATAACATTGATATCGCCCTTACCCTTGCAGGACTTTTTCCCTTCATCTTTTCAGAAATTATTCTGTTTTCTATAAATTTCAATATAAAATTCAGCAAATATGCTATAGCAAATCCAATTATAAACGGATATAAAATAGCTATAAAATCACTGATTTTATTTGAAAATACTTTTACTTGAGAGCTTATCAAGTAGAATACTATACTGCAGGCAATCACTATAAATGAATATACTGCAACAGTCGTGTATTTTCTATTCCAGTCTATTTTCATATTTCCCCTCCTCTTCTCAATAACTAGATTCTATCATAAAAACGACTTTTTTTTAACCTAATCATTACATTGTTAAAAAAATTTTACATAAAAAACACCACAAACAAATTTTATCATATTTGCTTATGGTGTTTTATATTTTTAAACTATATTTAGTTTTGTTTTATTTTATAAAATCTATATATCACAATTAAATCTATATATCCCTAGTTTATTATTATTTAAATTAAACTTACATCGCTTCGTCATCTTCAAACTGAGAATTGTATAGCTTAGCATAGAAACCATCTTTTGCTAATAACTCTTCGTGGCTTCCCTGTTCAACTATATCCCCTTCGTTCATTACAAGAATCATATCTGCATCTTTAATTGTAGATAGTCTATGTGCAATTATAAAGCTTGTTCTACCTTCCATTAAATTGTCCATAGCTTTCTGTATAAGAAGCTCTGTTCTTGTATCTACTGAACTAGTTGCCTCATCTAGTATTAAAATCTTAGGATCTGCAAGTATAGCTCTTGCTATTGTAAGAAGCTGCTTCTGTCCCTGTGAAACATTACTTGCTTCTTCATCTAATACCATATCATATCCATCATTTAAAGTTTTTATAAAATGATGAACATTGGCAGATTTTGCAGCTTCAACTACTTCTTCATCAGTGGCATCTAATTTTCCGTATCTTATATTTTCTTTTATTGTTCCATTGAATAACCAAGTATCCTGTAAAACCATACCAAATGCTTCTCTAAGCTCTGAACGGTTAAAGTTTCTAATATCGTGTCCATCTATTTTTATAGATCCGCTATTAACATCATAGAATCTCATAAGAAGTTTAACTATTGTAGTTTTTCCTGCTCCTGTTGGTCCAACTATAGCTATCTTCTGACCTTTTTTCACATTTACAGAGAAATCGTGTATTATAGTTTTGTTTTCTTTATATCCGAAGTTTACATGTTCAAATTCTATATTACCTTTTATATCATTTGCATCTGCAGGATTTATAACTGTCTGGTCTTCCTCTTCTTCATCTAAGAATTCAAATACCCTTTCAGCTGCTGCAGCTGTAGACTGTAACTGGTTTGCTACCTGAGCAAGCTGGTTTATAGGCTGAGTAAAGTTTCTAACATACTGTATGAATGACTGTATATCCCCAACTTCTATAGTCTTTCTTATAGCTAACCATCCACCAAGTATAGAAACCATAACATATCCTAAGTTTCCTATAAATGCCATAAGTGGCTGCATCATACCTGATAAGAACTGAGATCTCCAAGCAGAATCGTAAAGTTCATCATTTAATTTATTAAATTCTTCTGTTACCTCTTCTTCTTTGTTGAATACCCTAACTATCTGATGTCCACCGTAGTTTTCTTCAACAAGACCATTAACATGTCCTAAAAATCTCTGCTGTTTTTTGAAATATTTTTGTGATCTTCCAACAACTTTTCTAACTGCAAACATTGACAGTGGAATTATAACAAGTGCTGCTAAAGTCATTATCCAACTTATCGAAAGCATCATTATAAGTATACCAACCATAGTTGTTACAGATGTTATAAGCTGTGTTAAACTCTGATTTAAACTCATTCCAAGTGTATCTATATCATTTGTTATTCTTGAAAGTATTTCCCCGTGTGTCTTAGTATCGAAATATTTCATTGGCATTCTATTTATTTTTTCTAATATCTGATTTCTCATTTCATAAGATATTTTCTGAGAAATTCCACTCATTATATATCCCTGAATAAATGAGAACAGAGCACTTACTAAGTAAAGACATACTAATATTAGAAGTATCTTTTCTATAGCACCAAAGTCTATTCCACCTGTACCAGATACCTTTGCCATTAAGCCTTCAAATATCTTTGTAGTCGCTTTACCTAATATCTTAGGTCCAACTATTGAAAATACTGTACTTCCTATTGCAAATAATAATACTGCAATAATGGCTATTTTATATTTTGACATGTATTTCATAAGCTGCTTCATAGTACCACTAAAATCATTAGCTTTTTCACCCATCGCAGCACCATGTCCATGACCCATCGGTCCACGTCCCATTGGTCCACCTTTCATCGGACCGCCTGGCATTCTTTTCATATCACTATTACTCATTTCCTAGCTCCTCCTTTGAAAGTTGTGATAGAGCTATCTGTTTGTATACTTCACAAGTTTTTAGAAGCTCTTCGTGTGTTCCTTTTCCTATTACTTTTCCTTCATCTAAAACAATAATCTGTTCTGCATGTAATATTGTACTTATTCTCTGTGCAACTATTAAAACTGTACTATCTCCAGTTTTCTTTTTAAGAGCTTTTCTTAAAGCTGCATCAGTTTTTAAATCTAGTGCAGAGAAACTATCGTCAAATATATAAATTTCAGGATTTTTAGCTATTGCTCTAGCTATAGATAATCTCTGTTTCTGTCCACCAGATACATTTGTACCACCCTGTGCAATCTTAGTATCAAATCCTTCTGGTTTTGAATCTATAAATTCTGTAGCCTGTGCTATTTCGGCTGCTTCTCTAATCTCTTCATCTGTAGCATCAGGATTTCCGTATCTCAAGTTAGATGCTATTGTTCCTGTAAATAATATTCCCTTCTGAGGAACATAACCAATCTTATCTCTTAAATCCTTCTGAGTTACCTCTCTTATATCTACACCATCTACTAAAATTTGACCTTCTGTTACGTCAAAGAATCTAGGTATTAAGTTTATTAATGTAGACTTCCCACTACCTGTACTTCCTATAAATGCTGTAGTTTCTCCAGGTTTAGCAGTAAATGATATATCTGATAATATATTTTCTTCTGCATCTGGATATTTAAATGAAACATTTTTAAATTCAACAACACCCTTTTTATTTCCAGAGAATTCTTTTGCACTCTTAGGATCTTCTATTGTAGGTTCTGTTTCTATTACTTCACATATACGTCCTGCAGAAACTGAAGCTCTTGGTATCATAACTGACATCATAGCTATTACAAGGAATGACATTATTATCTGCATAGTATACTGAATAAACGCCATCATATCCCCAACCTGCATAGTACCTGCATCTATACTATAAGTACCTTTGTAAACTATAAGAACTGCTATTAAGTTCATTACAAGCATCATAGCTGGCATCATACAAGACATTATTCTATTTACAAATATATTTACCTTAGTAAGGTCACCATTTGCCTTATCAAATCTTTCTTCTTCGTGTTTCTGATTGCTGAATGCTCTTATTGGCATTATACCTGTTATTATTTCCCTAGAAACTAGGTTTAATCTATCCACAAGATTCTGAACTAGTTTAAACTTAGGCATTACAAATGTAAATAATATTCCAAGTAAGAATACTATACAAAGTACTGCTACACCTATTATCCAACTCATAGATACATTTGTATTTATAACCTTAAATATACCCATCATGGCCATCATTGGAGCGTAGAATATAAATCTAAGAATCATAACCATCATCATCTGTATCTGCTGTATATCATTTGTACTTCTAGTTATTAAAGAAGCTGTTGAGAATTTTTTCATCTCTTCATTTGAGAATGCCATAACTTTTTCATAAACATTATTTCTAAGTGTTTTACCAAGTGTAGCCGCTACCTTAGCTGCTAAATAAGTAACTATTATTGTTACAAACATACTTAAAATAGCTATTCCAAGCATCTGAGCACCAGATTTTAGTATGTATTTATTCTGTAAATTATCTAAATCAATTCCTATGCTCTTATACTCATTATTTACATAGGCAATAGCACTCTGAGTTATTATACTGTCTGGCATAGAGTCAAACTTTTTAAACATTTCTTTTCTCATCGGTGCTAACTGTTCCTCAGGCATAGTTTCCATTATCTCTATAAGAGATTTATCTTTCATAACCATAGCTGCCTGTGGAGGCATCATTTTTAAAATACCTTCTTTTATCTTTTTACTCTCCTCACCATCTTTTTCTATAGCAAGAAGTGCCATTTCTGGCTTACCAAGGATTTCGTTTAATTTTTCATTTTTTTCCTTGTCTATTTCTTTTAATACATATACATTTTCTGTTTCTAACTTAGGATATTTTTCAACATATTCATCATACTTTTCATCGCTTGTATCCCCAGATTTTACTAATGTATATGCATCTTCAACAGTATCTTTATCGTTATTATCGACAAACATAAGCAGTCTTTTTAATTCATTTTCTTTTATAACTTCTGGTACCGCATTTTCTATACCACCTTGCTGTATACCAATATTGACTATTTTTGATGTATAGTCTGGTAGTGATATATCACATAATGCCTGTACTAAAAGTAGAATTATTATTGCCACTACTGATACTGCTGATTTTTTTAAGTATTTCATTATTTTCAGCATAATCAATTTTCCTTTCAGTTTTTTTATCTTTATTTTAGAGTTGTTTATAGTTTTTTATTTAATTGATATATTTTTCTTTTATATCTTTTTTAGTTTAGTTTCATTTTTAGCTATGTTTGCTTATATTTTCAATTATCTTTTTTAAAAGCATTTTTGTTAATAACTTTTGCTCATCAGAAAAACCTTCAAAGCATATATCATCTAATTCGTTATTTACATTTATTATCGCGTTGTATTTTTCTCTTCCCTTATCCGTTAAATAAACTCTAGTCTTTCTCCGGTCTTTTTCATCTGCAACCTTTTTTACAAGGCCTAGTTTTTCCATTCTCGATACCATAGTTGTAGTTGTAGATGCTTTTACATTTCTACACGCCGTTAGTTCTTTCAAACTTTGACCTTCATTATGATATAGAGAAATTATTATATATGGCTGTCCATGATGAAGTCCTTCTCTCTTTAAATGCTCATCAGTAAGATTAAAGTGAGCTCTAAAAAGCCTCATCAATGTTGTCGTAAGCTTATCCTCAAAATCTTTAGAGTGAAGTTTACATTCTTCTTTCATAATCACACCTCCTCAAAAATAATTTAATTAGTTGGTTAACTATTATATTAGACTAATTCATTTTAATATACAATAATTTTTTGTAACTTTTCACATTAATTTCACCTTTTTTATTATATTTTATTTATGAAAACCTTTCTTTATAAAAATAAATGTAAAATATATATATGATACAAATAAATTCAACTAACTTCCAAGAGAAAAAATATACTTAGCTAACTAAATATATTCTTATAAAAATTTCAATAAAAAAGCAGCTATGCTATTTGCATAACCGCTACTTTTCTTTTTCGAGTTTTTCAATTCTTTCAACTAAATTTTTTTCCATGTCACTATATTTCCTACACATATCTACCATTTCTTTTGCTAATTCTCTATATGTAATTGTACCCATGAAATGATCCTGAGAATGAATCAATATAAGTTCTCCACATTCCTTAGATTTCTTATCACCTATTTTAGCCAAAGCAGCTTCTGCATCCTGCGCTTTTGAAAACTCATCATCAGACTTTTTTAAATGCTCATCTGCTTCTTTAAAATCTCCATTTTTAGCACTTTTTATAGCTTCAGATGCGTAATATTTTGCCATCCCAGAATATCCTATTACACTAAAAATACATTCCTCTAAATTTTCTTTATTCAACAAGCTCACTTCCAAACTTTTTAATATTTACTGTTCATATCCGTTTACAATTACATCTATTTTTCCAGTAGATGGATCCATAGCAAGACCATGAACCTTTATATCTTTTGGCATTAATGGATGTTCTTTTATAGTTTTTACTGTATCTACTATAGACTGCTCAACAGAGTCAAATCCATGTAACCATTTCTTTAAATCTATTCCTGCTTTTTCTAGAGTATTTATTACTTCTTCAGATATGCCTTTTTCTTTTATCTTTTCAATCATTTCATCTGTATTTTCATTACACATACCACATTCGTAATGTCCTACAACCATTACCTCATCTACATCAAACTCGCATATAGACACTATTATACTTCTCATAGTACTTCCAAAAGGATGTGTTACAACTGCACCGGCATTTTTTATAAGTTTAACATCCCCGTTCTTTATATTCATCGCACTTGGTAAAAGCGAAGTAAGTCTTGTATCCATACAAGAAAGTATTACTATTTTTCTATTTGGTTTCTTTGAAGTAGAAAAATCTTCATATCCTTTTGACTCTACAAATTCTCTATTGTCTTTTAATATTTCATCTAATTTTGTCATATATATCTCTCCCATTCTATTATTTTTTACTATTTTATTTTAATTTTAATACCCTCAAAAAAATTTTTCAATCTTTATAAATTTATAGCTTTTTTCTTTTCTATGTTATTTATTTTTTTGAAACTTTATGTTAGAATTATAAGTGTATTTTGCTTTATTATATCTAATGACAGAAATATAACAATTTATATTATAAATAAAAATTTTTAAACAAGCAGAATATTGTTATCATTATTTAATTATAATTTTATAGGAGGAAAAATATGAGTTTAAAACAGAGATTTGCAGAATCATTCGCAAGATCTAAAACAATGTCTGGCCCAGAAAAAAAAGCCAACGAAATATTAGGTAAAATAATATTAAAGAAAACTATAGTACCTATCGTAATAATGCTTATAGTATTATTTGGAGGTATATATCTTCACATAAATGGTTGGGTAACATTCGGAATAAACATAGCAATAGCTGTAATTTCATTCTTTGTTATAAGAAAACAGGCTGAAAAATATCAGACTTTCACACCATATGTCGGTACTTTAGTATCTCTTGAAAAAAGAGACAAAAACAACTATGTTGCAATAATCAAACAGGGTAAAAAACCTATCAAATTAGAAATACGTTACGGTGGGGAAGATCTTGAACATATAAGAAGAAACCAGCTAATACAGGTAAGCTACAATGCAGAAGCTAAAATGGCAATAGTAGTTACAAACAACAACAGATAATTTTTAGAAATTCAGGCTTCTGCTTTTTAGCAGGAGCCTTTCTGTTATACAAAAGCTCTTTTTATTTTTAGGAGAGGAATTATTTGATATGAACAAACTTTTAAAATCTGACAATTTTTTTGAGCACTATTTTAGATTACTAACACTGTGCTTTTGGCCAATTATGTGGTACAAGTGGAATGTTATTTCCAGTAGAAAATTAGAATACATATTATTTTTAAGCTATTCTCTATTTGCTGGAATATATTTTATACTTTTTGTAATTAGATTTTTCAAGGCTGATGAAGAGAAAAAATCATCTATGATGTTTTACTACAGATCTAGTACCGTTGTAGCCTTTGTTGTTTCACTTTTCAGTTTTGTGCTATTTCCTAAAAACATACCTCTTTTCTACTTTAAAATATTCTCTATATGCGTTTATTTGTATTTTTCTTATAGAGAAGTTTTCAAGAAAAAGAATGATGAAGGTGTCGTAGGAATTATGTCATTTTTACTATTGTTAGCACTCACTATCTTCTACTAACAATTTTTGCTTGAGGCATTAGACAAAATCGTTTTTTTCTGTTATTATAAATGATAGAAATAAATTTTATTTAAAGAAAGAAGGAAAATTTATCATGGAAAGAAAAGTATTAGCCACTATAAATGGTAGAGAAATATCTAACATAGACTTAGATAACGCTGTAAAATCAATGCATCCACAGCAGCAGATGCGGTTCCAGAGTGAAGAAGGTAAAAAAAGATTATTAGAAGACCTTGTTAACCAGGAATTATTCTACTTAGAAGCAAAAGACAACAAAGTTGATGAAACTGAAGAATTCAAAGCTTTAATGGAACAGGTTACTATAAACATGTTAAAACAGCATGCTTTAAATCAGTTATTCATGGCTGCTATGCCAACAGAAGAAGAAGCTAAAGCTTACTACGATGAACATCAGGATGAATTCAAAGTTGATGAAATGGCTAAAGCTAGACATATACTTATAAAAGCTGAAAACGAAGATGAATTCGCTGCAGCTGAAGCTAGAGCTAAAGAAATAGCTGAAGAAATAAAAGCTGGAGAAAAAACATTTGAACAGGCTGCTATAGACTACTCTGATTGCCCATCTAACATGCAGGGTGGAGATCTTGGTTTATTCGGAAAAGGACAGATGGTTCCTGAATTCGAAGAAGCAGTATTCAGCATGAACGAAGGTGAATTATCTGAACCAGTTAAAACTTCATTCGGATATCACTTAATAAAAGTTGAAGAACGTCACAAAGCTGGTGTATCTAAATTCGAAGAAGTAAAAGACGAAATACTAGGTAAATTAGCTCAGTTAAAACAGCTAAAAGCTTACGAAGACAAAGTTGCTGAATTAAGAGAAAAATACGCTAGTGCATACACTTTAAATGACTAATTAAAAACATAAAGACTGTTGCAAAAATTGCAACAGTCTTTTTTATATACTCATATTTAATTTTCTTTTAAGAAATATCCAAATCCTACTGTCCCATCTCCACAGTGACTAGCTATTGTGCATCCAACACTGTATTCATGGAATTTAGTTATTCCTGTTCTTTTTGTAAGCTGTTCTTTTATACCTTCTAATTCTTTTTCACTACCTGTTATAGCAGCTACATGAATCTCATCATTGTATATTCTATCTTTATCTCTTTCAGCTTCTTCAAGCATCATTTCTATCGCTTTTTTCTTACCTCTAGTCTTTTTCCAAACATCAAGACCTTCTGTAGTCATCTCTATTATAGGTTTAACTCCAAAAGTGCTACCTAATATAAACTGCATTCCACTACATCTTCCACCTTTATAAAGGTAATCTAACTTATCCATTGTGAAGAATAATTTGTAGTGATGAAGAACTTTTTCTATCTCAGCTATTGTATCTTCAACAGATCTACCTTCTTCTAATAAATTATAAGTGTTTCTAACTAGTCCACCTATTGCTCCACATAAATTTAAAGAGTCTATTATATGTATGTTTTCATTATTGTCAAACATATTCTTTGCTATCATAGCATTTGCAACTGTAGAAGATAATTTTGAAGAAAGTCCTATGTATATTATAGTATCTCCTTTTTCTACATACGGCTCAAATGCTGCGTAGAATTCTGCTGGAGAAGGAGATGCTGTCTTAGGTAGTTCTCCTGTCTTCTTCACTATTTCTAATATTTCTTTTGTAGTTATATCTATACCTTCTTTGTATACTTCCTCACCAAAGTTTATTGTTAGAGGAATTATACCTATATTCATTCTATTTACCTCTTCTATAGGTAAGTCGCAAGTACTATCTGAAAATATTTTTATTCCTTCCATTACGTCCTCCCATTATATAGTCTATTTTTATAGTCCATATCTAATTTTATAGGAAATGAATATTTTATTCAATTCTTTTTAGCTTCAAATGTTAAATTTAAGCCGTTCAACCGACAAAAAAAGAGAGAAATAACAACCGCTATCTCTCCCTTATTTTTTATTATTTTATTTATTATTATTTTTTACTTCTTTTATAATTCCCGCTTCTAACCTAATTATTTTATCAGCTATTACATCACAGAATCCAATATCATGAGTAACTATTATTATAGCCATTCCGTTTTCTTTTAATTTTTTAATGACATCTATTACATTTTGTATAGACTCAGGATCTAGTGCTGAAGTTGGCTCATCAAAGCATATTACATCTGGTTTTAACGCACAAGCTCTAGCTATTGCAACTCTCTGCTGCTGACCACCTGACAACTGGAAAGGATAATTATCCCCCTTATCTGTAAGGTCTACCATTTTTAAAAGCTCATTTGCTTTTTTCAATGCCTCTTCTTTATTTTCTCCAAATACATTTACAGGTGATTCTATTATATTTTCTATAACAGTCATATGAGGAAATAGGTTAAAGTTTTGAAATACCATTCCAATCTTTCCTCTTACCTTCTTCATATCGTTATTATTTTTTATAGCCTCTCCATTTAATATAAGTTCTCCAGAATCAAACTCTTCTAATCCATTTATACATCTCATAAGAGTTGTTTTACCTGCTCCAGATTTTCCAACTACAACAGCTATCTCTCCGTCCTTTACATCAAATGAAATATCTTTTAAAACTTCTGCATCTTTAAATTTTTTCTTTAAATTTATAACCTCTATCATTTCGCATTCCTCCTAGTTGAAATTAAGCTCTAAACCGTAAGTTCAATATCAAAACTCTTAATTATAGTAAGAATATCTCTTTTCAAGTTTTTCAAATACTTTTGTAAGAATTGCTATGAATACTAAGTAGATTAAACCTGCCCATGCAAGTGGCATTAAACTTCCTTCTCTGTTCATCGCTATCTGAGATATTCTTAATATATCGTTTAGACCTAATATATATACAAGAGAAGTATCTTTTACAAGTGTTATTACTTCATTTGATACAGGCGCTAATACTCTTTTTACAACCTGAGGAAGTATTATTCTTTTATACATTGAAACTTTATCAAATCCTAAAACATAAGCTGCTTCGTACTGACCTTTGTCTATTGATTGTATTCCCCCTCTAAATATCTCTGCAAAATATGCTGTATAATTGAAGAAGAATGCAACCGCTCCTGCTGTAAATCTATCAAATGTTATTCCTATAAGTGGAAGACCATAGAATATAACTATCATCTGAAGAAGAAGTGGAGTACCTCTCATTATAAGTATGTAAAAAGATGTCACCTTTCTTATTATTACGTTTTTTGAAATTCTTAAAAGAGCTACTCCAATCCCAGCTGGAATTGAAAGTACTAATGTTATTGCAAATAGCGCTACGACTATTTTTATACCTTCTATCATAATTCTCATTCTCCTTCACTGCTTTATTTCCTTAATTAATCAATAAATCTATTCCCTTTATTTTATATAATTTACTTCTATATTTAACTATTCCCTTTAACATATCTTATTTGAACCATTTTGCATATATTTCGTCAAATGTTCCATCATCTTTTATTTCTTTTAATGTATCATTTACCTTATCTCTTAATTCTGTGTTGTCTTTTGCAAATGCTACTACATAATCTTCTAATCCGAAGTTTTCTTCTAATACTTTATATTTATCTTCACCTTTCTGTGACATATAGTATCTTATTAAAACTTCATCTCCTGCTACTGCTGAAGTTCTTCCTATCTCTAAATCTCTAAGAGCTTTATCATAAGTATCGTAAAGAACTGGTGCTCCACCTTTTAATGAACTTACAAACTCTGTATCTGTTTCTACTGCAGCCTGAGCTGTTGATTCCTGCTGAGTTCCTACTTCTTTTCCTGCTAAATCAGCTTTCTTATTTATATTTGAATCTGCCATTGTAACTATTATCTGTTTGTTCTGAAGATATGGATCTGAATAAGAAACTATTTTCTTTCTTTCTTGGCTTAATGAATATCCATTCCATAAAACATCTACGTTACCGCTGTTTAACTCTGTTTCTTTCATTGACCAATCTATTGGCTGGAACTCTACTTCCATTCCTAATCTCTCAAATGTTTCTTTTGCTAAATCAACGTCAAATCCTACTGTATTTCCATCTTCATCTAAAAATCCCATAGGTACAAATGTGTTGTCAAATCCTACGATTACCTTGTTATCTGCACTTCCACTATCTTTTGATGAACAAGCTGTCATCCCTAATACCATTACCATTGCTGCAAATACTACCATCACTTTTCTTAATAATTTTTTCATTTTCGTTTCCTCCTGTAATTATATTTTTTATTCTTGCAGTTATGCAAATATTCAGAAAACCTTTCTTGTGATAATTCTCAGATTTAACTCCACTTTCATTCAAGCAGTTTCTATTTTTAGGTAAATAAAAACTCCCGCACTCTAGCTAAGCTAGAGGACGGGAGTATTAATTCCGTGGTTCCACCTCTCTTCACTAGTACCTCACGATACTAGCCTCATAGAGTACAGTCTTATTAAAAGACGATACCCTTGTACGATAACGGGTACTACCGTAGCAGCCTACATGAACTTTCTTTCTCGGTGCTATGCTCTGAGATGTGTTCGATAATTAGTTCTTGATTTCTCACACCAACCGAAATCTCTCTGAAAAGACTTTACTATCTACTATTTCTCTTCTTCGCTTTATCTGATTATTTACTCTGCTTTGTTATGTTTATTATTCTATACCAGAATAAAAATAAAGTCAACATATTTTTTTAACTTTTAAAATAATTGACTTTATTTTTGCATCATCTTTCATTTTTAAATCTTCTTGTAAATTTAATTCCACGGAACAACTTCTACTTCTCCAAAAGACCTTTCTTTTAGTCTGTTTGAATACTCTCCCTTGTACCCAATTATATATAATATCGCCAATTCTATATAATGAATACCTATTACAAGTATATTCCAAATATCTTCCGCAGATAAAAATACCTTGTTTCTTCTCTTACTTGGGTGTACAATCTTATTTCTGTAATAACTTATAAGATCTATCCCATCTGCAAATTCTTCTCTTATTTCATCTGAGAAAATCTCCATCTCATCTCCTCCAAATGGAATATTGCAGATTTGAAGTAACATTCTTATATTTTTAGAGGCTGAGTTCTTATCAAACTCTGTGTCTGTAATCGTCTTAGTTTTTTCTACTAGTACTACATAAGATAGCGACTCTAGCGCTATTTGAACAGATATTATATCATTATCCATAGTTAAATTATTTAAAGACTCTATATACCAATCCACAGCGTTTTTAATAGCTGGACCATAGTAGAAGTCCTCCAATCTCCTGCACATAAGAGATAAATACTTTTCATAATTTCTATAATTTGTAAGTGTATCTGTCCAAGTAGGTAAAAATGTAAAAGGCGTTACCATTCCACTATTCCAAGCTCTGTAAACCTCGTTTTCATCCTGATATCCCCTTATACCTGAAAAAGATACATATCTTCCACAAGCAAAACTAAATGCTGTACAAATCCTATCTAAAAGCCCCATTATATTATTTGTCTTAAACAATGTACCGTCTTTCTTTCTTATCCTACCTACATGAGTTGTAACTGTACCTGATTTTTCGATAAGCTCTTCGTAAAACTCTCTTCTGTAGTCGTACCTTTTATCAATCGTTATTAAATATCCATTTAACTCAAACTCTAGTCTACCTGCAAATACTTTTTCTTTTGTCTTTATAAGTTTTCCAGGTATCTTATCTATATTTAATAAATCAAAATCTACATAGCTTACATAAGAATTTTTAGACTTTATGCAGTCATTATTAATATATCCCTCCACTGATGTTTCGTTTATTCTTCTTATTGTCGCCGATGAAAGTTTGTATCCATGTATCTCTAAAACAGCATCGTCCAAACTGCACTCTTCTAAACTATCATCTGCTGTCGATACTATTCTAGCTTTAAATGTTATCGCTGATGGAGAAGATGGTTTTAAAAATATCTTTCCATTGCATTTATATTTTTTATCTAAATATACACAAAATCTTCCATCATAGACTACGATATCTTCATTGATTCCATATTCCATATTAGGGGACAATATCGCATCATTTACTGATTTCAAATTTATCACTCCTCGTATAATATGTTTAAATTAAGGATTACACCCTTACTTTTTCTTTATTTCATATATCTTTAATTATATATTATCACTTATTTTTTTTAAAGTCGTTAAACTAATTTAAGCTACTTAATAATTACTGACTTATACTCTCTGATAGAGATTTTAAACTAAAAAATGGGACTGTTGCAATTTATACAACAGTCCCATTTGACATTATTTCGATATTTTGAATACTATTTATTTTCTTTTAAATCATTTGTATCCTTTATTATCTTTCCATCGCTTATAGTTATTATTCTATCTGCAGTTTCAGCTATTTCTTGGTTGTGTGTTATCATAACCAATGTCCGTTTAAATTCTTTTACTGTATCACTTAAAAGATCCATAACCTCTTGAGTAGTCTTTGAATCTAGATTACCAGTTGGTTCATCGGCAAATATTATCGCAGGTTTGTTTGAAAGTGCTCTAGCTATTGCAACCCTCTGCTGCTGCCCTCCTGATAACTCATTTGGGAATTTTTTTATCTGATCTGTAAGTCCTACAGCTTTTATTATTCTATCTATATATACTTTATCTTCTTTTCCACCATCTAAAAGTATTGGCAGTACAATATTATCGTATACATTTATTACTGGTATAAGGTTGAAACTCTGGAATATAAATCCAAATTTTTTACGTCTTATTTTTGATAGTTCGTTATCATTGTAATCATATAGACTTTTTGTTCCAAGTTTTACCTCTCCACTTGTTGGTTTGTCTAACCCTGCCATACAATGAAGTAATGTACTCTTTCCAGAACCAGAAGCTCCGATTATAGAAGTAAATTTCCCTTTTTCTATTTTTAAATCAATTCCATCTACAGCTCTAACAAGACTTTCATCTTTACCATAGTATTTTTTTAAATTACAAACTTCTAAGCTTTCTACTAAATTTAAATCTTTCATAACGGATTTTCCTTTCTATATAAGTATTGTTGATATATATATATCTATATGTTTAAATTATCACTTTAAATATTTAAAAACAATAGATTTGGTCTGAACGGTAGGAAAAACGTCCCGAATGGTAAGTTTATGAATCTATATCTCTCATACCATCTGATATTTCTTTATTCTTAAAATCTCTATTAGCTAATTTTACTGCTATTATACAAGTAGCTAATGTAACAACAGCGAATATTATCGCTTGTGGATATGGGAATGTAAAGTCCATAAAATGTTCTATTCCAAAGTTTGTATATGCATTATTGTTCCACTCAACAAATTTGAAAAGTGCATATGTAGCTAATCCTATTCCAAATAATACACTCAATAAAGCATATGTCATTGATTCCCACATATTCATTCTACTCATATCCTTAGCAGACATTCCCAATGCTCTCATTGTAAATATCTCTTTTCTTCTTTCTAGAAGGTTTGATTTAACTGTACAGAATATACTTATCGCTGCTATCATAAGTATTAGTGTTATATTTATCATGCTTTCTCTAAATATATTTTTATCTGCTTGTTTTTGATCATTATAAAAACTTTCTTTTAAAATAACAGCACCTGGTATATTTTTTCTTGCATATTTTTCTATTTTTCTATTTTCTGCTAAATTATCAATATCTTTATAATCTACAGTAAGATTATTATATGCTTTAAATCCTAATAACTCTTTCATACTATCTTCAGATGTTATAACTTCAAATTTATCTGGAGAAAGAGAATCTCCATAAGATTGCCAGTCATCTTTAAGAATAGCTCCTACTCTAACTTTTACATTTCTTTTTTCTATTTTATCTCCATTATGATAATTTACACCTATATCAATGATATCCCCTACCTTTAAATTTTTATATATACTGTGGTAAGTATTTGTTTTTGTAACATCGTAAAAACTATTAAATACAGCTACATTTATATATCCATCTGTTTTTCCTAATATATCTTTAGATTTTTTTCCTTCCAACATATATGGTTCTACTTTTTCTTGTATATCTTCATTATCCAAAAATCTAAGATAACTTTCAAATTCAACTTTTTCACTTTCTTTTATTCCATAATAATCCATAAAAATTTTGTTTATATTATTTTTTTCTTCAATAAATGTAGTATCTGCATTAAAAGAAGCGCTTGTTTTTTTAATGCCATCTATACTTTTTATTTTTTCTATTTTGTCATCAGAGATTTTAAACGCCTCTACATCATTAGAAATTCCTGGTTTAAATTCCATATCATATTTATAGTATATTCTTCTTATTTTATCATCTACTTCATCTTGCATACTTGAAAAAGTATATATTATTAGATATCCACAAAGTGAAATTGTTAGAATTGATACAAGAGTTCTTGTCTTTTTAAGCCAAAGATTTCTAACTCCCATATATCTGTATATTCCTAATCTATTTTGAATAAAGTTTCCTACTTTTGATTGTTTTCCTTTATTTTTAGTTTTTAAAGAATTTGATACTGCCTCCATGCATCCTACTCTTCCTATTTTTATAACAGGAATTATTGTCGCTAACACTATCGCTAATACTGATACCGTTATTGTCTTTGATACTACATCTAAGTCTATATGCATTTTTGGTTTTAATTTAGCTAGTTCTAGTGTTGTGTCTTTAAATACATTTATTCCTATTTCTGTAATACCTAATCCAACAATTATTCCTATAGCGATTCCTATTATAGCAAGCAAAATTGATTGATATACTACCATTAATCTTATATCTCTTTTTCTTGCTCCAATAAGCCTTAACATACTTATTTCTCTTAGATATTCACCCCAAATTATATTTAACATATTAAATACTAAAAGTATGACTGTTAATATTAAAATTAAATTATTCTTATTAATATTTTCTAAATCTCTTAAATCATTTATTGAATACATTGCTGATAAGTAATTACCGTTTGGATTTACAGACATTCTGCCTAATTTCAAATCCATCATTAAATATTCTATTTTTTTACCAGCTAATAATTCATTTCCTGTAAATCTAAGTATTACATCATATGTTATTGCTTCTTTTGGTATTATATTTTTTCCTCTAAAATCACCATATGTATAACTTATTCCTCTTTCTTGTTCAACTTTTCCAGCAAGACTACTATTTAATCCCTTATACTCTCTTTCTACAATTCCAACAACCTTGAATTTTTTATTTTCAGAGTATAATCTTTCCTCTCCATTAGGAAGATTATACTTTTTTCTAAGTTCAAAAGAAATTGTCTTTCCTATAGGATTTTCTGATACACCTAAATTCTTAGCACTTTCTTCATCTAGGACTATTTCATTATTATCTTTAGGTTTATTTCCTTTAAGAATCTGACCTTTTCTATCAAAATAATTCTTTGAATTATCATTTTCTCCATTAAATGATTTTAATTCTACTCTTGTTCCATTTTCTTTATTTATTAAAAATCCTAAGTTTTGTACATTGTCCCTGTATCCTACTCTATCATCATTTTCTACCTTTTCTAACTTTTCTTTACTAATATCTACATGTTCAACATGATAATCTCCGTATGCTTTTTTATATGCTTCAACCTTATTATATGCTTGAGAAATTTTAATCATATCTATAGATAACATAAATGCTACTGTTGCTATTACTATTGCAAACATCATAACTGTTCTTGATTTATTCTTCTTCATATATAAAAGAGATAATTTTCTGTATATTCTCATAATACAATTCCCCCTTTCTTTTATATTTTGATAAAATAGGGAGATTAAAACTTAATCTCCCTATTGGTTATTTATTTTTTATTCAATTTATTTTATTACATTTTTGGTGATAGATATGCACTGCCATCATAACAATCTCTACAGCAATCATATCTGCAATTTTGACCATTATTATTTTTACAAGGATCTGCCTGCATTTCTATTTCTTTTAATTCTATCTTTTCCTCTATTTTTATTTTTTTGCTTTCTTTTAATTCAGACATTTTTCCTTCCTCCTATTTTTTAATTATTTTATATATAAATCTGAACTAAATTAGAATATCAAATAGTATCCTCTGCCAAATATTTTTTATTTTTTCTTTTGTTTTGTGTGCAGGCTGCTATTTTCAATCTTTTCAATTCAGTTAATATATCCAATTTGAGAATTTGTTATCTTTAATCTTCTTCCCTTTTCTTGTCTTTAAAATAACATTATCTTTAACTAAGAACAATAGATTTGGTCTGAACGGTAGGAAAAACGTCCTGAATGGTAAGTTTATGAATCTATATCTCTCATACCATCTGATATTTCTTTATTTTTAAAATCTCTATTTGCTAATTTTACTGCTATTATACAAGTAGCTAATGTAACAACAGCGAATATTATCGCCTGTGGATATGGGAATGTAAAGTCCATAAAATGCTCTATACCAAAGTTTGTATATGCATTATTGTTCCACTCAACATATTTTACAAGTTTGTATGTTGCTAAGGCTATTCCAGATACTATACTTAATACTGCATATGTTATTGCTTCGAACATATTCATACTATTCATATCTTTAGCAGACATTCCTAAAGCTCTCATTGTAAATATCTCTTTTCTTCTTTCCATTAAGTTAGATTTAACTGTACAGAATATACTTATTGCTGCAATCATAAGTACTAAAGTTATGTTTATCATGCTTTTTCTGAACACTTCTTTTTTAGAATTATTCTGAATATTGGCAAAACCTACTTTTAAAGCTATACTTCCTGGTATATTTTGTGTTATATATTCTTCTACTTTACGATTTGCTTTTTCATTTTCAAAACTTTCATAATCTACAGTCAAGTTATTATATGCTTTAAATCCTAAAAGTTCTTTCATATTATCTTCAGATGTTATAACCTCAAATTTATATGGCATTAGTGCATCACCATAAGACATCCAATCAGGTTCTAAAATAGCTGCTACTCTTACTTTTACATTTTTCTTTTCTATTTTATCTCCATTATGGTATTTTACACCAATATCGATTATATCCCCTTGTTTTAAATCTTTAAATATCTTTTTCTGAGTACTAGTTTTTATCATATCATAAAAACTATTGTAAACAGCCACATTTATATATCCATCAGTTTTTGTTTCTAATTCTTCAGCAGTCTTTCCATCTAGCATATATGGTTCAACATATTTCTTTAATCCTTGATTACTATAAAATCTAAGATGATTTTCACATTCTACTTTTTTGTCACCTTCTAAACCGTAATAATCTATAAATGCTTTTTCAACATTTTTCTTATCTGCTACAAATGTAGATGTCGCATTATATGATGGATTTACTACTTTTACTCCATCCATCTTTCTTATTTTTTCTATTTTTTCATCCGGTATTTTGTATGTTTCTGGGTCATTTGCTATACCTATAGAAGTTTCTACATCATATTTATAATATATTGTTCTTATCTTATCATTTACCTCTTCTTCTATACTAGAAAAAGTATACATTATTAAATATCCACAAAGTGTTATTGTAAGTATTGATACAAGAGTTCTAGTCTTTTTAGTCCAAAGATTTCTAATTCCCATATATCTAAATATTCCGAATTTATCTTGAATAAACTTTCCTATTTTAGATTGCTTTTCTCTTTTTTTGTGTTTTGTAGAGTTAGATATAGCTTCCATACATCCTACTCTACCAATTCTAATAACTGGAATTATTGTAGCTAATACTATTGCAAATATAGATATATTTGCTGTTTTCATAATTACATCTTTATCAATGTGTAGATTAGGACTAATTCCTATCTCGTTCAATAAAGGATCTTTAAAAATAATTAATCCTAATTTTGTTATACCAATCCCTAATACAATTCCTATAATTGTTCCAAATACTGCAAGAAGTATAGATTGATATACTACCATAAATCTTATATCTCTTTTCCTTGCTCCAATAAGTCTTAGCATACTTATTTCTCTAAGATATTCACTCCATATTATATTCATCATATTAAATACTAAAAGTATAACTGTTATTATCAAAACTATATTATTTTGATTTATCTCTTTTACACTTTTTAAATCATTAATAGAAAATAATTCTGATAAATAATTTGAATTTGCATTTATTGTTAGTCTTCCAAGATTGTAATCATTTACTAATTTATCTACTTTATTACTAGCAACCAATTCATTTCCTTTAAATCTAAGTATAATATCATATGTTAATGCTTCCTGTGGTATTATACTTTTCCCTTCAAAATCTCCGTATGTATAAGAAATTCCTCTTTTTTGCTCAGCACCTGTACTTGAACTACTTATAGTCCTTGCTTCTTTATACGTCCTTTTTACTGTTCCAACTACTTTAAAACTCTTATTTTCTGAATATAACTTTTTCTCACCACTTGGTAGAGTGTATTCTTTTCTAAGCTCAAAAGATATTGTCTTTCCTATTGGGTTACCTGATACTCCCAAATTTTTAGCACTTTCTTCATCTAATACTATTTCGCCGTTATTTTTAGGCTTTCTTCCTTCCAACACCTGTGCCTTTCTATCAAAGAAATTCATAGGATTATCATTTTCTCCATTAAATGATTTTAATTCTACTCTTGTTCCATTTTCTTTATTTATTAAAAATCCTAAGTTTTGTACATTGTCCTTGTATCCTACTCTATTATCATTTTCTACCTTTTCTAACTTTTCTTTGCTAATATCTACATACTCACAATGATAATCTCCATAAGACTTTTTAAATGCTTCCATTCTATTATATGTTTGAGATACTTCAATCATATCCATAGAAATCATAAATGCAACTGTAGCTATTACCATGATAAACATCATCAAAGTCCTTGATTTATTCTTCTTCATATATAAAGAAGATAACTTTCTATATATTTTCATAACAATCACTCTCCTTTTTTATAAAATAACATTTTTAAAATTCATAAACAATAGATTTTGACGAGTGGTATTAAATATGGAGTGAATGGCAATCTTTTTATCTTTACAAGATTAAAACAAAAAAATAAGAGTATTCATATCAATAATTTGATACAAATACTCTTTTTATTTACAGAGCTTATAAACCTAATTTTTGGGGATAACCACCTTTATTCTAAATGTATTTTCATCACAAGAGATATTCATTTTTCCATTATATTTCTTTACAGAAGCTTCAACACTTTTTATCCCTATACCATGTTTTAATTTATCATTTTTACTTGTGATATATCGTCCTTCTACTTTTTTAACATCATTTTCTTTACTATTTTCACAAATAAAAACAAACATATTTTTAGCCCACATAGATTTTAAATTTATATACTTTCTACTATTTTCAATTTTATCACAGGCTTCTATTGCATTATCCAGTATATTTCCTAAAATACTAGACATATCTATATTTTCTATAAATCCTGTATTTTTAGAATCTAGATCTAAAATAAACTCTATCCCTTTATTCTCACAAATCTTCATTTTTTCGTCTACAATTATATCAAAAATAGCATTTCCACTTGCTTTAATTTGGTTAGCTTTATTTAATTCATTTTGTATACTTTCTATATACTCTAAAGAATCCGATTTATTTTTATTCATATTTTTTATAGCATAAAGATGATTATTCATATCATGATATAAGCGTCTAATATCTTCTTGAGATTTTTCTAATTTTTCATAGTAATCATTTTTAGATTCAAGTCTAGTATACATTTCTTTTTCTTTTACTTTTTCTTCACTTTGTTTTTTTATCTCAAGAATTATATAAAGAATTATTACTGTAGATATTATAGTAAACATAGGTATTATTTCTATAATAATAATATACAATTCTGAACGATTTATTCCATATTTTTCTGTCTTTATTACATATTGCATTAATATTATGTAAACAAAATTTAGCATAATTATATTTATTGAATACCTATAAATTTTATTCTTTAAAAATCTATCTATTAATTTGTCTAATATTATTACACTTATCCAAATTGTTATTGCTATAATTATTATTTTTATATTAAATATATTCCAGTCATGCAATTCAAATTTCAAAGAAAGTGGACTCGACATACTTATTTCATTTTCAAATGTAAATAAAAATCTTGATAAAAAATAATTCTCAATCATACTTATATATTGTCCTGTTAGTATATATAAAAAAGTAAACTTTTTCCATTCTAATTTATATACTTTTGAATATATATAAATAATTCCTATCATTATAACTATATTACTTATAATCCAAATTGCTTTTTCCTTAGATATTCTCATATTCTTAATAATCTCTATTAAATTGAACGATAATGAAGAATGTTGGTTTATATTATTATCTAAAATAGCTATATTCCATAAGCTGATATATCTTGATACAATATACAATACTATTATTATTGTCGCCTGAATAACTATATTTTTTAAAAAATCTATATCGCTATATTTCCTATATCCCACTACCCAATTTAATATAGATATCGATAATATTATACAAGTCAAATCAATACACTCACCAATTAATACATCCATTATATATCCTCTCCTATTGACCAGAAGTATTTATCCACTACTTTTTTATATTTATTTCTGCTAATAGGTATTCTAGCTCCATTTTCCATAATTATATCCCTATTGTAAATCTCTTCAATATATATCATATTTACAATATAACTCCTATGACATTGTATAAATAATTGTTTTTCAAAGTTAGACACAATATCATTTAAGTTACCTCTACATTCTAATTCTCCCTCTTTTGTGCATAGTTTTATTTTTTTATTAATTGCTTCTATATATATTAGATCTCTACTATATACTTTCTTAAATCCATTATCGGTCTTTATTTTTAAAAAGCAGCCTCTTTTTTTAGCTACTTCTACCACACACTCTTTTAGATTTTTTTCTATAACTTCATGTTGTATTGGCTTTTTTATAAATCTAAATGCTCTTACCTCAAAAGCTTCACTTATTTTTTCTCCTATTGATGTTACAAATATTATCTCAGTTGTTCTATCATATTCTCTTAGTTTACGAGCAGTTTCCATACCATCCAACCCATCCATTTGTATATCTAAAAAAAGTATATCTATTTCATTATCTAATTCTATATATTTTATAACATCTTCACCATTGCTAAATTCTTTAACTTGATACTCTATGTCTTTATCTATCATTGTATTTAGTATAGCGTTTTTTATATCCATTCTAACGTCTAACTCATCATCACATATTCCTATTGTTATCATTTTTTACCTCTCTTTATATCAACTAATTAAAAAGAGAGTATCTATGCTTTATAATTTTTGACATAAATACTCTCTCCCTTCTTTACTATTATTTATCTAGTTCTTTATGAACAATATGGCTCAAAATGTACAAATTTTCTATTTCGTACAAGTACAAATTCTCATAATTTATATCTATGCCAAATTCTTTATTTAGCATACAAACAAAATCATACGCATTATCTCCATACAACCCTGTCATATTATTAATCAAACTATT
The DNA here is from genome assembly GCF_008151785.1 of Peptacetobacter hiranonis. Taxonomy (GTDB): domain Bacteria; phylum Bacillota; class Clostridia; order Peptostreptococcales; family Peptostreptococcaceae; genus Peptacetobacter; species Peptacetobacter hiranonis. The sequence continues at coordinate 1,739,003 of NZ_CP036523.1, forward strand.
TTTTTCAAGAAACTCTATATTTATTCGTCCATCTGCAAAATTTTCATTCAAAATATCAACAATCTTTCTAACAATAGTATCATACACATATTCTTTTTTATATTTGTATCTTCTTTCTTTATATGTTTCAGATATGTTTGATTTACTTTTTAAAATTTGCTCTATTTTATAAATATCTTTTGTATTCTCTTTATACATTATCTCTGCTATTATCCCCGCAGCTAATGCAGATGCTCTACTATGCTTTCCAAATGCAGTTACACTATCTTTAAATTTATACAATCTATCTCTTCCATTTGCATACATTTGGTTTTCTCTTTTACTATCATATGTATAATCATCATCTTTACAAATTCGCTTATATCCCTTCACACCTATTACAGAGTCAAATGAAGCTGGATAACTTTTTATATTTTTTGCTTTTTTATGTTTAGAAGCTACTAGTATCTTTCCTTCACTTCTAAGAATATTACATACTGTTCTCAAATCTTCAAGTCTATTTTCTTTTATCATAGATGCTGATATATTTATTATATCTATATTTTTACCAATTAGATTTGCTAATGCTACTATAAGCTTTGATACTTCAGTCACTCCTTCATCATTAAATATCTTAATAGGATATATTATCGCTTCTGGGCATCTTTCTAGTATAGTCTTTGCACATAATGTTCCATGTCCTATTACATCATCTATATTATCTATACCATCAACTTGCAATTCTTTATCATATACATATCTATCTTTGATATCTTTATCTTCCGTATCTATTCCAGTATCTAACACAGCAATTTTTATATTTTTCATAGAACTACCTCTTTATTCATTTCTATACAATTTATAGTATATTCCCTTTTTAGATATAAGTTCTTCGTGATTTCCTGATTCTGCTATTTTACCATTTGACATTACAAATATTTTGTCTACATCTTTTATAGTAGATAATCTGTGTGCTATCACTATTACTATTCTATCTTCTAAGTTCTTCTTTATACTATCCATTATTATATCTTGAGATACATTATCCAATGCTGATGTAGCTTCATCAAATATAATAATTGGACTATCACATAACATAGCTCTGGCTATAGAAATTCTTTGCTTTTGTCCTCCAGATATTTTTATTCCTTTTTCCCCTATCTCTGTATCTAAACCAGCTTCAAGAGAAGAAATAAAATCATCCAAACCAGCTAAGCTACATACTCTCAATATATCATCATCTGGTATTTTTTTACCTAATGATATATTATTTCTTATTGTACTATCAAATATAACTATCTCTTGACTAACTACAGAAATACATTTTCTCAAAGACATAAGTTTTATATTTCTTATATCTCTTTCATCAATTTTAATACTTCCATCATCAACATCCCATAGTCTATACATAAGCTTTGAAAGAGTTGACTTTCCACATCCACTCTCTCCAACAATAGCTGAAATATCTCCTCTTTTAAATTTCATAGATACATTATTTAAGATATATTTCTTTTCCGATTCATCATTTTCATATCCAAACTTTACATTTTCAACAGATATTTCTTTAATATTATCTGCTCTTAGTCCTTCTAGCATATTTTGATCTTCATCTATAACAGGCTCTTCATCTAATATAGAATATACTCTTTCTATAGAAACTTTAGCTTGTTGTATTCTATTATTTGCATTTACAATACTTATACATGGACCTATTAACATTCCTGCATAGTTTTGAAATGCTATTAATGAACCTAATGTAAAATCTCCATTTATTATCATATATCCACCATATCCATATATAGCCATACTCATCATAAGATTAAATATATTTGCAACACACATATTCCCACTCATAAGAACATCTATTTTTATATCCTTATTTATAAGTCCTCTCTGACCTTTTATAAATTGCGATATAAAAAATCTCTTTGACTTAGATATTATAACATTCATTATATTATAAACATATTCTTGAACTACATTGCTTGTATCACCATATTCATCTCTAAACATACTCACATTAGAATGTATATTTTTTGTAAAGTATCTCTGCGTTGTAACAAGTAATATTTGTATAAACACAACAACTACAAAAAGAACAGACTGTAGTCTGAACATTAAGTAGAGAGAAATAATCGCTGTTATTGAATTTTTAATAATAGAAAATACAAGTTCCGCATCTATATTTTCTATTATATCTATATCAGATTGTACTATAGACATAAGATTTCCAGTTTTATTCTCTGTATAGAACTTCCCAGATAACTTCGATAAATGATCTAATACCTTCAATCTAAACTTTACAGCCACCCTATTTCTCATAGTTGCATATATATAGCCTAGTGCCAAATTTAAAACTCTAGCTAAAACTGACATTACAGAATAAGCTACAATTATTTTTAATAGTAATTCAAGATTTTTTCCTGTTATACCTTTATCTACCATATTTTTTGTCATCATAGGCAGAACAAGGTCTATTGATGTTATAAATATCACCATTATCATTGCAGTAAAAATACTCATCTTATTATGATTTACTACAAATTTTATAAACCTTTTTATAGGACTTTTTCTTTTGGATATATTTGACTTTTCCATTTATAAATCCCTACCTCTTTCACCAAGTTCCAAAAGTTTTTTAGTTGTTTTAAAGTTCATATGTTCATCAACACAAGCCATATATGGCACTTCTGAATAACTACCTGTACTAAGTTTGTTAACTATTCTACATCTTACAGCAGTACAGTATTCTTTTCTTGTACAACCTGAACATTCTTCAAAATCTCTAAAATTCTCATTAACAACTTCTTTTAATTTATCTTTATCTAAAGGGTTTTCATTATATATATTTCCTATTTCATAGTCTTTTTTACCTATTGCAAATGTACACGGATAAATTGTTCCATCTGTATCTATGCAAAATGTGCATATACCACCAAAACAATCCCCTCGCTTAACATTTAAAAGTCTTAAATCTGTCATACCTAAATTTACTTCTGGATTTTTTAAATGAAAGTCTATAAGCTTCATTCTCTGTTCTTTATATACTTCAACTTTTTCCTCGCTCCACTCAGACATAATATCTACAGCAGTTGCAAGATATCTAAAGCCAAGTTTTGACACACTTTCAATACTTTCATACATTTTATCTACATTATATTGGTTAAATGTCATCCTACATCTAATAGGTATATTTTCATCTTGTAGTTTTTTTATATTTTTCATAACTATATCATATGATCCACTTCCGTCTGGAAATACTCTATTTGCATTATGTGATTCTTTAGTACCATCTAAACTTATAGATACCTCTGTTAAATCATTTTTTATAAACTCTAATATTTCATCGTTCATTATTGTTCCATTTGTAGTCATATCATATATTATTTTTCTATCTACTATTTCATCATCCAATTTATTTTTAATATATTTTACTATATCAAAATTTAGAAGAGGTTCTCCACCATGAAGTGTTATCCATAATGGTCTTTTATCATCCTTTTCTTCTTTTAGTTTTTCTTTTATAAACTCTATACATTTATCTGCTGTTTCTTTGTTCATATATTTTTTAGGTTTACAACCACCTTCATAACAGTAGCTACATCTAAGGTTACAATCATCAGTCATTACTATTGTAAATTTCATATTTTTATTCCCCCCATACTATTCTATTTAATTGTGGTTTCATTATAGAACACCATTTTTCATAGTCAGGACAATCTTCATTATCTAACAACTTATCTACTAGTGCAGGACAGAAAAAGCAAAACACATTTACATCACAATCCTTACATTTTTCAAAATTATACGGCATTATATTTTGTAGTCTAGCTGCTAGTTTACTATCAGATAAATCATAATCAAAATCAAGCACACTCATTCTAGTATCTTTATCTAATGCACTTCCATAAGAATACTCTGGTTTTATCAAAGATTGACATGGATACATATTTCCATCATAATCTATAAACATTTTTGACTTATACATATCACAAGAACATGATTTTAGATTATCTTTATCTTTTTCAAAACTTAATTTATCTAATTCTGTAAGTCCAAATGGAAGTATAGTTTCCTCCGATATAAAGTATGAAGCATTTTCTACTCCCCTACCTTCTGGCTCAAAGCATCTAACCATTCCTTTTGTTCCTATTCTTTCGTTTAAAGCATAAAATTTTTCTTCAAGGTGTTTATTCTTATCTCCAACAACCATAGACGTTCTTATATTTCTAAATCCTCTAGTATGAAGTAATACTATAGATCTCATTATTTTATTGAATACTCCTCTTCCCCTAACTAATCCACAAGTTTCTTCATCTACTCCATCTATACTTATTTCTACTCTATTAAAATGATTTACTATAAAGTCTACATTAGATTCATCTATAAGAGTTGCATTTGTAGAAAGAACTAGTTCTGTTTTACAGTCTTTTTCTTTAAAGTAATGAACACACTCTTCAAAATCGCTTCTTATCATAGGCTCTCCACCTGTTATTATAAACTCATACGGTTCTAGTTCAGCTACAAAATCCATAATGGATTTTACATCTTCTGTAGTTAGTATATCTTTTTCTGTAGAGTTGCAATTTGTACAACAATGTCTACAAGCTAAATTACACTTATGAGTTGCTGCCAAATATATAGCTTTAAATCTATTATTCATATTTTTATAAAAATCTTCACTCATTGATGATTCAAGTATACCTGCTTTTCCCATGTTTATCATAAGGTCTTTTATATATTCCTTGTCTGAACCTTCAAACATATTGACAAATTCTTCTACTGTAAGTCCCATTTCTTCTGCCTTTTTTATATATGAGTATACTTCTTTACTTTGAATTATATGTCTTTTAAATCTTGTGTTGTACATAAGTACTCTGTTGTTTCTTTCTTTTATTATCAATTCTTTGTCTTTAAATTTAATTATTTCTTCTCTAAACTTCAAAGTAATCACCTTCTTTATGATTTTTATTTAATATATGGGGATAGCAAAAACTATCCCACATATTAATTATTTTTATTCTTTACTATCTAATCTATATCTCTCATACCATCTGATATTTCTCTATTCTTGAAATCTCTGTTTGCTAGTTTTACTGCTATTATACAAGTAACCAAAGTAACTATAGCAAATATCGCCACTTGTGGGTACGGGAACGTAAAGTCCATAAAATGCTCTATTCCAAAGTTTGTATATGCGTTATTATTCCACTCAACAAATTTGAAAAGTTCATATGTAGCTAATGCTATTCCAGATATTACACTTAAAACAGCATACGTCATTGATTCCCACATATTCATACTATTCATATCCTTAGCAGACATTCCCAATGCTCTCATTGTAAACATTTCTTTTCTTCTTTCCATTAAGTTAGATTTAACTGTACAGAATATACTTATCGCTGCAATCATAAGCACTAACGTTATATTTATAACACTTTCTCTGAATATATTTTTCATTTCTTGATTTTGAGTATTTACAAAACCTGTTTTTAAAGTTATGCTTCCAGGTATATTTTGTGTTACATATTCTTCTACTTTGCTATTTGCTTCTATATTCTCCATATCTTTATAGTCTACAGCAAGATTATTATATGCCTTAAATCCTAAAAGTTCTTTCATATTATCTTCAGATGTTATAACCTCAAACTTGTATGGTCTTATTATATCTCCGTAAGCTTGCCAATCTGCCTTGATAATAGCTGCCACTCTAACCTTTACACTTCTTTTTTCTATTTTATCACCATTATGATACTTTACATTTAGGTTGATTATATCCCCTTGTTTTAAATCTTTAAATATCTTTTTCTGAGTATGAGTTTTCATCATATCATAAAAACTATTGTACACAGCCACATTTATATATCCATCAGTTTTTGTTTCTAACTCTTTAGAAGTTTTTCCATCTAGCATATATGGTTCAACATATTTTTTTAAATCTTCATTATCATAAAATCTAAGATAATTTTCAGTTTCTATTTTTCCATCACCTTCTAAACCGTAATAGCCTATAAATGCTTTTTCAATATTTTTCTTATCTGTCACAAATGTTGATGTATCTTCATATGTGCTTTTAACTGATTTTACACCTTGCATATTTTTTATTTTATCTATTTTATTATCATCTATTTTAAATATTTCTTCATCGTTTGCAATTCCACCACATACTGTTATATCATTCTTATAGTATATTCTTCTTATTTTATCATTTACTTCATTTTGCATACCAGAAAAAGTATATATTATTAAATATCCACAAAGTGTTATTGTAAGTATTGATACAAAAGTTCTAGTCTTTTTAATCCAAAGATTTCTAATTCCCATATATCTAAATATTCCAAATTTATCTTGAATAAGCTTACCTATTTTAGATTGTTTTTCTCTTTTTTTGTGCTTTGTAGCATTAGATATAGCTTCCATACAACCTATTTTACCAATTTTTATAACTGGAACTATTGTAGCTAATACTATAGCTGACACCGCTACCTTTATAGTTTTCATAATTACATCTTGATCAATATGTATACTAGGACTAATTCCTACTGCATCTAATACTTCATCTTTAAACGAAACTAATCCTAATTTTGTTATACCAAGTCCCAATACAATTCCTATAATTGTTCCAAATGCAGCAAGAAGTACAGATTGATAAACAACCATAAATCTTATATCTCTCTTTCTTGCTCCAATAAGTCTTAGCATACTTATCTCTCTAAGATACTCACTCCAGATTATATTCATCATGTTAAATACTAAAAGTATAACTGTTATTATTAAAACTATATTATTTGGATTTATCTCTTTTACACTTTTTAAATCTTTTATAGAAAGTAATTCTGATAAATAATTTGAATTTGGATTTATAGTCATTCTTCCTAAGCTATAATCATTTACTAATTGCTCCATTTTATTGCTAGCAACTAGTTCATTTCCTTTAAATCTAAGTATTATATCATATGTTAATGCTTCTTTTGGTATTATGCTCTGTCCATTAAAATCTCCATATGTATAAGCTATACCTCTCTTTTGTTCAGCTCCAACATTTGTACTACTCATATTTTTTATATCTTTGTAAGTTCTTTTTACTATTCCAACTACCTTAAACTTCTTATTTTCTAAGTATAATTTTTTCTCACCACTAGGTAGAGTATATTCTTTTCTAAGCTCTAAAGATACTGTCTGCCCTATTGGACTTCCAACTATTCCAAAATTTTTTATACATTCTTCATCTAATACTATTTCATTATTATTTTTAGGTTCTTCTCCTTTGAGAACCTGTGCTTTTCTATCAAAATAATTTTTAGAATTATCATTTTCTCCATCAAATGATTTTAATTCTCCTATTGTTCCATTATCTTTATTTATTAAAAAACCTAAGTTTTGTACAGTATCCCTGTACTCCACTCTATTATCATTTGCTACTTTTTCCAATTTATCTTTACTAATATCTACGTATTCACTATGATAATCGCCGTAAGCTAGTTTAAAGGCTTCCATTCTATTATATGTTTGAGAAACTTTAATCATATCTATAGAAATCATAAATGCAACTGTAGCTATCACCATTATGAACATCATTAACGTTCTTGATTTATTCTTTTTCATATATAGAGCTGATAGTTTTCTATATATTTTCACAATATTTTCCTCCCTTCTTTTTATACAAAAGGGAGATTAAATTAAATCTCCCTTTTATATAATTTTTTTATTTAATTTTTATTTTTCAATATTCTACTATCTAATATTTTGATGATTGATATGAAGATGGTTTACCATTAGTTTTACAATCTTCACAGCAGTCATACTTACAAGATACACCAGCATTATTTTTACACTGATCTCCTTGCACTTCTATCTCTTTTAATTCTATTTTTTCCTGTATTTTTATTTTTTTAATTTCTTTTGCTTCAGACATTTTTTGTTACTCCTAAGTTTTAATATTTATATATAAAACCAAACTAAAGTAGAGTCTCAAATAGTATCCTCTGCCAAACTCTATTATTATCTTTTTTCATTTTATTCTGTGTACAGGCTGCTATTTTCAATTTTCTTTAATTCAGCTAATATATCGAATTTAAGAAATTTTTATTTAAATTTCTTATCTCTTCTTGTCTTTAAAATAACATTTTTAATTATTAAAAACAATAGATTTGGTGTGAATGGTAGAAAAAATGACCTGAATGGTAAAATTCTACTTCCACAATATATTTTCCAAATGCTTTTTATTAAATTCGCAGTATTTTTCAAATGCTTTTTCATTTTCATATAGTAACCGATTTTTCGCTGGGCAAGTATTACAAAAAGCATTTACTGAACAATCTCTGCAACGAGTCTGATTTTTTAGATCTAAGTTTTCAAAGTTTTTAAATCCTTCAAAATCCTTTTTATATAATTTTTCCTCTGTTTCTAAGTCCATATCTAATATATTAAATGTCTTAAATTTATCATCTGTTATATTTGGACAAGAGTACACATATCCATCGTCTGCTATAAATATACTATTTCTTCCAGCATTACAATGTCCTGTATTTATATTGTCATAGCTATTTTCATCTAAAGTATATAAATCTTGAGGAGTGTAGAATACCTCATCATTTTCAACATACTTTTCACATCCACTAAATCCTCTTCCAAATTTACAGAAGTATCTTATTCTCGCTTTTGTACCTATTTTTTCATTTAATTCTTCAAACTTTTGTTTATATCCTTCGTTGTATTTCCCCATTACCATAGATATACTTATCTTATCGCAACCATTATCTTTAAGATATCCAATAGCCTTCATAACTTTGTTGAATACACCTTTTCCCCTTATTTCTGAACAAGTTTCTTCGTCATATCCATCAAGGCTAATCTCTACTGCGTAAAAATTATCACTTATAAATTTAGCCATTTTTTCATCTATTAGCGTAGCATTTGTGCTTAGTATGAGCTTTTCGTCGTATTTTGATTTTATATATTCTATAAACTCAACAAAGTCTTTTCTTACAAGTGGCTCTCCTCCTGATATTGTAAGATTGATTGGATTTAATTTTAATACATTATCTACAACTTTTTTTAACTCGTCCAAGTTCATTCTTTCTTCCCGATTTATGTTTGATTCTTTGCAGCAATAGCAACAATTTAGGTTACATTTATTAGTTATAGCTATTGAAACTTTTGGAATCATTCCATAATATATTTCTTCATTTGGATTTTCTGTTACTAGATCTAAATCTTCTAATGATTTTATTATTTTTCTAAAGTAGTCTTTGTCATCTTCACTAAATAAATCAATCATTTTTTCAAGAGCCAGTTGTTTTTCAACTGACTCTTCTATCACTTCATAACATACAAGAGGAATTTTTATCCATTTTCCACTATATTGGTTGGATATTATAACAGTGTTGTCTTTTTTCATTATGTTTGCTTTTTTATTATAAAAATAACCACTCATCACACTTCCTCCTCTAGTCTATATCTCTCATACCATCTGATATTTCTTTATTCTTAAAATCTCTGTTTGCTAATTTTACTGCTATTATACAAGTCGCTAGTGTAACAACTGCAAATATTATCGCCTGTGGATATGGGAATGTAAAGTCCATAAAATGCTCTATACCAAAATCTGTATAAGCATTATTGTTCCACTCTACATATTTTACAAGTTTGTATGTTGCCAATGCTATTCCAGATATTATACTTAATACTGCGTATGTTACAGCTTCATACATATTCATACTATTCATATCCTTAGCAGACATTCCCAATGCTCTCATTGTAAATATTTCTTTTCTTCTTTCCATAATATTAGATTTAACTGTACAGAATATACTTATTGCTGCAATCATAAGTACTAAAGTTATGTTTATAATGCTTTCTCTGTATATTTGCGACATTGCTTCCTTTTGTTGATTATAAAATCCTTGTTTTATACGTAATGCTGCAGGTATATTATCCCTTACATATTTTTCTACTTTTCTATTTTCTTCTACATTATTTATATCCTTATAATCTACAATTAGATTATTATATGCTTTAAATCCTAGCAATTCTTTCATATTATCATCAGATGTTATTATCTCTAATCCTGAAGGTTGAAGAGCATCTCCATAAGACTGCCAATCATCTTTAAGAATAGCTCCTACTCTAACTTTTATATTTCTTTTTTCTATCTTATCTCCATTATGGTATTTTACACCAAGAGTAATTATATCTCCTACTTTTAGATTTTTATATATTTTATGATATGTATCTGTTGTCGTAGGATCATAAAAGCTATTAAATACAGCTACATTTATGTAACCATTTGTTTTTTGTTCTATATCTTTTGTAATCTTATTATCTAACATATATGGCGCTACGACTTTCTTTATATCATCATTTTCAAAAAATCTAAGATGATTTTCATATTCAACTTTTTCACTGCCATCTATTCCAAAGTATTTTATATAGTAGTCATTTATTTTATTTTTATCTTCAATAAAGGTTGCATCACCATTAAATCTAGCATTTGCACATTTCACAGCATCCATATTTTTTATTTTTTCTATTTTATTTTCTGGTATTTTATATGTTTCTGGATCATTTGCTATACCCATTGATGATTCTATATCATATTTATAGTATATTCTCCTTATTTTATCATTTACTTCATTTTCCATATCTGAAAATGTGTACATAATTAAATATCCACAAAGTGTAACAGTAAGTATTGATATTAATGTTCTAGTTTTTTTAAGCCAAAGGTTTCTTACTCCCATATATCTGTAAATACCAAATTTATCTTGTATAAATTTACCTATTTTTGATTGTTTAGTTTTGTTTTTATGTTTTGAAGAACTTGATATACTTTCCATACATCCTACTCTTCCTATTTTTATAACTGGAACTATTGTAGCTAATGCTATAGATACAACAGATATTATTATTGTTTTTATCATTACACCTGAATCTATATGAATTTTTGGTTTTACTTTTGCTATTTCTAAAGTACTATCTTTAAGTATATTAACACCTATTCCTGTTATACCAATTCCAACTATAACTCCTATAGCTATTCCTATTACAGCAAGTAGCAAAGATTGATATATTACCATAAATCTTATATCCCTTTTTCTTGATCCAATAAGTCTTAACATACTTATTTCTTTTAAGTATTCACTCCAAATTATATTTAGCATATTAAATACTAAAAGTATAACAGTTAATATTAATACTAAATTACTTGTTCTTGTATTTGATATTTCTCTTGCAAATGTAACATCACTTAAAGCTGCTAAATAATTTCCATTTGGGTAAAATGCCATTCTTCCAAGATTATAAGTAGCGGATACCTTTTCAACTAAACTTGAGGCTTTTTCTTCTTTTACATTAGCATATCTTAATATTATGTCATATGTTAATGCTTCCTGTGGTATTATGTTTTGTCCATTAAAATCTCCATATGTATAACTAATCCCTCTTTCTTGTTCTGCACCTGTTATTTCTGAATTAAGTCCTTCATATACTCTTTTTACCACACCAACTACTTTGAAAGTTTTCCTTTCAGAATATAATTTTTCCTCTCCATTAGGAAGAGTATAGCTTTTTCTAAGTTCAAAAGATATTTTCTTTCCTATTGGATTTCCTTCTATACCTAAGTTTTTAGCACTTATTTCATCTACCACTATCTCGTTATTATTTTTAGGGATTTTCCCTTTAAGAATCTGACCTTTTCTGTCAAAGTATTTCATTGAATTATCATTTTCTCCATTAAATGATTTTAATTCAACTCTAGTTCCATTATTGTTATTTATTAAATATCCTAAGTTTTGTACATTATCGTTATATCCTACTCTTTTATCTTTAGCAACTTTTTGCATTTTTTCTTTACTTATATCTACATACTCACAATGATAATCTCCATACGTTCTTTTATATACTTCTGCTTTATCATATGCTCTAGATATATCTATCATGTCTATAGAAATCATAAATGCTACTGTAGCTATTATCATAATAAGCATCATAAGACTTCTTGATTTATTCTTTTTTATATATTGTAAAGAAAGTTTTCTATATATTTTCATATAATAATTCTCCTTTTTCAAAATTTCATTATATTTATAATTTTCATATTAATTAAATCAGTTTAGATTTCATAAAAAAGGGAATTAAAATTAAATTCCCTTTTTTATAGATAAATTTTATATATTTTTATAAATACATAGATTGCCAAGAGTCTGTATTATCATGACAATCATTACAGCAATTATATCTACATGGTTTATGGCCATTCCCTTTACAAGGATCTGCCTGCATTTCAATATCTTTTAGTTCTATCTTTTCATTTATTTCTATTTTTTCAGATTTTATTAGTTTTTCTTCTTTTTTCATTTTAATTCCTCCTAAATTTTAATATTTTATATATAAAACTGAACTAAAGTATAATCTCAAATAGTATCATCTGCCAAATCTGATTATTATCTTTTTCTTTTATTATTTGTGTAGGCTGCTATTTTCAATCTTTTCAATTCAGCTAATATATCAAATTTAAGAATTTGTTATCTTTAATCTTCTTCCCTTTTCTTGTTTTTAAAATAACATTTTTAATTATTAAAAACAATAGATTTGTCCCGAGTGGTAGAAAAAACGTCCTCAATGGTATATTTTAATCTAAATCTCTCATACCATCTGATATTTCTTTATTCTTAAAATCTCTATTTGCTAGTTTTACTGCTATTATACAAGTAGCTAGTGTAACAACTGCGAATATTATCGCCTGTGGATATGGGAATGTAAAGTCCATAAAATGCTCTATCCCCTCTGATTTATATACATCATTGTACCATTTAACTTCATTTAAAAGTTTATATGTAGCTAATGCTATACCACCTATTATACTCAATACCGCATATATAACAGCTTCGTACATATTCATACTATTCATATCTTTATCAGACATTCCCAATGCTCTCATTGTAAATATTTCTTTTCTTCTTTCCATTAAGTTAGATTTAACTGTGCAGAATATACTTATTGTTGCAATCATAAGTACTAATGTTGTATTAATAAAACCTTCTCTATAAGATTCTTCTTTATATTCATTTTGCATATTGTAAAATTCTTGTTTTATTTTAAACGATGCAGGTATATTTTCTTTAATATATTTTTCTACTTTTCTATTTTCTTCTATGTTATTTATATCCTTGTAATCTACAATTAGATTATTATATGCTTTAAATCCCAACAATTCTTTCATATTATCATCAGATGTTATTATCTCTAATCCTGAAGGCTGAAGAAAATCTCCATAAGACTGCCAATCATCTTTAAGAATAGCTCCTACCCTAACCTTTACATTTCTTTTTTCTATCTTATCTCCATTATGGTATTTTACACCAAGAGTAATAATATCTCCGACCTCTAAATCTTTATAAATCTTATGATAATAATCTGTCTTTATTGGATCATAAAAACTATTAAATACAGCTACATTTACATAACCATTTGTTTTTTGTTCTATATCTTTTGCAGTTTTATTATCTAACATATATGGCTCTACAACATTTTTTATATCGCTATTTCCAAAAAATCTAAGATGATTTTGATATTCAACTTTTTCACTTCCATCTATTCCAAAGTATTCTATATAGTAGTCATTTATTTTATTTTTATCTTCAATAAAGGTTGCATCACCATTAAATCTAGCATTTGCAAATTTAACTGCATCCATATTTTTTATTTTTTCTATTTTATTTTCTGGTATTTTATATGTTTCTGAATCATTTCCTATCCCCATAGATGATTCTATATCATATTTATGATATATTTTTCTTATATTATCATTTGCTTTGTCGTGTATACTTGAGAAAGTGTACATAATTAAGTATCCACAAAGTGTAATTACAAATATTGATATTACTGTTCTAGTTTTTTTAAGCCAAAGGTTTCTTACTCCCATATATCTGTAAATACCGAATTTATCTTGTACAAATTTACCTATCTTTGATTGTTTAGCTTTGTTTTTTTGTTTTGAAGAATTTGATATACTTTCCATACATCCTACTCTTCCTATTTTTATAACTGGAACTATTGTAGCTAATGCTATAGATATAATAGATATTATAGTTGTTTTTGTTATTACTGTTGAATCTATATGGATTTTTGGTTTTACCTTTGCTATTTCCAAAGTACTATCTTTAAGTATATTAACTCCTATTCCTGTTATACCAATTCCAACTATAACTCCTATAGCTGTTCCTATTACAGCAAGTAGCAGCGATTGATATATTACCATAAATCTTATATCTCTCTTTCTTGCTCCAATAAGTCTTAGCATACTTATTTCTTTTAAGTATTCTCCCCAAACTATATTCAGCATATTAAATACTAAGAGAACTATAGTTAATATTAATACTAAATTATTTGAACTTGTTTCAGCTAATTCTCTTTTTTCTTTAATCTTACTTAAAGCTGCTAAATAATTTCCATTTGGATTAAGTGATATTCTTCCAAGTTCATATTCCATAGCTACTTTTTCAACAAAGTTCCCCACTCTTTCTTCATCACCATTAAATCTCACTATTATATCGTATGTCAACGCTTCATAAGGTATTATGTTTTGTCCATTAAAGTCTCCATATGTATAACTAAGCCCTCTTTCTTGTTCTGAACCTGTTATATTTGAATTAAGTCCTGAATATACTCTTTTTACTACACCGACTACTTTGAAAGTTTTATTTTCAGAGTATAATTTTTCCTCTCCATTTGGAAGATTATAACTTTTTCTAAGTTCAAAAGATATTTTCTTTCCTATTGGATTTCCTTCTATACCTAAGTTTTTAGCACTTATTTCATCTATTATTATTTCGTTGTTATTTTTAGGTATTTTGCCTTTAAGAATTTGACCTTTTCTATCGAAATACTTCATTGAATTATCATTTTCTCCATTAAATGATTTTAATTCAACTCTAGTTCCATTATCCTTATTTATTAAATACCCTAAGTTTTGTACATTATCGTTATATCCTACTCTCTTATCTTTAGAAACTTGTTGCATTTTTTCTTTACTTATATCTACATACTCACAATGATAATCTCCATATGTTTTTTTATATACTTCTGCTTTATCATATGCTCTAGATATATCTATCATGTCTATAGAAATCATAAATGCTACTGTAGCTATTATCATAATAAGCATCATCAGACTTCTTGATTTATTCTTTTTTATATATTGTAAAGAAAGTTTTCTATATATTTTTTTCATAATATCACCTCTTTATCCTGTAAAATAATAGGGGAGTTTAACTCCCCCATTATTTTATGCATAAGTATATAATTTTTAATACATATTTGTTCCAAATGATGTAGTATGGTCATAACAATCTTGGCAACAATTATGTTTACATGGATTCTGATTATTTCCTTTACAAGGATCTGCCTGCATTTCAACATCTTTTAGTTCTATTTTTTCCTTTATTTCTATTTTTTTACCTTTTAATAATTTTTCTTCTTTTCTCATTTCTAAATCCTCCTGTTTTTTAATATTTTATATATAAATCTGAACCAAAGTATAATCTCAAATAGTATCCTCTGCCAAATCTTTTTTTATCTTTTTCTTTTATTTTGTGTGCAGGCTGCTATTTTTAATCTTTTCAATTCAGTTAATATATCAAATTTAAGAATTTGTTATCTTTAATCTTCTTCCCTTTTCTTTAAAATAACATTTTTAATTATTAAAAACAATAGATTTGTCCCGAGTGGTAGGAAAAACGTCCTTAACGGTAAAAATTTATCTTTACAAACAAAAAATAAGAGCATATACATCATTTTCATAACATATACACTCTCAAATTTATAAACTCTATATTAAATTTTATCTCTTAGGAATCATTATTTTAACTTTAAACAAATTATCGTCGCAGAATATCATCATATTCCCATCATAATTTTTTACAGATTTTTCGACGCTTTTTATTCCTATTCCATGCTCAGATTTATTAAGCTTATCAGTTATAAATCTATCTCCAATCTTTTTAACCTCATTTTCTTTGCTATTTTCACAGATTATTACAAACATATCATCTGCCCACATAGAAGTTAGTTTTATATATTTTTTATTGCTTGTCATTTTATCACAGGCTTCTATAGCATTATCCAATATATTTGCTAATATACTAGACATATCCATATTTTTAATAAATCCTGTGTTTTTAGAGTCAACATCAATATCGAACTCTATCCCTTTATTTTTGCAAATATTCATTTTTTCGTCTACAATTATATCAAAAAGAGAGTTTCCGCTTACTCTAGTTTTACGAGCTTCTTTTAGCTCATTTTGTAAGCTTACTATATAATCTGACGTATCTTCTGAGCTTTTATTCATCATCTGTATATTGTATAGATGATTATTCATATCATGGTATAATCTTCTTATTTGATTTTGAGATTCTTCAACTTTTTCATAATAATCATTTTTAGTTTCTAGTCTATTGTATGCCTGTTTTTCTTTTATTCTTTCCTCGTTTTCTTTTTTCATCTCAATAACTATATAAATAGTTACTGTAATGGCTATTATTGCTAATTGTGGTACTACTTCCATAATAATTAAATATTGTTCAATTTGAAATGGACCGTGCATTTCTGCAAATCTTACTAATATTTTTAGCATTATAAATACACTATTTACAAGAATAATGTATGATGCGTATACATATATTTTATTTTTTAAAATTTTATTTATAATCTTAATAAAAATAATAATTAATATACATACTAAAAATAAGTTTGCTAATACCTCTATATTAAATATATTCCAATCGTGTATATTTAAATTATGAACTATATTATCTGATAAACTTTTACCAGTTTGAATTGCAAATAATATTCTTGGTATAATAATATCTGCAAATATACTTGTATATTGTCCAGATAGAATATATAAAAATATAAATTTATTCCATTCAACTTTATATATTTTATTGTATATCAAGGTCATACTAACTATTATAACTATGTTTACTGTAATCCAGATTAAGTTTATTATTGAAAAATCAAAATTTTTGATAATAGAAAATAGACTAAAGTAATTCTCTATATAATTTGTTTTTTCGTTATATATGATAGATAAATTCATTACATCAATGTATTTTGATATGATAAATATAATCACTACTATAACTGATTGAATAGCTATGTTCTTCCATTTATCTATATCACAGTTTTTCCTATATCCAACTACAAAATTAACTATACTGATAGATAAAACTATACTCACCAATCTTATAATTTCCGCTAATAATATATCACTCATTATACATCCTCACCTACTGACCAGAAGTATCTATTCATCACTTCTTTATACTTGCTTCTACTTATTGGAACAATAGATCCATCCTTCATAATAATATCCTTGTTTCCTATTTCTTTTATGTATATTATATTTACAACATAGCTTCTATGGCATTGTACAAATAGCTGCTTTTCAAGATTATCCATTATTTCTTTTAAAGTTCCTCTATATTCAAAATTGCCCTCTTTTGAGTATATTTTTACCATTCTATTGAGTACCTCTATATACACAATATCTCTACTATATATTTTTCTAAATCCTGTTTCTGTTTTTATCTTTAAGAAACACCCCCTCTTTCTCGCTATTTCTATTACACATTCTTTTAGATTCTTTTCTATAACCTCATGTTGTACAGGCTTTTTAATAAATCTAAACGCCCTCACTTCAAAAGCTTCACTTATCTTATTTTCGATAGACGTTACAAAAAGTATCTCTGTCGTTCTATCATACTCTCTAAGCTTACGAGCTGTTTCCATACCATCTAACCCATCCATCTGTATATCTAAAAACAGTATATCTATCTCATTATCAGATGATATATATTTTATAACATCCTCACCCTTACAAAACTCTCTTATCTCATACTCTGTACTATCTTCCTTCATACTTTCTATCACAGACTCTCTTATCGCATCTCTAATATCTAACTCATCATCACAAATTCCAATTGTTACCATTTCATTACCTCACACATAACCTTTAATACTTATTTAATTACATTACTATTGTAACATAAAACTATTTTTGTAAAAGATTATTTAAAAAGGGACTACCGCAAATCATTGCAATAGTCCCTCAATTCTTTATTCGATTTTATAAATCCTGTTTTAAAACTTCTTTAACAACTTCGTAGCTTACATCCATTATTTCAGCACAAGTAACTTTGTTTGCTTTTAATTCTTTACACATATGTGTTCCGTATCTACCATTTATTTCTTTCATAAATGCCTGAACGTATCTCTTTGCTATCATTTTATCCCCAGTAGAGTCATCTCTACCTTTTACTTCACCGATTATTATAGCGGCTGCATTTACAGCACCACATATACTTCCAACACCACATCCACCGCCAAGAGCAGTACATAATCTTACTGGTATAGATGCATTAAATTCTTCGTTATATGCTATTATAAGTGATTCAGCACAGTTGTATCCCTGTTTATATATTTCTGATGGTTTCATATTATCTTTCCTCTCCCCTAATTTAATTTTTCCAAAGTTTATTATATTATAAGGAAAGGCAAGTATCAAGTAGATTTTATTTACTCTGCTTGATTTCAGTAAATGCTTTTGAAAGCATAAGTTTTATTCTGTTTAGCTGATTTACAGCACTTGCAGATGGATCGTAGTCTATTGGAATTATATTTGCCTTAGGTAATTGTCTTTTCATTTCTTTTATAACTCCCTTTCCTATTATATGGTTAGGTAAGCATCCAAAAGGCTGCATACAGATTATATTGTCTACTCCATTTTCTATAAGCTCTAGCATTTCTGCAGGTAGTAACCAACCTTCACCAGTCTGATTTCCAGATGATACTACTCTTTCTACATCTTTAGCCATTTCACCAATCGGTTTTATTCCAGTAAATCTTTTACTACTTGTAAGTGCATCATTGTAAACTCTCTGATATCTTTCTACAATTTTTATGAATAATTTCCCAATAAATTCAGTAGATTTTTTACCTTCTAAGTTTTTATGTTTATATATAGTGTTCTGGGCACAAGCCATGAAGAAGTTCATAAGTTCTGGTACTACTGCCTCTGCTCCTTCTCTTTCAAGTATTCCTATTAAGTCGTTGTTAGCTATAGGGTGGAATTTAACCAGTATTTCACCAACTAATCCAACTCTAGGCTTTTTGACATCTACTGTTTCTAAGTTATCAAATTCATCTACTATATCGTATATATTCTGTTTAAATTCTTTAAACTTAGGTTTTTTAAGAGCTTCTATACATTTATTTTTCCATTTTTCATGAAGTGCATTTGTGCTTCCTTTTACCTTTTCATAAGGTCTAACTCTTGTCACAACTTTCATAAGTAAGTCACCATAGACAACCCCCATTAGAAGTCTTAGTCCCATAGCTATACTCATACTTTCTTTGATACCACTCCGTTCTATACCATTTACACTAAGTGCAATAACTGGTATATTTCCAAATCCTGCATCGTGAAGTCCTTTTCTTAAAAATCCTATGTAGTTTGTCGCTCTACATCCACCACCTGTCTGAGTAATTGCTACAGATGTGTTTTCTAAATCGTATTTTCCAGATTTTAATGCGTGTATAAGTTGACCTACAACTATTATCGCAGGGAAACAAGCATCGTTGTTTACATATTTAAGACCTTCTTCTATGATATCCTGACTGTAATCTTTTAGTATTTCTACTTTTATACCACTCTGATTCATAGCAGCTTCAATAAAATCAAACTGCATTGGAGCCATTTGAGGAGCTAGTATTGTTCTTTCTTTAGTTATTTTATTATTTTTAGCGTATTGTATTTTCTTTGGTTCTATTTCACTAGATTTTATTCCATTTGCTTCTCTTTCTTCCATCGCAGCTTTTAGAGATCTTATTCTTATTTTTGCTGCACCTAGGTTATTACCTTCGTCAATTTTTAGAAGTGTGTATATTTTATCTTTTTCATCTAGTATTTCTTTTACCTGGTCTGTTGTTACAGCGTCAAGTCCACATCCAAATGAGTTTAACTGCACAAGTTCAAGGTTATCATGCTCTCTTACAAATGTAGCTGCTTTGTAAAGTCTTGAATGGTAAACCCACTGGTCTACTACTCTCAAAGGTCTTTCAACTTTAGCTAGGTGAGATATTGAATCCTCTGTTAAAACAGCCATATTTAGAGAGTTTATAAGTTCTGGCATACCATGATTTATTTCAGGGTCTATGTGGTATGGTCTACCTGATAGTACTATTCCCTTTTTGCCAGTTCTATCAAGGTATTCTAACGCCTTTTCACCCTGTTCTCTCATTTCATCTTTGAATGATTTTTCTTCTGCTGTAGCTTTATCTACAGCTTCATTTATTTCTTTAGCTGTTATATCGCTGTAGTATTTAGATAATACTTCATACATTCTCTTTTTAAGTTTTTCTTTGTCGTTAATACTTATAAATGGTTTTATGTATGTTATGTTGTTTTCTCTTATACTATCGACGTTGTTTTTTATTACTTCTGAGTAAGATACTACAACTGGGCAGTTGTAGTAGTTATCTGCTGTGTTATCTTCTTTGTTTTCGTTTGTTACACATGGGTAGAATATTGTTTTTATCCCTTTGTCTATTAAAGACTCTATGTGTCCATGTACTAGTTTTGCCGGATAGCAAACTGTGTCAGATGCTATACTAGTTATCCCTCTTTCGTATAGCTTTTTAGATGATCTAGGTGATAGTACAACTCTAAATCCTAATTCATTAAAGAACGTAAACCAGAATGGGTAATCTTCGTACATATTAAGTACTCTAGGTATACCTATTTCTCCACGTTTTGCTTCATTTTCTGATAAAGGTTTGTAGTTGAATATTCTATCGTATTTATATTTATATAGGTTTATACTTTCTTTTTCTTCGTCATTTTGTACCCCACTGTAAAGAGCTTCTCCTCTTTCACATCTATTTCCTGATACAAATGCTTCATCTTCAGAGAATTTATTTATTGTAAGCAGACAGTGATTTGAGCATCCTTTACATCTAGTTACTTCAGCCTGAACGTGAAGTAAGTCTAATTCATCTGCTTTAAGCATTTTTGTAGGTTTTTCTGGGTTGTATTTTTCTTTTGCAACTAACGCTGCACCAAAAGCTCCCATTAGCCCTGCAATGTTTGGTCTTATTACTTCCTTGCCAATCATCTTTTCAAATGCTCTAAGCACTAAATCATTGTAGAATGTTCCTCCCTGTACTACTATGTGCTCTCCTATTTCATTTAGGTCTTTCATTTTTATAACTTTAAATAGCGCATTTTTTATTACTGAATAAGAAAGTCCTGCAGATATGTCAGCTACCTCAGCACCTTCTTTTTGAGCCTGTTTTACTCTAGAGTTCATAAATACTGTACATCTTGAACCTAAATCTACTGGATTTTTAGAATATATTCCCTCTTTCGCAAATTCTTTTATATCCATTGATAGTGATTTGGCGAATGTTTCTAGGAATGATCCGCATCCAGAAGAACAAGCTTCATTTAATATTATACTTTCTATTACTCCATTTTTTATTTTTAGACATTTCATATCCTGACCGCCGATATCAAGTATGAAGTCTACATCTTTTTTAAAGAATTTAGCTGCCTTGTAATGTGCTATAGTTTCTATTTCACCAAAATCTAGTTTTAATGCTCTTTTTATAAGCGCCTCTCCATATCCTGTTGAAGTAGATGCCACTATTTTGCAGTTCTCTGGTAATAAACTGTATATTTCTTTAACTATTTTTACAGTTGTTTTTAAAGGGTTTCCTTCATTACTAGAGTAGTATGAATATAATAATTCACCATTTTCTCCTATAAGGGTAGCCTTTGTAGTTGTAGAACCTGCATCTATCCCAAGGAAGCAGTTTCCACTGTATTTATTTATATCGTATTTTTCTACGTTGTTTACATTGTGTTTTTCTAAAAATTCCCTATAATCGTCCTCATCTTTAAATAAAGGCTCTAATAAATTTACATTCCCATCGTCTATTGTTTTTATTGAATTTAATTTGTCTAATATTGATTTTAAAGATACTTCTTTCTCTTCCTCTGCTAATAGTGCAGCTCCTATAGCTATATATAGCTGAGCATTTTCTGGGAATATTATATGCTCGTCATCTAAGTTTAATACATTTTTAAATGCCTGTCTTAGTTCTGATAGGAAATATAATGGTCCCCCTAAAAAAGCTACATTCCCTTCTATTTTTCTACCACATGATAGTACACTTACTGTCTGAACAACTACAGCATTAAATATACTCATCGCTATGTTTGTTTTTTTAGCACCATCATTTATAAGTGGCTGTATATCTGTCTTTGCAAATACACCACATCTCGATGCGATAGGATATATAGTATCGTAATCCTTAGCAAGCTCATTTAATCCTGCTGCATCTGTTTTTAAAAGAGTTGCCATCTGATCTATAAACGCTCCTGTACCTCCTGCACAGATACCATTCATCCTCTGATCTATTCCCCCTGTTATATAGGTAACTTTGGCATCTTCTCCACCAAGTTCCACTACAACATCTGTTTCTGGATGGTAGTACTCTATGGATTTTGTACTAGATATTACCTCCTGTACAAATTTTATCCCTAATTTTTTAGATACTCCGATTCCACCCGAACCAGTTATTATAATTTTTATGGCTGCATCTCCTATTATTTTATAAACGTCGTTTAAAACTTCTACTATGGATTTTTTGACATCGGAATAATGTCTCTGATATTTTTTGAATAGTATATTGTTTTCCCCGTCAAGGAGAACAATTTTAACTGTTGTCGAGCCGACATCAACACCAACCTTATATTCCTTATCCATTGCTCCTCCTCCTTGTTTAAAATTACTCATCAACATACTCTAAAATATTGAAAACTAAACTTTTACTATGCTTTACATTGTAACACATTAGCAAATTTTTATCACGTTAAATTAATTACAAATACCAACAATTTTTCTTGTTTTTTAATCTATCAATTTTATACTATTTTATAAAAATAGCCTCCGTAGATGGAGGCATTTTTGTTAAAAAAATAAGATAGAACCTTAGTAATCTAAGGCTCTATCTATTTAAAGTATAAACTTTTATTTACTTATTAATCTTGTACTATCCTACTAGCATGAAGATTAGATGTGCAGATATACCTGCGCAAAGACCACCGACTGTATGTGATAATATCGCTTTACTTGCTAATGGTCTAGCATCTAATGCATCCATCATACCTATATGAGTACTTAAGTATCCTGACCAGCACATACCCATTGCTGTGAATACTGCTATATCGTTAGGTGTTACAACACCAGTTTTTATAAATTCTGGAACTAGTGACATTGCTGCACCAACTGCTCCTAATGAAGTTATAGGGAATGCTATAGCTTCTGCTGATTTAAATCCAAATAGAGGTTCTATTATGAATTTAATTTTTTCACCTATTAATGGTAGTAACCGTATACCTTCGTATGCTGCACCTGTGTAAGTACCATCTGCTGATGGTCCGAATGTTAACATCATAACACCTGTACAAACTATTAAAACACCTGGTATTATTGCCATACCCATATCAACACCAAGTTTACCACCTTCAAGCATTGCGTCTAATACTCTCTGGAATAAGTTACCTTCTCTTATTTCTCTGAATTCACCTTCACCGTCAGATAAAACATCTCCTACCTGATCGTTAGCGTGTTCACCATAATATTTTTTAGTCTGTATTAACATAAGTCTAACAGATATTATAGAACCTATTATAGCACCTAAGTTACCTATTAATGCTGGTAACATGAATTCATCACCCTGTGCCATCATGAATGTAGTAACTATAAGACCCATACCAAATGCTGTACCTAAGTTACAAAGAGCTGGTGTCTGATATTTTTTGAAGTACTGAGTGAATGATTTATCTTTTGCGAAAGATATTATAGCTGGGTTATCTGATAGATAAGTAGCTACTGCTCCAGTTATACTTGCTCCAGGTAAACCATAAACTGGTTTCATTATTGGTGCGAATATCTTGTTTATTAATGATATAACACCGAATTCTGATAATAGTGCACTTAGAGCTCCTGCTAAAACTGCTAGTGCCATTATTAAGAATACTGTCTGTAGTAATAAGTCATGAGCTGTTGCCATCATTGTTTTGAACATTAGCCCAACTCCCATTACTCTACCTATTCCACCAAATACTATTAGTAGAACTGCTAAGAATACAAATGTTTCAGTGCTGACTGCTTTTACTCTTTTTTTGCCTTCTGCTGCTTCCATTTTGTCTCTTCCTTTCTGATAATCCATATAAATTTTTATTTATTTCTTAAATATATTATACTTTCATTTTTTATATTTTGCAACTTAATTTGTTTAACTTTTATCATTGTAAAATTCTGTCTTTTTTGATAAATGCAAGTTTTTATTCTACAACTTACAACTTTATGCAGTTTTCATATATGCATAAAAACCTTGAATTTCCTACAACAAGCGACTTGTATAGTTGTTTCAAGTTGTTTCTTTTTGCAACTTTTTTTAAGATTTTGATGTCTTCTCATTCATTTTTTGCGTTTAATCTATAATAAAATTGTATTAATCTTTTTAAATTTTTTTGTCTTTGAAAAGGCTTTTATAGTATATTTTTTTGTATTTAGCTTATTTTTTTATTTCTGAATAGTTATTTTATATTCTTTTAATATTTTAATTTTGTATATGCATCTATTTTTACAAGCAGTAAATTATATGTTTTTATTATAAGTTCTTTACCTTTAGTAACAACTTCAGTAACAACCTGCTACTAATTAAATGTTTTCTATAATTAAATAAGTTGTATATATTTTCAATCTAAAAAAATATTTTTAGCATAAAACTTTCATTTATTTTCAAAATAAAAAGAGATAACAGAATTTTTTACATTCCATTATCTCTTTTCAAACCCCTATTAAACACAATCTATAAATACTGTGATATTTTTTATACAATTATACTCTATATACACTTTATAATATAAAACTAGTTATTTTCTTATAATGATTTAGCTACATATTTTACTAAATCTACTGTTCTTGCTGAATATCCCCATTCATTATCATACCAAGAAAGTATTTTAAACATTTTATCTCCCATTGATAATGTAGATAATCCATCTACTATAGAAGATCTTTCATCACCTTTGTAGTCTACAGATACTAATGGTTCTTCACTGTATCCTAATATACCTTTCATAGAGCCTTCAGAAGCTTCTTTGAATGCTGCATTGATTTCTTCTACTGTTGCTGGTTTTTTAAGCTCACAAACTAAATCTACAAGTGATACTGTAGGAGTAGGTACTCTAAGCGCAAATCCATTTAATTTACCTTCTAACTGTGGTAAAACTTTAGATACAGCTTTAGCAGCTCCTGTTGTAGTAGGTATTATAGATTCTCCAGCTGCTCTTGCTCTTCTTAAATCTTTATGAGTTTTATCTAATATTCTCTGGTCATTTGTATAAGCATGTACAGTTGTCATTAATCCTTTTTCTATACCAAATTTGTCATCAAGAACTTTAGCAAATGGTGCTAAGCAGTTAGTAGTACATGATGCATTAGATATTATATGATGATTTGCTGGGTCGTAATCTTCTTCATTAACACCCATAACTATTGTAACATCTTCATTTTTACCTGGTGCAGTTATTATTACTTTTTTAGCTCCAGCTTTTATATGTTTAGATGCTTTTTCTCTATCTTTAAATATACCAGTTGATTCTACTACTATATCAACGCCTAATTCTCCCCAAGGTATATCTTCTGGATCATTGCATCTAAATATTTTAATTTCTTTACCATTTACTTGCATAACGTTTTCCCCAACTGCAGAAGCTTCCCCATTAAACTTACCATAGCATGAATCGTATTTAAATAAATGAACTAATGTTTCAGTGTTTGCTCTAGCATTTAATGCTACTATTTCTATATCGTCTCCAAATTCAGTCTGAGCTAATCTTAAAACTGCTCTCCCTATTCTTCCGAATCCATTTAAACCTACTTTAATTGACATTTATACGTCCTCCCTATATACAATAAAAGTTTTAAATTTAATATGTTGATTTATTATGTCTTATTACATTAATCAGTATACACTATTTATACTATTTATTCAATATTTTTTAATGTTAATTTATTATTTATGTCCTATCTTTTTAATTATTGTATATTAATACACATTTTTAATTTATAAAAGGTATTAATAAATACAATTTCCGACAAAAATACCACACTTTTTATAGAAATTCATCGTAAATTTTTAATATATTTAAATTTACAACAAAAAAAGAGGTTTTATTTTATAATAAAACCTCTTCAGTATTATAATTTATATATATTTAAGCTATTAAACTATATCTATTTAATTTATTTTAGCAACTTAATCATCTGTACTTTAAACAGCATGCACTCCCGCTGGTACGTTTGTTTTTTCAACTTCAACACTTCTATTTCTACCTAATCCGTATATAAAGTCGATAGTTTTACCACTTATTAAAACAGCTACTATAGAGTACACTAGCTGAACTGCTGGTATATAACTTACTGAAAGTAAAAGTACTATACCATCTGTTATTAAGTATACTGTACTTAATTTTAATGATGTTACTTTTGAAATTATCATTGCTAAGGCATCATCGCCTCCTGAAGCACAACCTACTCTCATCATAATTCCACAGCCTATACCAACTGATAAACCACCTAAAACCGCAGATGTAAACATTCCCATCTGAGGAACTAATGGTCCTACAGTTTCAAATATATCGTATAAAACTGAAAATCCCACTGATGCTCCTACTGAGTATATAAAGAATTTTTTACCAAACATTTTAAATCCCATTATTAGTAAAGCTATATCAAGTATTGCTCCTGCAACAGAAACATCAAAGCCAAATATGTTTTTTAATAGTAAAATTATTCCTAATACTCCTCCTTCTGTAATACTGTTTAAATAGTAGAAGTTGTAAACTCCAAATGCTAATATTGTCGATCCTATTAGTATTAAAGATATGTCCTTTAAAGATCGCCTGTCGTACATAATATCCCTTCCTTTTCTTTTTGTTACCACAATTATAAACAATAAAAAAAGTAAAGTAAAGCTTAATTTTTCGAATTAAATTTTAAGAGCTGCTTGTTAAATTTCAAGCAGCTCTTTTTCGAATTTTTTATTTATTTTTTTGATGTTGCATTCAAAATATAGTGATTTCAATATTTATAACGTTTTCATTTTTCTCTTTTGTTTTTATTAATTATGTATTTTCTTAGTATTAATAAACACTAAGTTTTTATTAATTTTTTTCTAGTTTAGAAATACTAATCATTCGCTATTTTTTAGCTTTTGTTTAGTTATACTGACTTTTATCTTTATATTAACTTAAGTCATTTTTATAAAATATATAGTTAAATCAGCTCAACATATTGAAATCACTTATTCAGACTGTATTTCTAATCTTCTTTTCCGTCTTCTGTACAGTCTTGCATTTATTTCGTATCCTATAACAATCACCCAACTACTGAAATAAAGCCATGTTAGCAGTACTATTATCTCCCGGAAGCTTCCATATATTGCACTATAGTTAGAAAAGTTATTAGTATAGTATGAATATAAATAAGACATTAAAAACCAACCAAATGTTGCAAATATAGCTCCTGGTGCTACTCTTTTAGCAGATAGATTTATATTAGGTGTGTATTTATATAATAAAGTAAACACAATTATAGTTGCAACGGTACCAACAGCATATCTGGTTATGTTCCAAAGATTGAAGAATACCTTGTCAAACCCCAAGTAACTAAATATAACAACACCTATTTTCTCACCATATACCAACAAAATCATAGATGTAAATATAAGTACTAAAAGCATTAGTGTAAATATCATTGATATCATCATTACTTTTAAAAATGATCTTGTTTCAGGCGAATAGAATGCTGCGTTCATTCCCTTTATAAGTGCTTTAACCGCTCTAGAAAAAGTCCACATAGTCAAACAAAAGCTGACTATCATATAATGTGTATTCCTTTTTTCTACAGCAGATTTTATAACCAAATCCACAAATCCTATTGCTTTTACAGGTACAACTTGCTCTATCATATCTACATACTTTGTAATTTGTAATACTGGTACATACGCAACAGTAGATACTGTAAACATTAAAAATGGAAATATTGACATTGTAAGGAAGAATGCTACCTCTGCTGCCTTAGAGCTAAGTCTGCTGTAATTCAACTTTGCAAATAGATGATTTATTTTTTTTCTATCTATCATAGATAACCTCTCCATTCAATTTTAGGCTAACCCCATAACTTCTCTGAAGTCCATTACACCTGTAGTTACCTCACTTCTATCAAAACCAGCCTCAGCTAGTTCTTCATCAGATTTTTCCATAACCATAGTGTAGAATTCAATAGCTATGTACTGTAAATTTTCTGTAGGGTTGTTTTCTGCCCTATCAAAAAGAAACTCCTCAGCTTCGTTTATTTTATTTTCAAACACCAGTCTTTTTAACGTTATAAGGAATATTTCTTCATCTGGATTATATACAACATCCATATCTACATAGTCGCTGTATTTTTTTCCAAGTAGCATCTTAGCTATCTGTTTTTTTATAGTATTTATAACCTCGTCTATTATCGGCATTTTTATCACCTCATTTTATATTATAATTTTAAAAAGATAAAGTTGATTGCATAACGCAATCAACTTTATTTATTCTTTTTATTATATTGTATCTTTTATCCGTTATATAGTCTATATCTTTTTTAAGAGTTATTCTATTACGGATATTATTAATCTACTGATTTTAGAGATTCAACCATTTCAACCTTCTTTAGTTTTTTATTCATTACAAGGTTTACTATTATTCCCATTACTATAGTAAGTACAAATGCCGCTACATAGCTCAATGGGTTTATAAGTCGTCCAAACATCATATTTTCAACTTCTACTGTTACCATTATAAACTGATGAAGGATTACCCCAAGTCCAAGTCCTAGAGTAGCACCTATAAATGTAAGAATTACATTTTCTCTATAGATGTATGCTGAAACCTCTTTATCATAGAATCCAAGTACTTTTATAGTGGCAATTTCTCTAATTCTTTCTGAAATATTTACATTACTTAAATTATAAAGAACTACAAATGCCAAAGCTCCTGCAGATACTATCATAAGTAGAACTACATAGTTTAAAGATTTTATAGTATCTGAGAACCCGTCTTTTATTCCAGTAGTAAACACTGTACCATTAGCACAAGTAGAGTCTATTATCTTACTTGCCATTTTATCCTCTTGATCTATTGTTATACTATCATCTAAAACTCCATAAATTCTATTACTATCTGCATTTCTATTAAACAATTCTTTATAGTAATCGTTAGTCATATATATGTAATGATTTACATAGTTTTCTGTAATTCCTGAGATTACAGCCTCTGCGCTGACATCATTTTCATTTAATATTTTAACCTTATCTCCTACTTTTGCATCTAG
Source organism: Peptacetobacter hiranonis (assembly GCF_008151785.1). Taxonomy (GTDB): domain Bacteria; phylum Bacillota; class Clostridia; order Peptostreptococcales; family Peptostreptococcaceae; genus Peptacetobacter; species Peptacetobacter hiranonis. The sequence goes on from NZ_CP036523.1 coordinate 1,768,489, forward strand.
GTTTCTAGCCGCTTTTTCTGATATAACAATTCCTTTATCTAATTTTATAGGATTATGAGATTGTCTATCTCTTAAAACAATAAAATCATCAAATGTATTTTTATTTTCAGGTATTACAACAGTTACTTCTTTTTCTTTGTTGTTTATCATTACTTTTGCATTTTGATTGTGGAACATTCCTATTTCTTTTACACCTTTTTCATTTGAAATAAGTGATTTTAAATATTCAACGTTCTCTGTTTTTTCATCTGAGTCATAGCTAGCAGTCATACTGTACTTGTTTAATTCTCCAAACTGTACATCTACTATCATCTGTATAGAATCTCTTACACCAAATCCAGTAAGGATAAGCGCTGTACAACCAGATATACCTAGTACAGTCATAAGGAATCTTTTCTTATATCTAAATATATTTCTAAGAGTTACTTTCCAAATAAATCCTATCTTATTCCAGATAAATCCTACTCTTTCTAAAAGTATTCTCTTACCATTTTTTGGCGCCTTAGGTCTCATAAGTGTTGAAGGAGCTTCTATTAATTCTCTTCTACAAGCTGCAAATGCTGCAAATGAAGTTACAAATATTGATGTAGCTATTGATAATACTGTTATAAATAGATCTGTTCCAAGCTCAACTTTTGGAACTGTATACATAATTGCATATGCATTGTATATGATTGTAGGGAATACAGTATATCCAACTATCAGTCCAATTATAGAACCTATTGCACTAGCGGACATAGCATATACTATATATTTTTTAGCTATCATTCCTGGAGTATATCCAAGAGCTTTTAATGTACCTATGTTTATTCTCTGCTCATCTACCATTCTGGTCATTGTAGTAAGTGCAACAAGAGCCGCTACTAATACAAAGAATACAGGGAATATTCCAGCCAATGCATCAATACTATCTGCACATCCAGCATATTCAGCTGAAGAGTACTGTTTATCTCTATTTAATACATACCATTCTGGCTTTTCAATTTTCTTTATTTCGTCTTCTGCTTCTTTTAAATCATTTTCTGCCTTTTTAAACTCGTCTTTAGCTTCATTTTTTGCCTTTTCAAGTTCTTTTTCACTATCTACTAGTTTCTTTTCATTTTTAGCTATCTCTTCCTCTGCTTTTTTAAACTCTTTTTGAGCTTTTTCTTCCATAGTATAAAGCTTAGATCTTTCAGTTTTTATCTTTCTTTGATTTCTATCTAATTCAGATTTTGTCCGAGCTAATTTTCTTTCTCCCGATTTTATCTGATTTTTTATGCTTTGAATCTTAGCATATCCTACATTGTACTGCCCTTCAAGAGCCGAAAGATTTTCTTTATATTTTGATATTGTCCGAGTAAGTGTTGCCTTTTCTTCCTCTGATATATCAGGCTTTCCAAGCTGTGACTCTAATCCAGAAATATTAGATTTTAAAGAATCTATATTGCTTTTTAGAGGAGCAAGCTGGCTCTCAGCGCTACTTATTTGAGAATTAGCCCGTTGTTTTTTAGACTCAAAATCCTTTTTTGCAGCTTCATACTGTTTTCTACCATTTTTAAGCTGTGCTTCTGCAGAGTCCAACTGTTTAAATCCATTTTTAATTTGTTGTTTTGTTTCTGCTTTTTTAGTTTTTAATTCTTGTTTACCGTCTTTTATCTTCTGTTTACCGTCTTTTAATTCTTTTTCTGCCTTATTTATTTTATCTTCTGTTTCTTTTTTCTTGTCGTTATATTCTTTTTTTGCTTTATTTAGCTCATCTGTAGCCTCTCCAACAACTTCATTGTATCTATGCTCAATTCTTTCATCTGTTATTTTCTCTATCTGGTCTTCTGTCTTTTTAACAGTATCTTTATATTCCTGATAGAATGATGTCTGCTCTTTAGCTCCTTTTGCTGTTATGAACATCTCTGTATAAGCTTCTGTTTTAAAATCATCCTGAGGAATAAGCATTATACCATCTACACTTCCAGATCCTATTGATGAATTTCCAAATTCATAAGATAAATAATATGGTGTTTCTACTAGACCAACTATTTTATAACTATCTTTTTTTAAATCGTCGCTTAATTTATCCTCTGTACCAGATTTTATCTTTAGAGTTTTTCCTATTTTCAAATTAAGATGGTCGTATTTTGGCTTTAATACAACACATTCACCCGAGTTTTTAGGAAGTCGCCCCTTTATCAGTTTGACTCTATTTATATAACCTTTATTGGAATCTGATAAATTATCTGTTGGAAGGCCATGTACCTTTAATACTCTATCTTGATCCTTTACATTTGTAATTACATCCATAGAATATGTCGGGAATACACCTTCTACTGTATCCAATTTTTTAATCGCATCGACATCGTCATCTGTTAGCCCTAATGTAGATATAACTTCTACATCCATAAAATTGTAATCATCGTAATAATTATCAACTGTATTTCTCATTACTTTAGGAGATACTTTTATTCCAGAAAAAAACGCAACCCCTAAAGCAACTATTAGCATTATGGAGAAATATCTTCCCTTGGATTTTAAAATATCCCTTAATATGTCTTTATTAAGTGCCTTTTTCATTACCATTCAATCCTTTCTATTGGAACAGGATTTTCATTTTCAGTAATACTTTCAATCATTCCATTTTTTACTTTTATTACTTTATCGCCCATAGGAGTTATTGCCGAGTTGTGGGTAATAATTATAACTGTCATACCCATTTCCCTACAAGTTCTTTGTAATAACTTTAATATTGCCTTACCAGTGTTATAGTCTAGCGCTCCGGTTGGCTCGTCGCAAAGAAGTAGCTTTGGATTTTTTGCAAGTGCTCTAGCTATTGCAACCCTCTGTTGTTCTCCTCCAGATAACTGTGCTGGGAAATTATCTTTTCTATTTTCAAGACCAACTTCCTTCATTATATCGTCTATATCTAGTGGATTTTCACATATCTGAGTTGCAAGTTCTACATTTTCTTTTGCAGTAAGATTTTGAACTAGGTTATAGAACTGGAAAACAAATCCAATATCGTATCTTCTATAAGTTATAAGATCTCTATCATTGTAATTATCTATTCTTTTCCCATCTACTATAATTTGACCTGATGTTGCAGTATCCATTCCACCCAAAATATTTAAAATTGTACTCTTTCCAGCACCACTGGCTCCGACGATTACAACACACTCTCCTTTATCAACGGAGAAATTTACGCCATTAAGTGCAGCAATCTCTACTTCACCCATTTTGTATATCTTTTTTACATCTTTAAATTCTATATATTTGCTCATTTTTCTTACCCCTGTTACAAAATTTATCTTTAAAATAATTATAGCATAAAGCAAATATAAATTATATAACGTGGATTTTCAAAAATTATATAATATTTTTTAATTTTTTCAAAAAAAATAAGAGCATACCTCTTAATCGAGATATGCTCTTGATATATTATTTTTATTGGTTCTTATTTGAAGTATCTGTTTAATAATCCTAAGAATGCTTTACCATGTCTAGCTTCATCTTTACACATTTCGTGAACTGTATCATGTATAGCATCTAATCCTAGTTCTTTAGCTCTTTTAGCTATTTTTAATTTTCCTTCAGTTGCTCCGTATTCAGCGTCAACTCTTAATTCAAGGTTTTTCTTAGTTGATGGTTCAACAACTTCTCCTAATAATTCAGCAAATTTAGCAGCGTGTTCTGCTTCTTCGAAAGCTATTCTTTTGTAAGCTTCTGCTACTTCTGGATATCCTTCTCTATCTGCTTGTCTTGACATTGCTAAGTACATACCAACTTCTGTACATTCACCAGTGAAGTTAGCTCTTAATCCTTCAACTATTTCTTCGTCAACACCTTTAGCAACACCTATTCTATGTTCGTCAGCCCATACTCTTTCTCCGCCCATTTCTTCGAATTTTTCTGGACCTACTTTACATACTGGACATTCTGCTGGTGCAGTTTCTCCTTCATGTATATATCCGCATACTGTACAAACCCATTTTTTCATAATTTTAATCCTCCATAATCTTTAATTTCTAATTTTTATATTTAAATTCTTTTTAAAGAGTTTTGTCTTATCTCTTATGATATTTATATACCCGGTGATAAATAGCTTAAACATATTTTTTTAAAATTTTTTCATTTTTTTTAAATATTTTTTTATTGAGCATTTTCTCTATTAATCGTATTTTAAAATTAGTCTTTATATTGGATTAGATTACTTACTTATCTTTCGTTTTTATGAATTTATATCTATTGTTGAAAATTTACTATCATTATTTATATTTATTTACAAATTTTTTATAACTCTAGTTATAAGCTTAGCAAAGTTAACTTTTACTTTTTCAGTTGTTTCTATTACTTCTTTGTGGTTTAGTTTTGTTTCTGATATTCCAGCAGCCATATTTGTTATACAAGACACTCCTATTACCTTCATTCCACAATGCGCTGCAGCTATAACTTCTGGTACTGTAGACATTCCTACAGCATCACCACCTAAAACCTGAACCATTCTTATTTCAGCAGGTGTTTCATAGTTTGGACCTGAGAAGAATGTATAAACGCCTTCTCTTACATCAATTCCTTCCTCAGCCGCAGATTTTTTTACTAAATCTCTATATTCCTTATTATATGCATCTGACATATCAGGGAATCTAGGCCCTATTCTATCGTCATTTTTTCCTATAAGAGGGTTTGAACCACTTAGATTTATATGATCTTTTATAATCATTAAATCCCCAGCGTTAAAGTCTTTATTTGCACCACCAGCTGCATTTGTTACAATAAGTGTTTCTGCTCCAAGCATTTTCATAACTCTAACTGGCATAGTTGTAAGCGACTGAGAATATCCTTCATAATAATGGAATCTTCCCTGCATAGCAACAACATTTTTCCCTTCTAACTCACCTATAATCAATTCCCCCGCATGACCTACTACAGTAGATACTGGGAAATTAGGTATGTCGCTGTATTTTATTTTTACTGGATTTTTTATATTTTCAGCCATAGCACCAAGACCTGATCCAAGTATAAGAGCTATTTCTGGTTTTATATCAGTTATCCCCTTTATATATTCAGTAGCTTCTACTATTTTATCGTACATAAATTTTCACACCTTCCTAAATTCAGTATTATTCTGTTTAACATATCATATCATTACAATAATATATTTTCAACACAAGTAAAGTTAACTTTTTAAACTAAAAGAGCAGCCTCATAAAAAAATACTCGGCTGCCTTTAGGGATTATGTAACTTTGACTTTATGTTACCAGTTACCAATTTAAAATTGTTCCGCTATTCTATTTTAAACTTTTTTGTGTTTTAAGTCAACTATTTATACTTTTTTATTTAATTTTTTACAATTGACGAAATTCTTGCATCTATTTGAATAATATTATTATAAAAAGTATGCTATTATATAATTAGTAATAGGAAATGGAGGAGTAATTTTGATAAATATTTATATTGACGACTCAGGAAGCCGCAGCCTTAAAGATTTAGATCAGCCTGTATATCTTTTAACCGCTGTTTGTATAGATAATAGATATTTTGGAGATATTAGCGAAAAATTAAAGGTAATAACAGATAGGTTCAAGTTTAAAATCGAAAATACACTGCAGTCATCTTTTGACAATAATACATATACATCTAATAGAGCCAATAAGATGTCAAAACTTTTAACCGATTTAGTTATCAGTGAAAACTTTGAGCTACATTGCTCAGAAATTATAAGAGGAGATATTCCATATATAATTTTGGATAAAGATGATAGGATAAATACCATTAAAAGAACTCTTAGAGTTGTAGAAAGCTATGATATACCTATATTTACTGTTTATTGTGATAAAAATGAGTTTTTAAATCGTCATGGTAAAGGAAATGAGTCTGAATGTTTATTAAACAGAAAAATGACAGAGGCGCTTGTTGAAATGATTTCTATTTATTTAGAAAAAAACAATGAACAAGCTTGTATAATAGCTGACGAAGGTAATTATACTGTTTCTAACTATATGATTCCTTATCTTAGAGAAAATCCAAGCGAAAGAATAAGTTCTGAAATTATGCAGAAAAAAAGCTACGATAGTGTAAATATCCAGCTTGCAGATGTATGCGCTTATACAACTAATATGAAACTGATGCATAATATTAAGAAAGATAATTATAAGCACAAGAAGATTGCCGAGGAATTATTTACTGTTATAGAGAATTATAATACCTTAAATAGACTATTCTAAAAATAAAAAACGGGGTTGATGTTGCTATATTTTACATCAGCCCCATTTTTATATACTTTTTTGCAGAAAAAAAGTGAAACCCGTCACCTCGTGTTTCACTTCTTTAATAATCTCATAAAATAATGTCTTAGAATATCCCCGTCATCTCGTGTCATATTCCAATCTATCTTCACCTATATATTAACATATCCATTACATTTTTTCAAATTTTTAGCAAAATTTTTCGAAACATTTAACCTATTTTTTATTTAATTTTTACATCTATATGTTATATGTTTTTATTTATTATATAGTATATATCCAATCACTTATTTTTAATAACATTTTAACTATTTTAATTATTTAAAAATAAATTTTTCTCCTTCCAACCATCAAATTTTTCAAAAAGTATATTGCTTTTTTGTTATGTTTGTTATATATTATATATAACATATAGAATTGATATAACATTTGAAAAGGAGGTTATAAATATGAAATTAGAACTAGACTTTAGTAGCAGCAAATCCATATATCTGCAAATAGAAGATAATCTTATAAAAGCAATAGCAAAAGGAGATTTAAAAATAGGAGAATCTCTACCTTCTGTTAGAAGTATGGCTGAGGATATTGGTGTAAATCTTCATACTGTCAACAAAGCATATAATGAGCTCAAAGACAGAGGTTATCTAAATATAGACAGAAGAAAAGGCGCTGTTGTAGCAGATCTTCCAATGGAAAAGAACGAAATTAAAGAAAAAGAATTATTTGATGAATTAGAAATATTAATATCTAATTCATTCCTATCAGGTATTCAAAAGGACGAATTCCTAAAATTAGCAGAAAAAATTTACAATGAATGTGAGGTTGTTAAAAATGACTAACTATAATATAGAATTAATGGTTATGGTTCCTATAATTATTTTACTTGCAATTGTAGACTACAATATGCAAAAATTTACAAGTAAGAAAGTATTCTATGGGGTTAATATTCCGGAGAAATATAGAAATTTTGAAGAATTAAAACATATAGATAAAAGCTACAAAAGAGGTATAATAATCTCTACTACTGCTGTACTTATAATCCAAATTGGATTATCTTTATATGCTAATTTCACACTAAACGAAAATCTTTACCTTACAGCTGTTACAGTACCTATAATACTTACAGTTATTTTATACTACTTTATATACTATAGTAGTTATAAAAAAGTACTAATATTTAAAGAAGAGCATCTTTCTACAATAAATCCTGAGCTTAAATCAGAAAGAACTCAGATACTTGATGTAGATTTTATTCATGAAAGAGATAAATTAGTAAAAAAATACAGCTTAATATATATTATTCCTATACTTTTAGTTGTAGCATCTTCAGCTTATGCTTTTATTAACTACGATAAAATACCTGAAATGATGCCTACACACTTCAATTTCCAAGGAATTGCAGATGGATTTACTGTAAAAACTAAAGCTTCTTTCTTTGCTCAAATAGGTATGCAAGTTGTTGTAATGGTTTTAGTTTATTTCGGCTCTGTTTATTCTTTAAAAGCTAGAATAAAAATAGATAAAAATGATTCTAAATCCGATATAGCAAATACTATTAAGTATTTAAACCATTTAGCTAGCGAATCATTCTTTATGTTATTTGCAATGGCCTTACTTTTCAGTTCAATTTCATTTGGACTTGTTAATCAGAAAGTAAATCAAATACTTGTAATTTTATCAACTGTACTACTTTTAGCATCAATAGTTCCTTTAATCTATACATCTTCTAAATTAAAGAAAGGTAACTATTCTGATGTTTCATATACTGTTGATGATGATGACAAATACTGGGTTTTAGGTTGTTTCTACTACAATCCCAATGATCCTTCAGCATTTGTTCAGAAAAGATTTGGAATTGGTTGGACTGTCAATCTAGGAAGCACTAAAGGAAAAGTTCTAATTGCATGTATTGTACTTATGCTAGTTGCAACAATTTTCATAAGCTTTAAATTTGCAGCATAGATAAGTGTATCAAAGCAAAATTACAAATCTATTTGAAAATAAACTTTAATTTCTTTATTCTAATATTTCAATAATTTTACAAACTGTAATATTCCGAAAAAATTTTGGAGCTATTAGTATAATATTGCAATAAGTTTCTTTTGTTAGTAATAATATTTTATAAATTTACTAACTAAAAAAATGGATAAAATCAAAATTTGCTAAAATTATTGATAGTATGTAGCATATGAGTTATATAGACAAAACTCTCTAGACAATCTGCAGACGTGGGTTTTAATTACAACAAAGTGTTTTACCTACACGCACGTCGAAGCCTGGAGAGGAGTTTGTCTATATCTCATATGCTTTCATAATAACAAAAGATTAGCAATTTTTGATTTATTATACTATTTTAAATGGATTTAGATTAGTTTCACTCTTGATTACTTCTACTCCACCTAATTCATTTGATAAAAAGTTGTACATAACGTCTTTAAATATATTTTCACTGTCAAAATGTCCACAATCCACCAAATTCATTCCCATATCAAATACATCCTGAGCTTCATGGTATTTAACATCTCCAGTTAAAATAACATCTGCGCCTTCTTTGGCAGCTAGTTTTGCAAATTCAGATCCAGAACCAGTAACAACTGCTACCTTAGATATTTCTTTATCTAAATCTCCAACAACCTTTAAACATTCTATATTTAATACACTTTTTAACTTGTTACAAAGTTCTTTTAAGCTAACAGACTCTTCTAATTCACCAATTCTACCAAGTCCATATACCCTGCCATCACAATAATTTTCATTTGAATCTATTTTATCTAATACTTTTGTGTTTTTAAAGTCCATAACTTCCATAAAATAGTCGTTTAAACCGTCAAATGCTATATCAAAGTTTGTATGCATTGAATAAACCGCAATATCATTTTTTATAAGTTTATGTATTAAATTTCCTTTAAAATCTCCAGTATTCACTCTATTTATTTTACCAAATATAAACGGATGGTGAGTAACTATAAGGTCTACCCCTTTTTCTATAGCCTCTTCTACAACAGCTTCATTTGCTTCTATTACTGTCATTACTTTTTTAACATCTGAGTCAAAATCTCCAACTAAAAGACCTACATTATCCCAGTCATAAGCTAAGCAAGTCGGATATTTATTTTCTATTTTTTTAGTTATATCTTTTAATTTCATTATTATCACCTTTTCGATAAAATTTTTATAACATCTTTTCTAATTTTTCTATTTTAGATTCTACTTCTTCTCTTCTTTTTCTTATATTTTCGTTGTCTATGCTTTCAAATTTTTCTAAAATAGCTTTATTGGTTCTTATTTTCTTTTCAACAAACTCTTTAAATAAATCATTCTTATTATTTAATAGCTTTTCTCCAACTTCGTAGTATATTTCATCAGAAGGAGTATTATTTTTTCCTGTATATCTAGCAGTCATTATTTCATATATTCTAAAGTCCTCGTTCTCTAAAACTTCTTCCATTATTTCATATCCATTGTTTAGTAGATATTTTCTAAGTTCTTCCTGTGCCTGCATTGGCTGAAGTATTAATTTTTCAGCGCTCTGGGCAACTTCTTTTTTAGCTTCTAGTATATCTGCTATTAAAGCTCCTCCCATTCCTGCTATTATGATTTCATCTACTTCGCCTTTTTCAAGAACTTCTATACCAGAACCAAGTCTTAATTCCGTTTTAGCTTCTAGTCCGTTATGTCTAACTTCTTTTCTAGCATTTTCTAAAGGCCCTTTATTTATATCTGCTAAAATAGCAAATGGTATAGTACCTTTATTTAATAGATAAACTGGTATATATCCATGGTCTGTACCTATATCTGCTACTCTTTTTCCTTCAGATACAAAAGATGCTATTTTGTATAATCTATCCGTTAATTTCATAAATTTATTCCTTTCAACACATTTGTTATTATTTCTTAGTTTAGTTTATTTTAGATAGAAAAAATACGTCTTTTATCAAGACGTATTCTTTCTGTATTTTATTAATCAAGAAGTTATTAATCAAGATAATCTCTAAGTTTTTTAGATCTACTTGGATGTCTTAATTTTCTAAGTGCTTTAGCTTCTATCTGTCTTATTCTTTCTCTTGTTACATCAAACTCTTTACCAACTTCTTCAAGAGTTCTAGCTCTACCGTCTTCAAGACCAAATCTTAGTTTAAGAACTTTCTGTTCTCTTTCATTTAATGATCCTAATACTTCATCTATCTGTTCTTTTAATAGTGAGTATGCAGCTGATATATCTGGAGCTGGAGCATCATCATCTGGTATGAAATCTCCTAAATGAGAATCTTCTTCCTCACCTATTGGAGTTTCTAATGATACTGGATCCTGAGCTATCTTCATTATTTCTCTTACTTTTTCTACTGAAAGATCCATTTCTTTAGCTATTTCTTCTGGTTTAGCATCTCTACCTAATTCCTGAAGTAACTGTCTTGAAACTCTCATAAGTTTGTTTATTGTTTCAACCATATGTACAGGTATTCTTATTGTTCTCGCCTGGTCAGCTATAGCACGAGTTATAGCCTGTCTTATCCACCAAGTTGCATATGTACTGAATTTGAATCCTTTTTCGTAGTCGAATTTTTCAACCGCTTTTATAAGACCTAGGTTCCCTTCCTGTATTAAGTCTAGGAATAACATTCCTCTACCTACATATCTTTTAGCTATACTTACAACTAGCCTTAAGTTCGCTTCTACTAGTCTCTGTTTTGCTAATTCGTCACCTTCATGCATTCTTTTTGCATATTCAACTTCTTCATGTGGTTTAAGTAGTGGGATTTTACCTATTTCTTTAAGGTACATTCTAACTGGGTCGTCAATACTTATTCCTTTTGGAAGCGATAAATCTAATGCTTCTGAATCACCATCTTTATCGTCATCATCAGAATCAGGATCGTCTATATGATCAAATCCCATATCGTCATTATTTCCAACTGCAAATGTTGCATTGTTTTTCTTAGATTTTTCATCTACTAGTTCTATTCCTACACTCTGAAGTGTATCGTAAAGGTTATCCATCTGCTCTTTATTCATTTCAACTGTTTCAAAAGCATCACCTATTTCTTCAAATGTAAGAGACCCATTCTTCTTCCCTTTTAATATCAGTGCGTTTGCCTTTTCTTTTAGCTCTTTGTTTTTGTTTTCTGCTTTAACTTTATCCACACTTAAACCCCCTTTATAAATTTCTTAATCGTTTATTTAATTCTACTGATTGTAATGCTAGATTCATTATCTCCAAATCTAGCTCCTTAGCTGCATCTTTATCAGACTCAGCTAAAATTTTACTTTTAGCACCTAGTTCTTCTTGCTTAATTCTAAGATTATCTATTGTTTTCTTTAAAGAGTTTCTTCTAACACTCTTTACAGTTTCTTCTATTTCTTTCATATTTTTAGTATTTATACTTTCCAAAGATGTTTTCTTTAAAGACTTAATGTATTCATCATTTATACCTTCCAACTCATCTGGCTCTACAATCTTTTCTGAATCTATCTTTGATAAATAGTTAAGTATTTTTTTACTATCCTCCATTAAAAGCTCTTTTTCATCTATTTTCAATAGAACTTTTTCTCTAGCTGCTGGAATATTCATCATTATTTTCATTAATTTTATTTCTGTTAATTCCTCACCATGTTGGATAGCATCCATTTTTTCTATAGGTTTTTCTTCTTTTTTATTAAATTTATTATTAAATTTTCCATTAGATAAATTTCTAGAACTGTAAGATTTACCATATATCTCTCTTTTTACTGCATCTTCGTCTAGCTGAACTATTTCGCTTAAATATTTTATATAGTAATCTATTTCTACAGGGCTCTTTAGCTGTTTTATAATATTAACTGCTTCTTGTGCAAATTTTATATTATCCTGATCCTTTGATAAGTCAAAATAAGATTTTAAGTTATCTATTTTAAACTTAATCCGAGGTACAGCATCTTTCATAGCCTTTCTGTATTCATCAGTTCCATATTTTCTAACATATTCATCTGGATCCTTTGCATCTTTTAAATCAAGTACCTTTACTGATAATCCAGCTTCCACTAGTATATCAATTGCTCTAAGACTTGCCTTTGTTCCTGGTCCATCAGAATCATATGATATTATTACATTATCCGCATATCTCTTTATCAATCTAGCCTGCTGACTAGTAAGCGCTGTTCCTAGTGTGGCAACAGCTATTTGTATACCATATTGATATAATGATATTAAGTCCATATATCCTTCTACAAGTATTACAGTTCTTGAAGAAAGATTTTTTCTAGCAAAATTTAAACCGTACAAATTATGCCTTTTATTAAATATCAATGTATCTGGCGAATTTAAGTATTTTGGTAATGAATCATCTAATACCCTTCCACCAAAACCTATTACATTCCCCCTATAATCAAATATAGGGAACATTACTCTATTTCTGAATTTATCATAATATTTATCTGTTTTTGTACTTTTACCTATCAATCCACATTCCAGAAGTTCTTCTTGACTATAACCTTTTTCTTCTATTAAGTAATCCATTAAGCTATTCCAAGAATCTTGAGAATACCCCAATCCGAATCTTTTTATGGTTTTATCATCTAGGCCTCTATTTCTTAAATAATCGTATCCTCTGTTTTTTGATTTTACAAGGTTAGAAAAATAGAACCTAGCCGCTTCCGTATGTATATCCTGATATTTTTTACTTAATTCAATTTTTTGTTTTGTTTCTTCATCGATGTTAAAATTTATATCAATTCCGCATCTATTTGCAAGTAATCTAACTGCATCCATAAAGTCTAGATTCTCAATTTTCATGACAAAATTTATAACATCGCCACCCTCCCCGCAGCCAAAACATTTATAAACTTGTTTTGCTGTACTTATATGGAAAGACGGTGTTTTTTCGACATGAAAAGGACATAAGGCTTTGTAGTTTTGACCTGAAGGCTGTATTTTTATATAGTCACCTATTACGCTGGCTATATCGCATCTAGCCTTGATTTCCTCTATAATCTCTTTCATATCGTTCATATTAACACATCCCTCTGTTTTTTGTCTTAACATTTCTATTTTACACGAATTTTTATCTTTGTCAATGTTAATAATATAAATAATTCTACTTTTTTTTAGAATATCCTTCTTTTATTTATAAATTTTTATAATTTTTTTTAATTTTTTCCATCAGCTCTTCAAAATTATCAAAATCCAAAGACTGTTCTCCATCAGAAAGAGCCTCGTCTGGGTTAGGATGTACTTCAACCATTATACCATCAGCACCGCAAGCTAAAGCTGCATATGACATTGGAGCAACTAACTCTCTAATTCCTGTTCCATGACTAGGATCTACTATAACTGGTAATCCTGTTTCTTTTTTAATTATAGGTACTGCTGCTAAATCCAATGTATTTCTAGTGTAATCGTCGTAAGTTCTGATTCCTCTTTCACACATTATTATTTTTTCATTTCCTTCTACAGCTATATACTCAGCAGAGCAAATCCATTCATTTATAGTTGCAGCAAGACCTCTTTTTAGCATAACAGGCTTGTCCTGCTTTCCTGCTTCAGAAAGAAGTGGGAAATTCTGCATATTTCTAGATCCAATCTGAATTATATCAGTAGAATCGTATACTTTTTCTAAATCTCTAATATCCATAAGCTCTGTTATTACAGGCATTTTTGTTTTCTTTCTTACCTCTTTTAATATTTCAAGACCTTCTTCTTTAAGCCCATTAAATGAAAATGAAGATGTTCTAGGTTTATATGCTCCACCTCTTAAAATATCTGCTCCTTGACTTTTAACAAACTCAGCAGTCTTTAAAAACTGTTCATAACTTTCTATAGCACACGGACCTGCTATAACAATATTATCTTTTCCAAATTCTACTCCCTTTTCTCTATTTACAATAATTTTTTTCTGCTGAGAAAACGGATTATTTTCATCTATTTCAAATTCTTCAATATTTCTTTTTTCTTCATCTGGCAATCTATTAAATGCTTCTAGTACATTTTCTCCATTTATATCCAGCTCTTTGCTTAAATCAAGTAATGGTCTAAGCACAAAAGCTCTCTCCTTCATTAAAGGATGTGGTACCTTTAAATCCTCTGTATCTATAACTTCATTATTATAAAGAAGTATATCTACATCGATTGTTCTAGGACCCCATTTTATTATTCTTTTCCTATTTAATCTTGTTTCTATGTTCTGACAGAATTTAAGCATTTCATGTGGATCAAAACTAGTATCCACTTCCAAGCATATATTTAAAAAATCTGGCTGCTCTGTATATCCCCACGCTTTTGTTTCGTATATCTTTGACTTTTTTACAGAAAAAACATATACGCTATCTTCAATCATACCGCACGCTCTATTCAGATAGCCAAGTCTATTTCCCATATTTGTTCCAAGACTAAGATAAACCTTGTTCATTCTGATATCTCCTTATTTCTACTCCCATATAATCAAAAATTCCTTTGACTGGAGCCTCTTTTTTTCTTATTCTTACCATAACTGAATAAGCAATATCAAATCTATTTAATATCTCTGATGCTATATTTTCAGCTAAGGCTTCAATTAAATTGAATCTCTTATCTTCTGTAAATTCTCTAGTTATTTCATAAACTTCTGCATAATTTATTGTTTTTGTGAAATCATCATTTATTCCAGCTTCTTTTGTATCCGTTTCTATTTCTATATCTATAAAAAACTTCTGACCTAGAACACTCTCTTCTTTTAAAAGGCCATGATAACCGTAGAAAGCCATATCTTTTAAAATAATTTTATCCATAGCTATCACCTCAAACAAATTCTATTATCTATATATAGCATCTGCCATTTTTGCAGCTCTTAAATTTTCTGTTACATCATGTACTCTAACTATATCTACTCCATCTCTTATACCAAGTACAGTAGTTGCAACTGTTCCTTCAACTCTATCCTTAGGCTCTAAATGTAGTACGTTTCCTATAACAGATTTTCTTGAAGTACCTAAAAGTATTGGATATCCTAAATCTCTAAGCTCTCCAAGTCTTCTAAGCACTTCTAAGTTTTGCTCGAATGTCTTACCAAATCCTATACCTGGATCTAGTACTATTTTTTCTTTTTTAACTCCAGCATCTAATGCCATCTTTATACTTTCATTTAAGAAGTCTTTTATTGATTCCATTATATCTTTATCGTATTCAGTTCCATCCTGATTATGCATTATACAAACTTCTGCATCGTACTTAGCTATTACATTTGCCATATTTGCGTCTTTTCTAAGTCCCCAAACGTCATTTACCATTTCAACACCTAGCTTTAATGCTTCCTCAGCAACATCAGCTTTATATGTATCTATTGACATAGGAAGTGATATTTCTTTTTTTAATGCTTTTATAACTGGTACAACTCTTCTTATTTCTTCTTCACTATCCACATAAGTATGTCCCGGTCTTGTAGATTCACCACCAATATCTATCATATCGGCACCTTCTTCAACCATCTCTTTAGCATGTTTTAATGCTTTATCTACTGAATTAAAATCTCCACCATCAGAAAAACTATCTGGTGTAACATTTAATATTCCCATTATATATGTTCTTTTTCCGTAATCTAGCATTTATCTATTCCTCCTATTTCATAAGTATTAAATTCATCGCTTCTGTTCTAGTAGCTATATCTTTTGCAAATACTCCTCTAACTGCTGAAGTAACTGTCTTTGAGCCAGGCTTTTTAACACCTCTCATAGTCATACACATATGTTCAGCTTCTATAACAACCATTACCCCATAAGGTCTTAATTCTTCCATTATTATATCCGCTGTTTCTTTTGCAATTCTTTCTTGTAACTGAGGTCTTTTAGCTATAGTTTCAACCACTCTAGCTAATTTTGAAAGCCCTGTAAGTCTTCCACCCTTTGGAATATAAACAACATGAGCTTTTCCAAAGAAAGGTACTAGATGATGCTCGCAGCAAGAATAAAATGGTATATCCTTAACTATAACCATTTCTTCGTGTGATTCCTCTGGGAAAGTAACTTTTAAATGCTCTCTAGGGTCCTGGAAAATACCACAGAATATTTCTTCATACATTCTAGCAACTCTATCTGGAGTGTCTTTAAGTCCTTCTCTATCTGGATCTTCCCCAATAGCTTCTAAAATATCTCTAACCGCTCTTTTTATTTTTTCCTTGTCCATTTTTCCTTCTTTTAATTCCACATTTTCTTTTGAATCTAACATTTAAAACACTTCCTTTTTATTGTTTTTATTTATTTTGTCATACATTATTTTACATTTTTCAATAATACTCTCAGAAACTTCCTCTCTTTCAAAGACTACAACTGGATTAGAAATAGCCTTAACAAAGAATTTTTCTCCTCTTTCTATATATCTATTTGCACTTTCTATAGAAAAATAATTGATGTCAAAATCTACACCAAAATAGCTAGAAAACTCTCTTATTTGATCAGAAATCTGATTTCTTCTTATAATAAATAAATCTATATCATTTATAGATAAATTCTCATCAGCTAAATTTTTACATTTTGCTGATCCAACTAACATAATAGAAATATTATTTTCGTCATTTTTTAATTTATCTATAACAAAATTAAATGCTTTTTCTTCTTTTTTTCCCATTTTTTACACCTCCTAAATGAATTCTATTTTAGGCAGTACTATATACATTTCTATAAATTTTTTTTATTTCCTCTTTTTATTTTCAATTTTTTTATTTTGTTTCTATTTTTTTGTCATTTTCAATTTATATTTTCTCTTCAAAGTACAAATTATACTATTAAATAAAAAAATAGGGAACCTATATTTAATAAATTCCCTATTTCTAGCATATTTAACATTTTTTATTTTTGTTATTTATTCTCTACCTGAGAAAACTTCATCAAAAGACATTCCAAATATTATAGGTTTATCATTTTCCCAAGTTCCACTATATAGAATATCTCCATCCTCATCATAGAAAGTTCCTTCTCCATGTTTTCTACCATCCTTGAAGTCTCCTTCATAGCTCTTTCCATCTTCCCAGATAAATCTTCCTTTACCATTTATTACATTATTTACCCACTGGCCTTCATATACTAGCTTACCACTTCTGTCAAAGCAGCTTCCTCTTCCATTGAATTTTCCTTGTTTAAATTCACCTATATACATATCTCCATCTTTCCACTGGTAGAATCCATAGCCATCTTTTCTACTGTCTTTCCATTCTCCAAGATACTCAGAACCACTGTTATATATCATTCTACCTATACCATTTGCCATTTCTCTTTTGAAATTACCTGTGTATTCATCTCCATTTGAGAACTTATAAACACCTTTTCCTTCTCTATTATTATTTTTAAACTCTCCAACGTATTCATTTTTTGTTTCTCTCTCAGAATAGAAAATATAATTTCCCATTCCATGCATTTTATTATTTATCATTTTTCCAATGTATATATCTCCATTTGAAAATTCATAAATTCTTTCTACAGGTTTTACATTTTTTCCATCTGGATTAGGAGTATACGCATCTATTTCCATATCCATACCATATTCTCTCTCGTCTTCAAGCTCATCATCATATTCATCGTAGTCATCATATTCTTCTTCATTATTATTTTCTATATTATTATCTAAATCATCTAAATAAAGTAGATCATCATCTAAAAGTTCTTCGTCGTACTCTATTTCCTCATCTGAATCATTATCCAATATATCTATATCACCCCAGAACTCATCCTGAGATTCATCCTTTAAAAGACTCAATGCCTTTACTACATCTTCAGCATTCATACCATAGTCATCATCTACATCTATATCTACTTCTTCATATACCTCTTCTTGTACGTTATCTTCTTTATCTATATAAAACTCTGATTTTTTAAAGTATTCTTTTTCTATTTCCTCTTCTTCTTCATATGCCCTTCTCCGCATTTCTATTTCATTAACTTCAAAGTCGGTTGCATATTCTTCTCTTCTTATTAGCTTTTCTCTTTTTATTTCAAAATTTCTAACTTTTTTTTCGACAATTGCGATTTCTCTATTATATCTATTAAATATTTCTTTATATCTTCTAGGTAGATTCATAACTTTCCCCTCCAAAGTAAAACGTCTTTATTATATTATTTAAATTACTTTCTTATATTATTATAATACTAAATTCTTATATATAAAAGCAAAAAAATAAATCCTCACGTTTTTAACATGAGGATTTTTATTTCCAAAATATTTATTTTTATTAAAGATCCTTCGCTTTGAATCCTCGACCTTTTACTTCTGTAATATCATTTACTGAAATAAAGGCCTTATTATCGCAACTAAGAGAAATTTCTTTTATCTGAGGAATTTCACTTGTAGAAACTATAGTGTATATTATCTTTTTCTTCTGATGAGTATATGCACCTTCCGCTTCAAGGAATGTAACACCTCTTACTAATTTTTTCATTATTATTTCAGAGATTTCTTCAGCTTTATCAGATACAACCATGACAGCTTTTTGTGAGTTCATCGCATCTTTTACGAAGTTCATTGCTGTTGCATTCATAAATATATCTATTAATGTATAAAGCGCTAAATCTAATCCAAATAAGAAACTTCCTATAAATACTATTACAGCATTTATTGCCATAGCAGTATCTTTTATTTCTATATTCTTTTTAACCTTTAAAATAGCAGCTATTATATCTGTACCACCAGTAGATGCTCTTGCTCTAAATACAAGACCAACTCCTGCCCCTGATAATAATCCACCGTATATAGCCTGAAGAATCATATCATTTATTGGTATAAACTGTGATATATCAGATGTTACACCTAATAAAAATGAAAATATCGCCATATTAATAAGACTCAATATACAGAATTCTTTTTCAAGATATATAAACCCAAGTATAAATACTGGTATATTTACTACAAATGTTAAGAACCCTATATTCATCCCTGTAAGGTAGTTTATTGCAGTTGATATACCTGTAGCTCCACCACTAAGAAGTCCAGCAGGTCTTAAAAATCCATTTACTCCTATAGATGTTATCAACATTCCTACTATCATCGTTAAAAATCTCAAACTAGGATGCTCTTTTAGAGTATCTTTTACTTCACTCATTTTTTTCTCCCTTCAATTCCCTCAATTTAATAATTTTCTACTAATAATTTACTATAAATCAGTCTTTCCTGACTTCACATATATATTATAATCAAATTTTTTTTATTGTCTAGTCTAAAAAATCTATACTTTTTTAGCAATAAGAGCATTTCTTACTTTATTTATTACATAATTTATATTTTTTTATTAAGTTAATGAATTTTATTTTTCACATCTTGCAATTTTTCGCCCTTATTTTTGTTGTTATATAGTTTTATTGAAATTATTTCTAACAACTTTTCAATTTTATAAATTGAAGGTAAATTTAATTATCTTAAAAATTTTTTATTTTTCTTCCTAAAAAAATTTTTATTTTTCTATTTTACAGCAATACTCATACAAATTTTATAAGAATTTTATTAAAATAGGAATCAATATGACTGTAAGTGTTCCCGATATTCCTATTGATAATCCACTCATAGCACCTTCAACCTCACCCATTTCTATGGCTTTTGTTGTTCCAAGTGCATGTGATGCCGTACCAAGAGCTATTCCTCTAGCTATAGGATGCTTAATTCCACCTATTTTAAATACTAGTGGAGATATTATTGCTCCTAATATTCCTGTACAAATTATTGCAACAACTGTTATAGCTTCTACTCCACCAAGAGAATTTGTAAGAGATATTCCCATTGGAGTAGTTATTGATTTTGGTATTAAAGAGTTTAAAAGAGATGAATCTGCATTTAAAGCTCCTCCTAGGATCTTTATAGATACAAAAGACACTAAAACTCCGGCTGTTATACCGATTATTATTTCTATCATATTTTCTTTAAATAATTCAAACTGCTTATAAAGTGGTACAGCTAGTACAACTGTTACTGGTGATAGGAAGAAGTTTATACTATCTCCACCTATCTTATACGCCTCATAAGGTATTTTTGTAATACTTAAAAACGCTATTATACATATAATTGCTATTAATAGCGGATTAAATATAGGATTTCCTGTTTTACGCTGAATATATCTTCCAAGATTATAAAAAATTATAGTCAATAGAAGTCCAAATATCGGCGTCTGTGTTATATCATACATTAGATTTCTTTTCCTTTCTTTTCATCATTATCTCTACCACGATTCCTGTGCACCACATAACTATCACTGTAGTTACAAATATCGCTAAAACTAGAAGTATTATATTTTGCTTTATAAGATCCATAGATTTTATAAGCGATACTCCAGCTGGTACGAAAAATAATGCCATATTATCTAAAAAGAAACCAGATATACTATCTATGCTCTCTATGCTTATAATTTTAAACTGAAGCATTAAAAATAACAGAATCATACCAACTATACTTCCTGGAATTAAAACAAAACCAGATATCATAGAGCTTATATACTCTCCTACTGCCCAAATTCCTAGAATGATTGCTAACTGATTAAATACTTTCATTAATCATTCCTCCTTTCCCCTCAACTAAAATACCACATATTGTATACAATAGTCAAAGATATATTAATTACAACATTGTATTCTTTTTCTTTTGCTAAATATTACAGTATATTAAACACTTTTTTTATTAAGTTTAGTTTCTTTTCATTAAACGGTGGATATTTCATACTTATATCCGCAAATTTTTTAGATTTTACAACAGACTTTTTATGACTAAATGCATCAAAACTAGCCTTTCCATGATAATTTCCAAGTCCACTTCTACCGATTCCCCCAAATGGTAGTCCATCTGATGTACAGTGAATTATTGTATCGTTTACACATCCACCTCCAAAAGATACCTTTTCAATTATCTCTTTTTCAAATGGCTTATCATCTGTAAATAAGTATAAAGCCAGAGGATTTTTATTTTTTTCTATTATTTCAAATATTTCATTTTTATTCTTATATACAACAATTGGAATTATAGGCCCAAATATTTCCTCTTGCATTATTTTTTCATCTGTATTAGATACCTCTAATATAGTTGGCTCTATTTTTAAACTTTCCTCATCATATTTTCCACCAAATATAAGTTTTTTACCTTCAATTAGATTTAAAACCCTATCAAAGTTTTTTCTATTTATTATCTTAGGATAGTCATCTGACTCAATTGGATTTTCTCCATAAAACTCATTAATATAATGTATTAGTTTATCTCTTAATTCTAAAAATACTAGTCTATCAGCTATTATATAGTCTGGCGCAACACATGTCTGACCTGCATTCATAAATTTTCCCCACACTATTTTTTTAGCTGCATTATCTAAATCTGCCTTCCTATCAACTATACAAGGGCTTTTTCCACCAAGTTCTAATACACAAGGTATCAACCTTCTACCAGCTGATTCTGCAACAGATGCTCCTATTTTAGGATTTCCTGTATAGAATATAAAATCAATATCGGATTCAATTAAATTTATTGCCTCTTCCGCTTCACCAGAAAATACAGCAACATATTCCTCATCAAATACTTCTTCAACTATTTCTCTAACCACTCCAGATGTAAATGGAGATATTTCTGAAAGCTTTAATATACCAGTATTTCCCGCTGCTATACTCCCTATAAGTGGCATTAGCGCTAATTGAAATGGATAATTCCAAGGAGATAATATAAGACTTACACCATATGGCTGGTTGTATATTCTATTGTTAGAGAATGGGTTAATAATAGAAGCTCTAACCTTTTTAGGTTTTGACCATTTTTCTAGATTATTTATAGTATTTTTTAACTCACTTTTTACTATACCTAGCTCTGTTTCATACCCCTCAAATTCAGATTTACCTAAATCTAACTTCAGTGCGTATAATATTTTTTCTTCGTATTTATACACAGCTTCTTTTAGTTTTATTAAATATTTTTTTCTATAATTTATTTCAATGGTATTTCCTCGTTTAAAGAAATATTTTTGTTTTTCTACAACTTCTTTGTATCTTTTCATATTCTCACCTCGAAATTAATTTCTTAATACTATTATTATATTTATTCAAACAAAAAGAAAGAGGTTGTCAAAACTTTTCAACAACCCCTTTGATTTTTTATTTAGTTTTTATTATTTTCTTTAACTTCTTTTGGAGCTGCTTCTGGTTTTTGAGCATCTCCACCCGCATTATTTCCTGAATTTCCTGCATTTCCATCTGGTTTTTGAGTTTCTCCTCCACCATTATTTCCTGAGTTATTTTCGCCAGGATTCTGTGGTTCTTCTGGTTTTTCCTCTACAGGAGCAGTTCCTACAAATATAACTCCATTCTGTTTTGGATAACTTGATGTTGCTATTTTTTCTTTTTTAATTTGTTTTCCATCTTTATCTTTGTATATTCTGTATGTTTCAACAACATATCCATTTCTACTAGCTTTATCTACTTCTTCTTTCCCAGCTGGTAAATCACTTTTTTCTACCTTCTGAGGTGTAGCCTGTGAAACTGATATTGTCTTAGTCTGTATTTCTATATTCTGCTCATCTGCCTTACTTCCAAATACCTGACATACTATTGAGCCACCTGTTACATAGTTCTGAATATATACATTGTGTTTATATGGATTTTTAAATATAAAATCTATTCCACTGTCTGTAACAGTAGCATCTCTTCCCATTCCAACATAAGAAGAAGGTATTGTATGATTCTTTACATTAACAATTTCCATTCCTGATTTTAACGCTGCATTATATAGAGTAGATGATACCTGACATACTCCACCACCTAAATCTTCCTGCATTTCTCCCTGAACTATTACAGGTGCACTCTTATATCCATTGGCTTTATTTCTTTTCCCAACTATAGCGTTAAAAGAATATTCCTGTCCTGGTTTTAGAATTACTCCACTTGATGCATTTGTTGCTATTTTTATATTTTCAGTTCTGTTGTAATTATTTTTAAATGTAGTTACAGATGTTCCAAGTGCCTTGTCCATACCTTCAAGATCAGATTTCTTTATCTTAGGTTCATCAAGCTTAACAACAGCCTCAGCTTTAAATTTATTGGCAGATAACCGCTTTTCAATAGCCTTATTTGTTTCAGCTTCATTAAGGACTACTCCATTCTTTTCTGGAACTATAGTTATCTTGTCATTATCTGTGTTTATTTTTGCATTTTCTTTTTCTCTATCAACTTCTTTTCTTATTTTATCAAGCTGCTCTTTTGCTTTATCTTCGTCGTATTTTATAGCTACACGCACATTAGTTTCATGACCTAACATAGATTTTGCCATATCAAACATATTAGAGAATATATTTCCTTTTCTATCTACATCATATGCATTTTCAACTGTCTTATCTATATCGTATTCAAAGTTTAGCTCATCTAAATTAAGCTTCCAACTTCTTTCTTCACTTTTTAAGGTAAATTCATTAGTATCAAATACTTTTATTTTATTTTTTGCCTCTTCTTTTGTCATTCCTCCAATATTTATCCCATTTACAATTACGTTTTCAGCTATTTTATTACTTTTTACTTTTGAAAACATAAAACCTACTGCTCCCAGAACAACAACCAATAAGGCTATTAATGCTACTTTTATTTTTTTCGACATCAAACCTCTCCTTTTTGTTTATTTTCAGAGTACATCCATTTACCTCTGAATTAGTTAAATACCTATTTTACTAATTCTATTCTCCCATATTATATAAGAACTAGTTTATTATTTTCGAAAGAGTACACTGCACCACTGTACATATCTACGCAGTACAAGTCTTTACCTCTTAAGAACCCTTTATTACCTATAAAGAAGAAATATGTATTCTCCTTCTTATTTAGCATTTCACTTATTTTCTTATCACTTTTAGAATATCTTTCTGCCTTATCAGATTCTATTTCTTCCAATTTTTTATATACCCTTTTCTTTTTTTCTAATTCATTTTTTAAATTTTCTGTTGCATCTTTTTTTGAAATAGCAAACTCAATTTCTCCATTTGTATTTAATCTAAAGAAACGAGCATGGTCAATATTCTCATATGATCGTTCTCCATCCTTGTATAAATACATTTTTTTATTTTCTGCATTTATAAGAACTTCATTTATTCTCTTGCCATCTTTAAGTATTTCCGCATAGTAGTATTTTTCTCCATTCACCATTTGCGGAAGTGGACTTACTGTTATTCCTTCTGGCTCTATATCAGCCGCTTTACAGTATATATTTTTAATATCATCTGATCCTAAAGTATACTCCGCTAGTTTTTTCTGATAATGTTTTAATATTTTTTCTACTTTTTCATCATCAGGGTAATATTTCTTTACATATTCCATATACTCTGTTGCAACCTGATAATTTCCATCTTTCGCAGCTAAAGCTGCTTCTTGAATATAATAATCATACATCTTTTCTATGCATTCTTTTTTATTTTCTTCGGCTTTTTTATAGTACTTTTTATCTTTTTCAAGTACTTTTTCATAGTTTTCTATTGCCTTTGAATACTGAAATTTCTTTTGATATTCATATCCTTGTTCATAGAGCATTCTAGAGTCGTATATAAATTCAATTTCTTGTCTATATTCCTCTGTTCCTACTTCCATCCCTTGTAATGCTGATATCGTATCTACAAACGATTTTGCTGTTTCATAATCTATACTTCCATCACTGTACATATCTGCAGCCTTTTTACACTGTTCTAATAACTTCTCACTTTTTACAGTTATTTTATCCAGAGAATTTACCATGTTTACAAATCCAGTAAATTTTTCCTTTGATATACTTCCTTTGAAAAAATCATCTCCTGTATTTTCTAAAAATTTATTTATCTTTTTAGAAAGCTTGGCATTAAATCTATCCATTTTTCCTTCTGAAAACTCTTTTTCCAAAGAAGAATAATAGTCTATTGCTATAGCATACTGTCTTGACTCTATATAATCCATCATATGATTTATTTCAGAATGGTATCTAAAATGATTCCATATTGCAAACACTAACAGTATCGCAACAACAAGCTTTATAATGTTAAATTTACTTAAATTTTCAAAACTGGGTAGATTTCTCTTTTTCTTTTGTTTTTTCCTTTTTTTATAATCCGGTTCTTTTTCACCCGAATCATTTACCCATCCATCAATTTTCATAAAACTTCCCCTTTTATAAACAATCTATAAAATAATCTAATTTTCAAGTTATATCCATAAAAAAAATAAAACACAGTAACAACTGTGTTTATTTTTATATATACAATTGCATTTTACGAGCAAATAAATATCTGGTATTTATAATATATGTCTTTAATACTATGATACTTTTCTTCTGTATTCTCTTTCTGGTGTAGATACTGCAGGAGCGCTCTTTCTGCGAACCTTCTGTTTCGCAACTGCTTTCTTTTTAGTAGGTTTTCTAAATACTTTATCAAAATTAGCTAATACCATAAGTCCACTTAAAGCAAGAGCTACTAAAGTAGCTGGTACAAAGTACCACCAAAAGTCCGGAGTATTAGCACCTAAAAAAGCATTCATTACTCTTAATACAACAGCTGAAGCATAACATATTATAAATGACATAGCTGTATATTTTAGTATTTTTTTTAAACTTCTTTTTATTATTTTAACTATTGAACCTGACTTTTTCAAGAACTCACCTCCATTGTATTTACTACATATATTTTAATTTACATAACATAATTTAACTATAGCAAAAAAAACGACTATTTGCAATAACTTTCACAATATTCATCTATTCTTTAGACGCTTTTCCTGATATTTTTTCTGGTACAACTTTTATTATATCTGTTATTTTGAAAAGTTTTTCTATATATTCATTTCCATCTTCTATATAATCTGTTGAATATGTTTTTATTACTTCTTTTAATACCTTTCTTTTCTCTTCCTCATCTTCAACTATAGACGCATTTCCAAATACTACTACACTTTTGTATCCAACAGTAAATTTATCCGGTACAAATTCGTAATCTGAAACTGCACTTACACAAACTTTGCTATTTTCATTTATGTTGTCGATTTTATGTCCTTTTTTTGAACAATGATAGTATATATTTCCGTCTAAGAATACGTGGTTCATCGGAACCGCATACGGATACCCATTATCTACAGATATTGTAGATAAAAAACTCACATCTGAATTTTTTAATATTTCTATCCCTGCTAAACTTCCTTTATCTCTATCAACTCTTCTCATATCTCTGAACATCGAAAGACACTCCTTTTTCATTTAATATTTTTTAGTTTTTATTTTATTACTTAGTTATATATATTCTATATAATTTGTATTTTCCCTTTTTTAAAAAGAATTATTTCTCTTTTTTGTATCATATTTCAAAAAATTCAAAAATAATTATTGACAGAATCTTTTTTTTAGATTATGATTAATACAAGTTAAAAATAATAAATTTTCAGTAAATTCTTTGACGAGGAAGAGTAACTGTTTTTAGGTTCAATACAGAGAGTTGACGTTGGTGAGAGTCAGCAAGAAGGAAAATAGTGAATGGGCCTTAGAGAACCGGATTGAAATATTTTTAAAGTAGACTCCGGCGTTTGGTGTACGTTACAACACACAGAATATGTTAGTATTCTTACAGAGATGTATTTCTTGTATAATTTTACAAGATATACGAATTTAGGTGGCAACGCGAATTAATACTTCGTCCTATATATAGGGCGAAGTTTTTTTATTTTACGGAAAAGGAGGTGTAAACTATGGTATGAACTTTACTAGAAGATAATATCGAATCAGAATGGCAGAATAATAAATTTAAAATACTTGGAGGAAAATACAATGAAAGCAATAGCAAATACAACAGCAAATACAACAACAAAAGTGAATACAAGAAAAATGGTTCTAAACTCAATACTTCTTGCAATAGGTCTTATACTTCATCAGATTACACCTGCTCTAGGACTTCCTATGCAGCCAGACTTCGCACTACTTACAATGTTTATAGTAGTTTTAATAAATAGAAATGATTATAAAAGCTGCTTATTAGCAGGAATAGTTACTGGTGTATTTACAGCACTTACAACTAAATTCCCTGGTGGACAGCTTCCTAATGTTATAGATAAAATAATATCTGTAAACTTTGCATACTTACTAGTTTACATAATGTATAGCATACCTTTCTTAAGAAAAATGGATATGAAAAAAGCAGGTAAAATAGTTTCTATATTCTTATTCCCGCTAGGTACACTTGTAAGTGGATCTATATTCTTACTTGCTGCTCAGTATATAGTTGGACTACCTGTAGGATTTAGCGTTCTTTTCATATCAGTTGTTATACCAGCAGTAGTTATTAACTTTGTTGCAGGTTTAGTACTTTACAATGTAATACTTCGTTGCATAAAATAAATTGAATTAGTTTAATAAGATATCAACTATTTTAAGTTTGAAATCCTCAATATAAAAAAGGATGTAAATAATGTCTTTTAATACAGATATTATTTACATCCTTTTTGTTTTACTTATTTAATCCGTCTTTGGCAAGTTGATCTGCCATCTCATTATATTTGTCGCCGGTATGAGCTGCTACTTTTACGAAACTAACATCTAATCTATCTTTTATAGAGTTGTAATAATCTCTATACTCTATAGTTCCTTTTTTGTTAGCTTTCCATTCTCCTGTACACCACTTTTCTATTCCCTGATAATCAAAATATATTACCAACTTTGGAATATTATTTTCTATACAGTAGTTCATAGCGTACTCAGAAGCTTTAATTTCCCCTGCTACATTTCTCATACTTAGATATTCTTCATCGTTTCCACCAAAGCTTTCTGTATGTATAACTTCTCTATTTTTTAGTACAACCACACCAGAGCCATATTTTTTAATTGAATGCTCATAGCTTCCATCGACATATGCTTCTATTGTATTTTCATCAACTTTTATTTCTTTTTTTATTCCGTTAACAAAGTTTTCCGCTTCTTCCATAGTTGGAAAGCTTTTAAACTCCGCCCCTTTAAATCCACTTATCTGTTTGCTACATTCAGTCCAAGTTAAAAACACACCAGTTTTATAACCTTTTCTAACTGCGTAAAATTTCTTTTTAGCCAAACAAACACCTCCAATATTTTCTAATGGTATTAAAATTATTAATAATTTAGTCTTTATACTTTTTCTATTCTAACAGTTTTTTGTTTTTATGTCATTGGTTATTTTTTTAGAGGTGTTTGCTGCCTTATATTGATTTCATAGTTATATTTAATAACATTCATTTAATTTTTCTTTTTTTACTTTAGGTGATTTCATATCCTTGTAAACTGCCTTTATTTTTGTCTTGTATAGAACTATTGCTGTTATCATACAAGTTCCTTCTGCTAGTATTGCAGAGTACCATATTCCTTCTCCACCAAGTATAGCTATCATTAAGTATAATGCTGCTAATATTAAGAAGAAACCTCTTCCAAGAGATACTACTGCTGCTATTCCTGGTCTTTCAACTGATACGAAGAATGCTGAAACTATTACGTTTATTCCCATAAATGCAAATGCGTAAGAATAAATCTGAAGCACTCTTATAGCTTCTGTGAATATTGCTGTTTCTGTTGGATCTATGAATAATCCTACTATAAAGTCTGGTATAAGGTGACATATTACAACAAATGCTGCCGATGCTATTACACCTGCTATAGCAGACATTTTGAATAGTTTCTTCATATTAGTAGAGTTCTCTGCTCCAAAGTAATAACTTACTAATGGCTGCATACCCTGTGCTATACCCATCATTGTCATAAGTACCAATGTGTTTACATAGTTTATAATACTGTAATAAACTACACCCTGTTCACCTATGTATTTTATTATGTTTAAGTTGAAAAGCATTACTACTATACCGCAACTAAGTTCTGTTGTTGAGTCTGGTATACCTATAAATGCTATTTTCTTAAATTCTGGGAAATCAAACTTAAATCTTGAGAAATTAAGTGTTGAATTTTTTCTAAAGAAGTGAACTAAGAAGAACACTGTAGAAAATACCTGTGATAAACCTGTTGCAATTGCTGCACCCATTACACCCCAATGGAATACCATTATAAATAAGTAATCAAGTACAACATTACTAATTGCTGATATTATAACTCCACAAGTTGCTAAAATTGGGAATCCATCTGTTTTTATAATTACTTCAAGCGAATAAGATACCATAAAAAATCCATTAAATAGTACTATTATTCCAAGATAGTGTTTTACATAATCCATAGTTGAAGCAGTAGCACCTAGCATTGTAGCTACTTTTTCTAAATTTAATAAAACTCCGCCCATTATTAATAATGAGAATATTATTATTACTACTGTATTCATAGTAAATATTTTATTAGCTGAATCTATATCTTTTTTACCAAGATATACAGCTATTATTGTAGATGCCCCTGTTGAGAACATCAGTGATAATGCGAATATAAAGTTTACAAAAGGCATTGAGATATTCACAGCTGCAAGTGCTGTTTCCCCTACTCCTCTTGCAACGAATATACCATCGACCATTGTATAAAGCGAGAACACCCACATAGATACAACTGAAGGTATCATATACCTTAAAAATTTTGCCTTTAAGCTCATGTTTTCATTTGATAACAATTTCGAATCCATTTTATATACTCTCCTCTCTTCTTATCTAAAATGATAAACTATGGTATAATACCATAGTCAAGAGGTTTTATGAAATTTTCTATATTTTTTTAACAGGAATTTGTATTTCTGTAACAAATTCTTCTGGATTTCCCGTTTCATGTATATCAATTTTATATATTTCCAGAGGCCCACCAACTGCTTCTAAATTGTTTTCTTTTATATATTCTTCTAGTTTTTTTAAATGCTCGTGATTGTATATATAATCGCCTTTATAAGTAAATGTTACATAGTATCCTTCTTCAAGAGTTATGTTATAAGTTTCTTCATCGTCATCTATTAGACAAAATACTGATTTAAATACATTATTTAAACCTTTTTTTAAAGCTTCTTCTGAGAAAAACGATCCTATATTATTATTTCCTAAAATATCAAATCTTCCCTCATACTCGTTTTGAAGCCTCTGCACGCAGAAGTCAAACTCCTCATCTCTAGTTATATTTGCATTTAATTCTATAGCTTTTCTCTTTTCTATATATTTTAATTCTATGTTTTCAAAATTTGTTATTTCTTTAGATTCAGCTATAGCACTTAGTCTATTTATGATATTACTTCTCTGAGAGTTTAACTCTTTGATCTTAGTTTCCGTCAAAATAAGCTCCTCATTTAAAATTCCTTCTGTAGTTCTTAAATTTCTATTTTCAAGATATTCTTTTATCTTTTTCATAGAGAATCCAAGTGTTCTAAGCTCTTTTATGAGATTTAAACGATATAAATCCTGTATGCTATACATCCTATATCCATTAGTATCTCTGTCTGGTTTTAAAATCCCTAAATCCTCATAGTACATAAGAGAATCCTTGCTGAATCCGTATATTTTCGAAATCTCTCCTATTTTATAGTAATCCTTCATATTTTCCTCCTCATATAATATTTTCGTCTAAATTTCCATATCTTAAACTATATTTACTTCTATTATTGCAGTTTGATATTCCTCTTTTATTTCTCCTAAATTATAATTTATTTTTTTATTAAATAAAGGTCCATCGACTACGACTGTGTGGTATTCTCCATTTTCACCACATAAATCTATTTCTATATTTTTTCCCTCAGAATATCTTTTGATATCCTCAATAGTTTCTTTATTTAATTCTCTTCCTAAAAAACTCTTATCTAAATAATTTAAATTCACTTTTTTTATAATCGCTTTAAATCCAGAATCTATAAATTTTGATACAGCTTCTTCTCTATTTATTTTTTCTAATGGCATAATGGCTTTCATATCTGCATTTTCACATCTTGTCTTATTCCAATTTAAATGCTGCTCTATGTCTATATCTCCAAACACACAGATATTTACTCCTCTTTCTTTTTTTATTCTTCTTAATGTATTTTCAAATTCTTCCTCATAATTATCCATTCTACAAAATACCGGATATACTTTTAATCCAAGTACATTTTCATATTCTTCTATAATTTTTAAATTTATCCCATGAGTCCAAGAATCCGTTTCCTTTACTGTTATAATTATTGAATCCGGAATAAATCCTCTTTCCTTTATTAAATACATTGCTAAAGTACAGTCTTTTCCCCCGCTAAATGAAGTAACAAACTTTTCCATATATAAAATCTCCTTATTTTGTACATTGCTTATTTTATCTGTTAAAATTCCTTATTATTCAATTATATAATATCAATCTCAATACTAACAACTTCATTTGTACCTCGATATATGTTATTATTGATTATATAAATTTTGAAAATATACTATTAAAAACTAATAAATAAAAAATTTTAGAAAGGAATTTATAATGGAAAAATTCAAATACGCTTTTGATAAAAATAAAAGATACCATACATGGAACTACTATTTAAGACAGACTTTTGGAGAAAAAATTTTTAAAGTTTCTCTAAATGCTGGATTTACTTGTCCTAATGTAGATGGGACTTTAGGATATGGTGGATGTATATACTGTAGTAGAGAGGGATCTGGAGATTTTGCAGGTAATCCAAACGATAATTTAAGAAAACAGTTTGATGAAATAAAAGCTATGATGCTAAAAAAATGGCCTAATGCAAAATATATAGGCTACTTCCAGGCATTTACAAATACTTATGCTCCGTTAGAAGTATTAAAAGAAAGATATGAAACTGTTTTAGGATTTGAAGATGTTATAGGTCTTTCAATATCTACTAGACCTGACTGTTTACCTGATGATGTTGTGGATTATCTAGCTGAATTAAACGAAAGAACTAATCTTTGGGTAGAACTTGGACTTCAGACTATACACGATGAAACATCTGACATAATAAACAGAGGACACACATATCAAGATTTCTTAGATGGTTTTAAAAAATTAAAAGATAGAAACATAAAAACTGTAGTACATATAATAAATGGACTTCCTGGCGAAGATAAAGAAATGATGATGCAGACAGCAAAAGCAGTTGCAGATATGGGTGCTGATGGTATAAAAATCCACCTTCTTCATATAATAAAAGATACTCCTCTACGGGATTTCTTAAATAACGGAAAGATAACTCCTATGGAACAAGAAGAGTATATAAATTTAGTTTGTGATCAGCTTGAAATTTTACCAGAAGAAATGGTTATCCACAGACTTACTGGAGATGGTAAAAGAGATGAACTTCTAGCACCTCTTTGGAGTCTAAAAAAATGGGAAGTTCTTAACCGGATTGACGATGAAATGAAAAGAAGAGGAACTTTTCAGGGAAGTAAATATGTAAAACCTGATTACGATATATTTAAAGATTGCAAATAAAAATATCAAAATTTATCAATTTAAAATAGCCATTTGAATTAATTTTTCATACGGATAATAATTATCTTATCAGAGTTGAAAAACATAGACAAAACTCACTCGACAATGCACTTGATCGCCTGGAGAGTAGTTTGTCTATGTTTTCAACCTCAAGATATATTAACCTATGAATTTTTTATTCAAGATTTAATTTCTTTTCAAGTATGTAAGAAGTTATCATAAATAATACTACAGAAACTACACCATAGAATACTAATGTATATATTGATGATGCACTTAACATTGACATACTCTGTGGAGCTGTTAGTATATTCATACTTTCTAATAGATTTGAAAGTCCATCACTTATAACTGATACTATCATATTTATTATGAAAAATGCTATTATCGCAACCGGAGTTCTGTGTTTGTTAAATGGTTTTAACTGTCCTATTGATAATGAAGTGTATATCACTAATATGAAAGATATATAATCTACTATACCTAACATAAATGTTATTATCATATTTAATATTATATCTCTAGCACTTAGTAAATTCATAACCATGTAGTTCCAAACATTTCCCATAGACCGTATAAATTCTTTCATTGTAGCCATACCAGAAGGAAGCATTATTACAACAAATACTAAAAATACTACTATAGTACTTAAAATTAAATAAACAACAGATGTTATTATTTTAGATGCTACTATTTTCTTTGCACTTACAGGAAGTGTCATCATCAAATAACCTTCATCGCCAAGTAAGTTTTTGCTAAATCTTTTTATAATAACAGTTATTGTTAAAACACCAAGTGTAATCATTAAAGCTACCATTATTAACATACCTAAACTCATGCCTACATCTACATTTGCAAGCATAAATATTCCTATTAATACACCAGTAAGTATTAAACTCGCATATATCGCTAAGAAGCTTCTCATTGTAGCTTTGAATTCATATTTTATAAGTTTACCTAACATCTAAATTCCTCCCTAAATAAGGCATCTATTGATTTACCTTTTTCTTCTCTTATTTCATCTACATTACCCTGTAGTTTTATTTCTCCGTATGATAAGAATATTATCTCATCACATATATTTTCTATTTCACTTATTAAATGTGTTGCTATTATAAGTGTACTCTCTTCAGAGAAATTCTGAAGTATTGTTCTCATAATAAATGATCTTGCAGCAGGGTCAACACCACCTATTGGTTCATCTAGTATGTAAACATCAGCATTTCTAGACATCACTAATATTAACTGTACCTTTTCCTTAGTACCTTTTGACATATCTTTTATCTTTTCATCTACATTTATATTTAATGCTTCTATCATTTCCTCAGCTTTTTCTAAGTCGAAGTCTTCATAAAAATCACTGAAGAATTTTAAAAGGTCTTTCATCTTCATCCATTCACTTAAATAAGTTCTTTCAGGTAAGTAAGATACTATTTTCTTAGTTTCTATAGAAGGTTTCATACCTGCTATTTCTATAGTACCTTCATCTGGCTGTAGTAGTCCATTTAATAACTTTATCATTGTACTCTTTCCACTTCCATTTGGTCCAAGTAACCCTACTATCTTACCTTTTGGAATTTCAAGGTTTATACCTTTTAATGCTTCTTTTTTGCCGTATCTTTTAACGACGTTATCTAATTTTATTATAGTATTTTCCATAATTATTCTCCTTTCACATTCTCGGCTATTAGAGAGATTATCTCATCCGGGCTATATCCTAGCTGTACAAGAAATTCCTTTAAACCATCTATTCTTTCATTTGCCATATCTTTTTTCATTTTATTTATTTTATCTATATCATCAGTTACAAATCTGCCTTTTGTTCTTTGACTATACATAAGCTCCTCCCTCTCTAACTCAGATAATGCTCTCTGCATTGTATTTGGATTTACTTCAGCTTCTGCAGCTAAAGCTCTAACTGTTAGCATTTTTGACCCAGGTTGAAACTCTCCGGATACAATCTTCATCTTTAGAGTGTCAACTAGTTGAATATAGATAGGCTTGCTATTATCGAATTCCCAGCTCATAACTTTCCCTCCTTTTTATTATTGTATTAAGTTGTTAATACAATAATACTATAGTACAATCTACATTGCAATCTTTTTTTGATTTTTTTATAAATAATTTCAAAAAATAAAAGAGATTATCAAGTTAAAACCTGATAATCTCTGCTTTACGTCTATGTAAGGAGAAGCATTGCTTGTACTCCAAAGTTTACTGATAAAACTGATAGTAAATTGTTGAAAAAGTGTATTCCAACTGATGTAAATATTGATTTTGATTTATATACATTGTATGCCATTACCATTCCCAGTATAGAAGTCGGTATTATTCTAATAAAGTCTAAGTGCATTATACCGAATAATATACCACTTCCTACAATAGCAAACATAATATATTTTTCATTTTTCTGTCCAAAAGTTTTTTTATCTCTAAATGCAGATAATATAAATCCTCTAAACAATGTTTCTTCGCATATTGCAGGTACCAATGCAAATAATATTATCTGAGTGAATAATCCTCCACTAGATTTTATAATCTCATTTAACTGCTCAGATACCTTCATTTGATCTGGGAATAATTTTAATAATATCATCA
Source organism: Peptacetobacter hiranonis (assembly GCF_008151785.1). Taxonomy (GTDB): domain Bacteria; phylum Bacillota; class Clostridia; order Peptostreptococcales; family Peptostreptococcaceae; genus Peptacetobacter; species Peptacetobacter hiranonis. The sequence continues at coordinate 1,803,584 of NZ_CP036523.1, forward strand.
CAAATATTGACATTATTAAACTTCCTACAAACCAAGTTAATGCTGCTCTTATTATATCTTTTAGTTTGATTTTTTTTATGCTAAATAATTTTTTGAAGTCCGCCTTTATGTATATTGCAACTAATACTGGTATCATAGCCATAATGAACTGATTTATAGTATTCCCCATTATTCCAAGCTTCATATTTAGTATAGGAGATACGTATATTAAGCTTATAAATGCCAATACATATACCATAAATCCGTCGCTAATTCCTGGCATACTTCCCTCTTTTATACTGCTTCTACTCTGTATTAGCTTAAAGTTTCTCTTTTCACCAAATAAAATATCCTCAGAATTGAATATTTTTGAAAGTAGTACTAGAGAAATTAGTACAAATATTAGATTTACAATAAGTACTAAGCTCACCATTTTCATATTTGCTCTCAATGATATTACACTTTTTATTAGAAGTGAAATATTTACAACTGGTATTGTTGCAGTTATTCTGCTAAGAGAAATATTTGGTATCATTGAAATATATGCTGGTACCATTATTACAAGCATAAGTGGCGTTATATAGTTCTGCGCCTCTTTAAATGTCTTAGCAAATGAACAAACACACATAGCAAGAGCTGATACAACCTGAGCAAACAAAATAACGCTGACTATGGTTATAAGTACAGCACCACCTAATACAGAATAATTTATATGCATCATAGATGGGTTGTATATAGATTCAGCTTTCATAAAGTATCCCAACGTGCAGCTCATAGAAATTATGTTCAATAAAGACGTCAAGATAGCACTTGCAGACACAGCCATATATTTTCCTATTACAAGCTCCATATTAGATATTGGAAGTGAGAACAATGTTTCAAGAGTTCCTCTTTCTTTTTCACCTGCCATTACATCTATAGCAGGGTAAATAGATCCAAATAGCACACCTATTATAAGTATAAATGGTATTACCTGACCTAATAACATTCCCGCTTTTTTAGCACTATTTGTTATATCTACTTTTTCATATTTTATAGGCTCTAGTATCTGCTTAGAATTTAATCCATGTTTTTCTATCTCTCTTTCAGACATTTTTCTTTTATATTTATTCATTACATCAAATATAGCATCTGCCTTTATTCCTGATTCATCTGATGCTGAATTTATTATGACTTTGTAGTCATTATCCTTTATAGAATTGTCTATATAGGCATCAATTTCACCTTTTTCCAATTCTCTTTTATAATCTTTTATGTTTGTTTTTATTTCTATATTTCCTAGTTTATCTTCTTTTTCTCTAATTGAATTTTCATTATCTACAATTTCTACAAATTCTGTATTTGGAGATGAAGATAGTCCTAGTGTTATAGTTTCCGATGCCATTTTATTTATCGATGAGTTCATTATCCCCATCAATAGTACCATTATTATTGGATATAAAAGTATAGGCACAACAATCATCATAAATATACTTTTTCTATCCCTTACTATATCCAAAATTTCTTTTTTAAAAATCTCTTTTATTATCTTAATCCTCATTCAAACCCACCTCTTTATCCGCTAGTTTTATGAACACCTGTCTTAAAGATTTTGAGTTTGTTTCTCTCATAAGGTCTGCTGGCTTACCTTCAGCAATAATTTTTCCTTCGTATATAAGAATTATTCTATCGCATAAAGTTTCAGCCTCTTTCATATAATGAGTAGAGTATAAAACAGTTTTTCCATTTTGCTTTTCACGTAACATGAAATCTATTATTGCTCTACTGCTCAAAATATCCAAGCCTAGAGTTGGCTCGTCAAATATATATACGTTTGGTGAATGTATAAGACATCTAGCAATAGAGGTTCTCTGAGTCTGACCTGTTGATAAATTTTCTATTCTATTATCTATAAATTCGTCCATACTTAATATTTCTGATATTCTTTCTATGGATTTTTTTATACTTTTTTCATCCATTTCGTACATTTTACCAAATATAGTCATTATTTCTCTCGGGGAAAATCTTCCATATAATCTAGTATTCCCTGATAAATAGCCTATTTCCCTTTTTGCAAGATTCTTTTCTTCTTCGTAGTTATATCCGCAAATTTCAACGCTACCAGATGTAGGAGTTAAAATCCCAGCTAACATTCTCAAAAGTGTCGTTTTTCCTGCTCCATTTGGTCCAAGTATCCCCACTATTTCCCCTTTTTCAGCTTTAAAAGATATATGGTCTACAGCAAGAAATTCTTCTTCCTTGACCTTTACCTTTTTGCCAAATCTTTTTTTCTCTCCATCACTAGTAATTCTTGTAAATACTTTACATAGTTCTGTAACTTCTATCATATTTTCCTCCATTTGAGTCAAATAGAATTAGATATCTATTTTGTTTATTCTTCCCAGGCAAGAGATCTTTCTACGGCTCTTTTCCAATCTTTGTAAGATTTTTCTCTAATATCTTCACTCATCTTAGGTTCAAATTCTCTATCACAAATCCATCTTTTCTTTATATCTTCTTTGCTCTTGAAGAATCCAACTGCAAGACCTGCTAAATAAGCTGCTCCTAGAGCTGTAGTTTCAACTATTTTAGGTCTATCTATTTTTACATTTAGTATATCTGACTGGAACTGCATTAAGAAGTTGTTATTGCTAGCTCCTCCATCCACTTTTAATGATTTTAACTCTATACCAGCGTCGTTTTGCATAGCTTCAAGTACATCTTTTGTCTGATAAGCTATTGACTCTAAAGTAGCTCTTATTAAATGCTCTTTTTTAGCACCTCTAGTAAGTCCAACAATTGTTCCTCTAGCATACATATCCCAATATGGTGCTCCAAGACCAGTAAATGCAGGCACTACATATACTCCATTAGTATTTTCTACTCTCATAGCATATTTTTCACTGTCAGCTGCACTCTTTATCATTCTAAGCTCATCTCTAAGCCACTGAATAGATGCACCTCCCATAAATATACTTCCTTCTAGTGCGTACTCTACTTTTCCATCTACTCCCCAAGAAATAGTTGTTAAAAGTCCATTTTCTGATTTAACAGGCTTTTCACCTGTATTCATTAATAGGAAACATCCTGTTCCATAAGTATTTTTTGCTGTTCCTTCTTCAAAACAGTTCTGACCAAATAAAGCCGACTGCTGATCTCCAGCACATCCTGCTATTGGAATTCTTGTATCTGCAAATAGTCCTGAATTTGTATATCCGTATATGCAACTAGATTCTTTGACTTCAGGAAGCATTACTTCTGGTATGTCTAATTCTTTTAATATATCTTTATCCCATTCTAATGTATTTATATTATACATCATAGTTCTTGATGCATTTGAATAATCTGTTACATGTACTCTTCCACCTGTTAATTTCCATATTAACCAAGTATCTATAGTTCCAAAAAGTAATTCTCCTTTTTCAGCTCTTTCTCTAGCACCTTCTACATTGTCTAGTATCCATTTTACTTTTGTTGCAGAGAAATAAGCGTCTATAATAAGTCCTGTTTTTTCTCTTATACATTCAGTTAGACCTTTTTCTTTTAGCTGGTCACATATTTCTGAAGTTCTTCTACACTGCCAAACTATTGCATTATATATAGGTTTACCAGTTTTTTTATCCCATACTACAGTAGTTTCTCTCTGGTTTGTTATTCCTATAGCAGCTATTTCTTCTGGGTTTATCCCTGCAGTGTCTACAGCCTCTCTCATAACGCCACTCTGTGATCCCCAAATTTCCATAGCATCGTGTTCTACCCAACCTGGTTTTGGATATATCTGTTCAAACTCTTTCTGCGCAATTTTTATTATGTTTCCATCTTTATCAAATATTATACATCTTGAACTAGTAGTTCCCCGGTCAAGTGCCATTATATATTTCTTTTCCATTATTAATCTCCTCCAACAATTTCGTTATGAAAATTTACTTTGAAAACGTAATTCGTTATATTAAATATTATAACCATTTTTATAGTAGCTGTGTTAATACAATACAACTTTTTTTAATTAAATACAAAAAAATCCGCAGATTTTAAATCTACGGATTATAAATTTCAATTATTTTTTTAAGATAATTATTTTCTTGCGTTGTCTAATACTTCTCTAGCTTCTCTTATTTTTTCTGCACTAGTCTGACATATTTCATATTCACTCATCATAGGAAGTCCCATACTTACGCCTTCTTTTCTATATTCCATTTTGCTATCTAAAGTAACTTTTCCAGACATATGGAATGAAGTAGCATTTGTATCTGCTAAGAATTCTTTTATAACATTAGCATTAACTCCACTTCCTACTAATATTTCTATGTCATCTCCTGCTTTTTCTACTAATTCTTTTATTAAATCTTTTCCATCTAAAGCATTATTTTTATGCCCTGATGTAAGTATTGTTTTTATTCCTAATTTTTTAGCCTGTTCTAATGTTTCAAATGGATCTTTTGTCATATCAAAAGCTCTATGTAATGTTACATGCATATCTCCAGCTTCTTTAACTAATTCTTCCATTTTTTCTACATCTAATGTTCCGTCTACATTTAAGCATCCAACAACTACACCATCTGCCCCAGCATCTCTAAACATGGCAACTTCTTCTTTTAATATTTTAAATTCATTTTCTGTGTAATGGAAATCTCCAAATCTTGGTCTTAACAGTGCAAATATTTTTATATCTGACTGTCTTCTTATTTCATTGTATAATGCTATACTTGGTGAAGTACCTCCTATTATTAAGTTAGCAGCAAGCTCTATTCTATCTGCCCCACCTTTATCAGCTTCTAAAGCTGATTCTACTGAATCCACACAACATTCTAGTACAAAATCCTTCATGATTTCCTCCTGATTATTTATAATATTATATTTTAATTTATTTTATCGCCTATAAAATTACAGATACTTTCTACAGTTATATCTAGTTGTTTATTTTCAGGTATTATAGACTTTGTATCTCCTTTTTGAAGTCCATAATCTCCAAATGCAGAATGATTACCACCTTCTATTTCTACATACTCAGTATCTTTTGGAAGATCTTCTCTTGCTTTTATAAGATTTTCAAAATTTATAACACCATCTTTACTACCCCAGATGGATAATACTTCTGCTCCTGTTTCTTTTATTTTATCCCCTGATGGATAAGATGCCAGATAAACAATTCCCTTTATTTTATTATTTGCTTCCAATGCATTTGTCGCCATAGTTCCACCTAAAGAATGTCCTACTATAACCCAATTTTCAATGTCTTTATTTTCCTCAATTACTTTATCTGCCTTATGAGATGAGAATATTGCCATATTAAACGGCATATCTACAGCAAATACTTTGTATCCATTTTGGGCTAATCTATTAGCAAGTGGTGCATATGCTTTAACATCAACCCTTGCTCCTGGGTAAATTATAACACCAGTATGAGATATTACATCTTTTGGTATAAATTCTGTTATATCCCCTTCAACTACTTTTACCTCACTACTAGAAACTAAATTTTCTCTAGCTATGTCTTGTGGTTCGTAGGCATTTAGAAGCCATGCTAATGAGCTCACAAGAGCTATAATAACTACAGCTATTACTATTTTAAATATTTTTTTATTTAATTTTCTTTTTTTCTGTCTCTCTTTTTCTTCGTTTTGTTTTTGTAATTCTTCTTCAGTTATTAAAGGTCTATTTAGTTCCATAGTCAAGCTAAAAGTATCATATTTTTTTTCATTGTTCTTTTTTCTTCTGATTTTTGAGCTTTTATCGCTATGCATAACTTTTTCCTCCATTTTTCGTGTTCATTATTATAGTTTAACTTAATGTTGTTTTTTTTTCAATATTATTGATTTTTTTCATATTAAATACACATACCGTTCTAAAGAATAATATAAAATAAAGTCATCTTGTACATTTAAAATAATTTTTTCAAAATAAAAAATACTGCCACAGAACACCTTTAAAAGGTGTTCTTGTGACAGTACCTTTAACTGACACCTAACGGTCGTCAGTTTTTTTGTATTCAAATTTAGCTCCACAATTAGGACAAATTAATTCTGGCATATTTTTTTCATTTAGCGAAGCTATCGCTCCCAATGAAAAGAATGCATCTTGTCTTAGTTCTTCTAATATAAATTCTGGTACTCCTTTTTCAAATCCACAAGACTTACATTCATAATTGTATAACTTTTGTCCTTTACTCATTTCTTCTAATTCTTTTAGCATACTATTTCTCCTAATAATTTTAATTACACTAATTATACACTATTATTTATATTTGAGTATAGCAAAGCTAGCCTATTTAATAGACTTTTAAAATAATTCTTTTTGTGTTGTTGTATTCAAAGAAATTTCTTTTTCTATAATTTCTTCGTAGATTATTCTTTTATAATTTGATTTATCTAGTACATTATATATTAATCCATATTTATAATGCCATATTTCCCATAGAATCATGTCTTTTCCACACTTTTTACAAATATAAGGATTTACTCCAAATGATTCTATCAATCTATCTTTAAAATTTTTCTTTACTGTATTCTTCTTTTTTATCAGCTTAGATATATTTCTGTGTCTCATAAAATTATATAATTTCAATATTTCTATGCTTAATTTATTTTTTACTCTTGAATATAGACCGTATCTTCTTGCAACTCTAAAACCCTTCGGGTGAATATGTTGGGTTATTTTACCTATAAATTCTAATACATTTACAGTTATTTCTCTTTTTCCCTTAGGTTTTTTGTTTTCATACCAGTAAGTTACATTTTTCCCATCGTAATTAATTATTCTATACTCAGCGATAGCTGGTCTAGCCAAATATCTACCTATATATTGAGTTGCCTGTTTTATATTAGTTAAACGTCTTTCTGCATTTACATAGAATTCTTTCTTATATAACTTATTTATCAAATTTCTAGTTTTTCTATCTCTAAAGTTGTTTTTTATTATATCTAGTACCAACTTTCGCCATACTTTTTTCATATATGTATACGGTATGAAATCTAATTTTTTAAACCACTTATTATTTCTATCTATTCCACCTTCGGTGTATAAGGCATGTATGTGAGGATTCCATTTTAAATCTCCACCAAAAGTGTGTACTACAGCAATTACCCCTAATTCATAATCTCCCTTTGTTTTCTTTTTATGAAAACTATCTAATACCTTATATGTAGCATCTTGTAAATCTTTTAAAAGCTCTCGCTTTCTGTAGAAATAGACTCTTAACTCCTCTGGAATTGTGAAAACTGCATGTCTATGAGAAACATCAAGAATATTTTCTACCTGTTTTTCTGCCCATTCCATAGAATATTTTCTTCCACACTTTGTGCAAAACTTACTTTTACAAGTGAACCCTTGAATATACTCCTCTCCACAGTCTATACATTTATGTTTTATATATCCTTTTTCTATATTTCCACAATTTAAAGCCTTTATTACAGTATTTTCTATCTGATCCCTCATTTCTCTTCTAACTTTATTCCAATATTTTAGTTTGAATTCTTCAAAGTGATTTTTTAATATTTTCTTAATGATTTTTTCATCTTTTTGTTTTTTCAATACATTCATATTACTATTGTACATAAGTTTTCCACAGTTTTAAATTATTATAATTTCCTTAGGAATAAAAAAGCTTCCTACCAATAGATAATAGAAAGCAATTTTTTACTCATTATACAATTTTATCGCATCAGTAGTCTTAATCTTTCTCTCAACAACCTCAGCAGACTTCTCTTTAACAACCTGAGTATACACAAGATCTATAATAAAGAACTGTGCCAGCTTTGAAGAAATCGAACCTGTCTCAAGTATACTCTCTCCAGAAAAATACCCTAAATTAACATCTGAAATATCTCTCAGCCTAGAACTCTTGTCCTCTGTAACAGAAATAACACTCGCTCCATTTGCCTTTGCAATATTAACTGTCTTTATAATCTCGTCTGTTTCTCCAGAATGAGAAATAGCTACAATAACATCATCTTCATCCATAAGTGATGCCATCATAATCATATTGTGGCTACTATCAAGTGACATACAGTTAAACCCTATTCTAGAAAACTTGTAGTTAGAATCCTCCGCAGTCATACCAGAATATCCTATACCTATAAAGAAAACTTTCTTGGCATTTATAATCATATCTGTAGCCTTTTCGATATCATTTCCATCTATTATATTAAAAGTATTTTCTAATATTCTTATATTAGAATTAAATAATTTTCTGGCACTTTCCATAACGCCTTCATCATTTTCTATACTTCTATTTATAATTTTTCTATTTTTTAATCCTGATATTTCCCGAGCTAATGTAACCTTAAAATCTTGTAGTCCACTATATCCCATTTTCTTAGAAAATCTAGTTATAGTAGCCTCTCCTATTCCACTTTCCTTAGCTATCTGAGATATTGACTTATAAAAAACATCCTCGATATTTTCCTTTATATACTCGATTAATACTTTATCAGATTTCGTTGCTTTAAAATTTGGTTCTTCAAGCTGTTTTAATATACTCATTTATTCCTCCGCATGTTTATTTAAAAAGTTGCGTAGAGCTCCTATCATACCTGCACTATTTTTCATATATGCAAATTCTATTCTTGTATTCTCATAAACTCTTTCAACTAATATTTTCTTTAATTCTTCATCTAAAATTGGTCTTATGTACTCTTCCTGAGCCATTATTCCTCCACCTAGAATTACAGTATCTGGATTTACAAGGTATGCTACATTAGAAATACCTAAAGCTAAAACTCTTATCATTTCTTTTAAAGATAATACGCATATCTCATCTCCAGCTTTTGCCTCTTCAAATATTATTTTACCATTTAAATCTTTATAGTCCATATTTTTTAATCTTGCTACCTTTTTTACAAGGCTAGAAGTTGAAGCTAAATCCTGGAATGAATTTCCTTCTATTATTGTATGTCCTATTTCTCCGGCACTATTGCAGCAACCATTGTGTATTTTACCATCTATTATTACTGCTCCTCCTATACCTGTTCCTATAGTCATACATACAGATGTTTTACTTCCTTTTCCTGATCCTAACCATGCTTCTCCAAGTCCTGCACAGTTTACATCATTTTCAACTTCACAAGGTATATTAAATTCTTTTTCTATTTCTTTCTTAAATTCAAGTCCTGTATATCCTGGTATTATACTTTCTATAGCGTAGACGATTTTTCCTTCTTCTGGATCTACCATACCTGCTGTAGATACACATATACCTTTTATATCATCATTTTCTTCTATATATTTTCTACTTATATTTTTAGATTTTTCAAGAATTCCAGGTCCACCTTTTTCAAGAGCTTCAGTGTCCATTTCCTGTCTATCTAATATTTCTCCTAATTCATTAGCTAATCCGTATTTTATAGAAGTTCCGCCGATATCTATACAAACATATTTACTCATTTTGATTCCTCCGATTTATAAATCTTTAATATATTAACATATTATTTATTTTTCTTCAAGTTTAGCGCTTTTACGCAAAAAAGAGGCTAATTATAAAATAGCCTCCTTAATTATCTTTATATTCAACTATTTTATTATAACTTTGAAAATCGCTTTTTTTATTGAGCTTTTTTCTTCACCAGCTTTTAGCGCTGTCATGTGTGCATCTTCAGGATAGCATACTAAAAAGTCTCCACTTCTAAGTACTACTTCTGAATTAACTGCATCTCCTTCTAATGGAAGAAAATCTCCTTCTTCCTGGAATTCTTTCTGTTCTAAGTTTTCTATGAAGTTAAGAGCTATTCTTTCTTCTCCACTTAACATTATGTGTACATCTATATATTTTCTATGAGCTTCCCAGAATCTTTCTTCTTTTACAGTTGTATCGTATCCAACTATATTTACAAAGAAATCATCTCCATCTATTACATGAGATCCTTTTTCAAAATCTAAAAGATTGTTTTCCTTTGCATATTCAAAGCATTTTTTTATATCTTCTGGTAAAACTGAATTTGTTTTATCATAGTTTATATTTCCAAAGATCATTTTACTTTCCTCCGTATAATTTTTTAGAGTAACCGCAATTGCGATTACTCTAAATTGTTAGATGATATAATTTAAATTATATAAGCACTTTGGTTGGTTGCAATTTTATATAATTAGTTTTTACCGTAGAATACAGTTGTTTCTGATTTTGCTTCTTTTCCATCTTTGTTAGTGAATTTACTTACTATTAAACCAACAACTACACATATAGCTATTGTTATTAAAGAGTATGCCCAGTAAGTAACTTCTGGTACAAAGTATTTTAAGTATACTACTACTATTGCTGATGCTATAAATCCTGCATAAGCACCTTTGCTATCTGCTTTTTTAGAGAATGCTCCAAGTATAAATACTCCAGCTAAAACTCCTAGAACAAGTCCCATGAAACTATTGAACCATTCATAAGCTGATTTTATATTTCCACTAGCAAGTACTATTGCTACTATTATTGCAAATATTCCTACTCCTAATGATACATACTGTGCTATTTTAGTCTGTCTTTCCATTGGAATTTCTTCTTTAGATAATAGAGCCTGTATATCTAGAACCCAACTTGTTGCAACTGAGTTTAATCCAGTTGATAAAGTTGACTGAGATGCTGCATATATTGCTGCTAAAAGTATTCCAGTTACACCTACTGGTAATTCATAAGCTATATATGATGCAAATATCTGGTCCTGCTGAACAGTCTGAGCAAGTTCTGGATTCTGTCCGTAGAATACGAATAAGCAAGTTCCTATTAAATAGAATATTGTTGCTAATCCCATTGAAAGTATTCCGTTTCCATAAGTCATTTTATTTAACTGTTTTATATCTGTTGTAGTTGTAAATCTCTGAACAACATCCTGACTTGATACATAAGATGATAATGTATTAAGACCAGCACCAAAGAATATTATAAATGCACTTGTGTGTAAGAAGTTTGGATCGAATAATTTTTCATCAGGTAATAAGAATTTATTTCCTGTTGTAAGAGTACTCATTACTTCTCCAAATCCACCGTTTATCTGGCTTATCATGTATATTAACGCACCACTTACACCTATTATAAGAACCATTCCCTGTATGAAATCTGTCCATAAAACGGCTTTTAAACCACCAGTGTAAGAGTATATTATTGCTATTATACCCATTACTACTATAAGAACATTTACATTTATACCTGTTAATGTTGAAAGTACTACAGATGGAAGGTACATTATTATTGACATACGTCCTATCTGATATATTATGAACATTAGAGCACCTAATATTCTAAGACCTTTGCTTTCATATCTCATTTCAAGATACTGATAAGCTGTATCTATTTCTAACCTACTGTATAAAGGAAGGAAGTATCTTATAGTTAAAGGTATTGCTATAAACATACCTAACTGAGCAAACCATAAAATCCAGCTTCCTGCGTATGAGTTTCCTGCTAGCGAAAGGAATGATATTGGACTTAGTAAAGTCGCGAATATTGAAACTGATGTAACCCACCATGGTATAGTACCATCACCTTTAAAGAATTCCTTTCCTTTCATCTCCTTTTTCGAGAAGAAAAGTCCAGCGAATAAAACCGCTAGTAGATAAACTACTAATACGACTAAATCGATCATCGTAAATCCTACCATTATTTATAATCCTCCATTGACTTATATATAATCTATCCCTATTTATTACTTATTTATTAAAAATATTTTTTGTGTATTTCTTTAGCTCTTGCTGCCATTTCTGGAGTTGTTTTTTTCATTGGTTCTCTACAAAGACCAGCGTGTACTCCTTCTTCTTCTAACATAGCTTTTATTGTGTGATATAATCCGTTATCTAATATATCTGTTATTAAATCATTTGTTACATGCTGTATTTCTCTAGCTTCTTCTATTTTTCCAGCCTGAGCAAGTTCAAATATCTGTCTAGCTCTAACACCGTTTACATTGAAAGTAGAACCTATAGCTCCATCTACTCCTAAAACTGTAGCTGGTAACATCATTTCGTCGAATCCAGCAAATATTAATTTATTAGGGAATGCTTTTCTCATTCTTTCTAATAAGTAGAAGTCTGCTGCAGTGAATTTAACACCTATTATTTTTTCATTTTCGAATAATTCTGCGAACTGATCTAAACTCATGTTTACACCTGTTAAGAATGGTATTGAGTATATTATTAATCTGTTATCTACTGAGTTTATTATTGTGTTATAGTAGTGTTTTATTTCTTCAAAATCGAATTTATAGTAGAATGGTGTAACTGCACTTATTGCATCGTATCCTAAATCTGTTGTGAATTTTGCAAGTTCTACAGCTTCTTTTAAGTTTACTGAACCAACCTGAGCTATTAATTTTATTTCGTCTTTAGCTTCATCTTTAGCTATTTCAAATATTCTTTTCTTTTCATCAGTTGAAAGCATGAAGTTTTCTCCTGTACTTCCACCAACATATAATCCATCAACTTTCATTTTATCTATATTGTGTCTTATTATTTCTCTTGTCCCCTGTTCGTTTACGTTTCCATTTTCATCAAAAGAAACTAATAATGCTGAATAAATACCTTTCATATCTGTTGTTTTCATTTTCCAATCCTCCAAATTTTTATAATTTATTTTATTTTTTATTTACGCATCCTTTACGGATGAAAGTTACATTTTTTAATTAACGTTTTCCTAAACGTCGCAATATTCTTTATTTTCAAACCAAAGAGTAAGTAATGACTTACTCTTGCTACTATTTTATTGCATTTGCAAATTTAGCTGTTATTAACTGTGGTCTTGTTATAGCTGAACCAACTACCGCAGAAAATACATTGTGTGCATATACTTCTTTTAAATCTTCAGGAGTATTTATTTTCCCTTCTGCTATAACTGGTACTTTTAAGTCGCTAACAAGTCTATCTATTAATTCAAAATCAGGTCCTACTTTATTTACTGAGTAAGATGTGTATCCTGCAAGTGTTGTAGAAACACAATCTACACCTAATTTTTCAGCTTCCATAGCTTCTTCATAAGTAGATATATCTGCCATAACTAGTACATTATTTTCTTTTATATATTTTATTAACTCAGCAAGATTTTCATCTCCTGGTCTTTTTCTATCTGTACAATCAAGAGCTATCATTTCACATCCTGTTGTTAGAAGCTCGTCTATTTCTTTTTTTGTAGGTGTTATATATATTTCTGAATCATCGTAATTTCTTTTTATTATTCCTATAACAGGAAGTCCTGTTACTCTTTTTATTTCTTTTATATCTTCAACACCCTGTGCTCTTATACCAGCTGCTCCACCTTCTTTTGCTGCATTTGCCATTCTTCCCATTATGAATGAGCTATGAAGTGGTTCATCTGGTAATGCCTGACATGATACTATTAATTTTCCTTTTACTAAATCTAGCATCAATCTACCTCCTTTTGAAAGTTTATTTCAATTTTTATTTTTCTAATATCGTTTTCAACAATTAAATTCTACCACGCATTTTCATTTTGCGCAATATATTTTCATAAATTTATTCAAATTTTGAAATAAAATTTCTTTTATACATCTTTTAACTGACTTTTGTAGTTATTTTTGATAATTAAGCAAAAAAATCACTGCAATTTTCATTTTTTGCAGTGATTATATAAAATAATTTTCATTTTATTATAGAAATAAATTTTCATTTATAATTTTATAACATTATTTTTACTTGAATAAATCATCTAAATGAGGTGCTACCCTATATCCTATTTCTGTAAATACTACAGTGAATAAGATAGATATAACAAATGTAGTAAATGTTCCAGCTCTAACTGTCAAATCCATAGATGACATATTCTGCATCATTGATCCTGATATTGAAATAGCACTAAACTTAGCCCCTAAACCAACTAAAAATCCAAATGCTATACTGAAATGTAGAACTGTTTTTCTATTTTCAAATCTATAATTTCTATATATATTTGCTCCAACAAAAATCATAGCTATAGCAAATACACAGAATATAATCCGTATAAGTAGTTTTGTATCTGTAAATGTAGCACTGTTAAATATACTAAATATAGATACAGATGAAGAGTCACCGACATGTACTATGCCGCCTGTAGCTATTGTAACTAAATATGCTGTCATTTGCATAATATACGCTACTACAGCACCACCTTTAGAATACTCAGAAAGTCCAAAATCATATAATGTAGAATTCTTTGTAAATACTACTATAGCTGTTATAACTAAAATTATTAAAGATAATTTAAAAAACTCTCTAACTGCATCTGATACTATATCTGTTGTGTAGTACTCTCCATGGAATTCTTTTCTATAATTTAAAATAACAGATGTTAAAAATGCTATTAAAAATCCGTTTCCAAATGCTGGGAAGAATTTATAACCTATAGCTATATAATTATTTCCGAACCCAAATATATTTCCCATTCCAAGATTTATTCTTGTTGTACTAAACATTGATGTTATAGCTAATAATAGACCATATACAAAACCTACTTTTAGCGCTTCAATAATACATCTATCAATAGATTCTATTTTTCTTCTATATATAAATAAATTTGCAACTACTAAAGCTAAAATAGGTATCAATAATAGAACTATTACTCCTATATTTATTGTAGATGAAGAGAACATCATCATTCCATTACTTCTTATTCTAACTCCAATAAGATTTAATCCTAAAAGTATACTAAACATATTAACATTTCCTATACCGCCTAAAAACTGTCTCCGCACAGAACTTGCTATTATAGAAACAATAAGAAGTATAACAAAAGCTATTCCTGCAACCTTTAATGGCTGATTTCCTTCTCTTTTTAAGTTTATTTTATCCTTCAGCCCACTCATATTCTCTTTTATATTATCAAAATTAGGTTTTTTAAATTCAAAATTTGTGCTCATCCGTATCCACTCCTATTTCATTTTATAGAAATATAATACAATACAAAACTTAATTCTAGCTTAAAGAACTTATTTTAATGAACTTTTAAAAATCTCAAATATCTTTTCATAATCCTCTGAAAATGCACTATCTTTATTCCATAAGAATGTAAAATCATGACTAACTTTAAAATCATCTAATTTGATTTCTTTTAATGTTCCATTTTCTATTTCTTTTTCAACAGCAGATTTATATAAAAATGATATTCCACAATCCCGACATAATAAATCTACTATAGTGTGAATATTTTCTATCTCTATTGTTCTTGGAAAATCTTCTACAGTAAGGTTTTTAACAGCTAAACTCTTAGTAAGTATTGCTCTAGTTCCAGAGCCATTTTCTCTTATAATAAGTCTTTCGTTTGTAAGGTCTTTTAAAACTTTCACTTCCTTTTGGAATTCATGATCTTTAGCAGCTACGGCTATGTAGTCCTCTGTCTTAAATACTCTTGTGTTGTAATTATCAGCTTTAAAGTATCCTTCAACTATTGCAAAATCTATACTTCCTTCATGAAGATACGAAAGAAGTGTCTGAGTATTTCCATACTTTACCTGAAAATCCATATCTGGATTTTCTTTTACAAAATCTATCAATGAAGGAATAACTGTATATCCACCAATAGTCATAGTTACCCCAAATGTAAGTATTTTCTTTCCTATCATACTTTCCTTCATTCTATTTTTCATTGTGGTTTCATCATTTCTCATTGTTTCTAAAGTAGATCTAAGTATTTCACCAGCTGGTGTAAGACTTAGTTTCTTCTTATCCCTTATGAATAATGGTGCTTCGTATTTTTCTTCAAGATATTTTATATGCTGAGATACAGCTGGCTGAGTCATACAAAGCGCTTCTGCAGCGTGAGTAAAATTCATATACTCACATACCTTTAAAAATGTTTCAATTCTAAAATCTAGCATATCTTTCCTCCAAAACTTTGTGCTTTCCTCTACACATCTTATTTTAAAAAGATCCTTTTAACCTTATATAACATACTTTCCTATTATCCTATTTTGCTATTCTAGTATTTTAGCGTATAAACTTATTTTATATTAATATTGATTTTTCTACCATAAAGAACGGTAAATTTTATATCATAAGATATATTTATCTATATATTATTATACATAATTTTACAAAATAGTTATTAAGGTTTATAGTTAAAGCATAGAAAAAACAAACGCAAAACAAAAGCTAATTAAAAAATTTAAACACTTTAATTTTTAAAAGGAGGAACGGAATTATGTACGATATAGTAATCATAGGAGCAGGACCAGCAGGTATAAGTGCTGGAATATATGCTAAAAGTAGAGGAAAAAAAGTACTTATAATAGAAAAAGAAAAAGTTGGTGGACTTATAGGAAAAGTTTCTACAGTAACTCATTACGCAGGAATAGTAAATGGTGAAACAGGAATAAGTTTTGCTGAAAGACTAAAAGAACAGGCTGAAAACGCAGGAATAGAAATAGTTTATGAAGATGTAAACAATGTAGATTTAAAAGGCGATGTTAAATTAGTATTCACTAATAACAATCTTTATAAAGCTAAAAAAATAATAATAGCCAACGGTACTAGAGCAAGAAAACTTGGTATAGAAGGCGAATTAGAATTAGCAGGAAAAGGAATAGGTCTTAATGCTGCTAAAGATGGTAAAGATTATATAGGTAAAAATGTATATGTTGTAGGTGGTGCAGATGGCGCTATAAAAGAAGCTCTATATCTTGCACAGTTTGCTAAAACTGTTACAATAATACATTTTGAAGATTCTCTTGGATGTATAGCAGAATTTAGAGAAAAAATCAAAAAAACTAGTAATATAAATGTAAAATTAGGATCAAGACTTCACGCTGTTTACGGAAAAGAAAGAGTTGAATCTCTTGATATATCAGATGAAAAAACTGGTAGCATAGAAACAATATCAGATCCAGGATGCGGTATATTTGTCTATGCAGGTACTGTTCCTAACACAGAGCTATACACTGATTTAAAACTAGAAAATGGATTTATACCAGTTGATGAAAAAATGGAAACAGAAATAAAAGGTGTTTATGCAGTTGGTGATATAAGAGTTAAACCAGTTAGACAGGTTGCAACTGCTGTATCAGACGGAACAATAGCTGCAATAAACGCATCAATGTAAAAACAACTCATAAATGTAAGCTTTAGGAGGATTAACTTATATGAACTTTATAAAAGAAAAATGGAAGGGGCTTTTAATGTGCTTAGCCATTTCTATCCCTTCAGTATTACTAGGAAAAAAATTCCCGATAATAGGAGGTCCAGTGTTTGCAATACTTATTGGTATGGTTCTTACAATGTTTATAAAAAATAAAGATCCATACGAACCTGGAATTAAATATACATCTAAAAAAATATTACAGTATGCTGTAGTCCTTTTAGGATTCGGTATGAATCTTGAAGTAGTTATGGAAACAGGTAAACAATCTTTACCTATAATAATCTGCACAATATCTACTTCACTTATAATTTCATATCTACTTCATAGAAAATTAGATATGCCTGAAAAAATATCTACACTTATAGGTGTTGGATCTTCTATTTGCGGTGGTTCTGCAATAGCTGCCACTGCACCAGTTATAGATGCCAATGAAGAGGAAGTAGCTCAAGCTATATCAGTCATCTTCTTATTCAACGTACTAGCTGCTTTAATATTCCCTAGTTTAGGTGCTCTTCTTGGCTTCTCTACAACATCTGGTGAAGCATTTGGAGTATTTGCTGGAACTGCAGTTAATGATACTTCTTCAGTAACAGCAGCTGCATCTACTTGGGATAGTATATACCAGTTAGGAAGCCGGACACTTGATAAAGCAGTAACTGTAAAATTAACTAGAACATTAGCAATTATACCAATAACTCTATTCTTAGCTTTTAGAAGAGCTAGAAAAGCAGAGATGGAAAATGGTAATAGTATACCACTAAAACAGGTATTCCCATTCTTTATACTGTTCTTTATAGGAGCAAGTATAATAACTACAGTGGCTACATCTGCTGGTGTATCTCCAGAGTTCTTCCTACCATTTAAAGAGTTATCTAAATTCTTTATAATAATGGCTATGGCTGCAATAGGATTCAATACAGATATAGTTAAGTTAGTTAGAAGTGGTGGTAAACCAATACTTCTTGGAATGTCTTGCTGGATAGGTATAACAGCTGTTACATTAACATTACAGCACTTTATGCATATCTGGTAAATAAAATTTGCCTCTAACCCCAATTTATTTTATTATACATATTTAAAAAAGGACTGTTGCATAAATTGCAATAGTCCTTTTTTACTTTATTTATTAGAATTCTGCATTTTTAGGAGTTCTTGGGAATGGTATTACGTCTCTTATGTTTGACATACCAGTCATGTACATTATTATTCTTTCGAATCCTAGACCGAAACCAGAGTGAGTAGCTGTTCCGTATTTTCTAAGTTCTAGATACCACCAGTAATCTTCTTCATTTAAGTTCATTTCCTGCATTCTTGCACGAAGTACGTCTTCTCTTTCTTCCCTCTGAGATCCTCCAACTATTTCTCCAACGCCTGGAACTAATAAGTCCATAGCTCTTACTGTTTTACCATCTTCATTCATTCTCATGTAGAATGCTTTTATATCTTTTGGATAGTCAGTAACGAATACTGGAGCTTTGTATATTTCTTCTGTTATATATCTTTCGTGTTCAGTCTGAAGGTCGCATCCCCATTCTACTGGGTTTTCGAATTCATGTCCTGATTCAAGTAGTAATTCTATAGCTTTTGTGTAAGTTATTCTTACGAAGTCAGAGTTTACTACGTTGTTTAATCTTTCTAATAATCCTTTGTCTATGAAACTATTGAAGAACTGCATTTCTTCTGGAGCATTTTCCATTACATAGTTTATTATGTATTTTATCATATCTTCTGCTAATTCCATGTTATCTTCAAGGTCAGCGAATACTATTTCAGGTTCTATCATCCAGAATTCAGATGCATGTCTACCAGTGTATGAGTTTTCTGCTCTGAATGTTGGTCCAAATGTATAAACATTTCTGAAAGCAAGAGCCATTATTTCAGCATTTAACTGTCCAGAAACAGTAAGGTTAGCTTCTTTACCGAAGAAGTCTTTAGAGTAATCTATTTTTCCTTCTTCTGTTCTTGGAAGATTTTCCATATCTAATGTAGTTAATCTGAACATTTCTCCAGCACCTTCACAGTCACTTCCTGTTATGATTGGAGAGTGAGCGTATACGAAGTTTCTTTCCTGGAAGAATTTGTGTATAGCATAAGCTGCTAAAGATCTAACTCTGAATACTGCAGAGAAAGTATTACTTCTAGGTCTTAAGTGTGCTATTGTTCTTAAGTATTCTAATGTATGTCTTTTTTTCTGAAGTGGGTATGAGCTATCTGACATACCTTCTACTTCTACTTTTGTTGCATGTATTTCTACTGGCTGTTTAGCACCTTCTGTTGATACTAATTCACCTTCTACAAGTATTGATGATGATATAGGTAATTTACCTATTTCTTTGAAGTTTTCTAATTTTTCATCTAATACTATCTGCATATTTTTGAAGAAACTTCCGTCATTTAATTCTATAAATCCGAAGTTTTTTGACATTCTTGATGTTCTTATCCATCCAGCAACTTTTACAGTCTGCCCAACATGAGCTTCTTTGTTTCTATAAAGCTCTTTTATTTCTAAAAATTCTTTCTGCATATTTTTCTCCACCTTTTCTTTTTTAAAATAAAAAAACCTTTCAATCCCATAATAGGGACGAAAGGTATAATAATCAATTCGCGGTACCACCCTGATTGCTGATAATCTCAGCCACTCATAAAGCTTTTGCTTATGGAATATAACGGTTCCTACCGTCTGAGCCTACTAACAAATGCTTTCGGTCAGCTGCTCCAAGATGTTCTTCAGTATAGACAATTAGCAATCGGACTCTCAGCAACGCCGACTCTCTGTAACTATTAGAAAATACCTACTCTTCTTTTCACTGCATTTAATATAAATATATACAATTCTTATTTTTAAAAATTGTGCTATCTATTTGCAATTATATCAGTAGTTTTTAATTTAGTCAATAATTTTGCAACTTTTCATTCTTTCACTTCAATTTATTTTTTTTTATTTGATTTTTTCTTTATTTTTTCTTAATATTTAATCCCTTGTATAAAGCAATTAAAAAATGTATAATCTTTTTTATAGCTTTTTAAAAATTATTTAAAACTTAAAATTTTTTGAAAGGAGTTTAAAATATTGAGTGTTAGACGTAAGAAAAAGAAAGTTTACTTAAATGTAGTTTTTACACTAGTTTTAACTTATTTAATTATAAAACTAATAGATAACTACCAGTATTTCTTTGGGATGTTAGATTTCCTTATCGGTTTACTTATGCCTTTCGTTATAGCTTTTGTTTTAGCTTATATATTTAATCCAATTATAAAGTTTTTTGAAAACAAATTTAAAGCTAAAAGAGGAGCCTCTTTATTTATAACTTACGGGGGACTTATCGTAGTATTGCTTACTATACTAGTTATGACATTACCTGTAATAATAGAGAGTATTATAGACATAGTAAATAATGCTCCAACGTATTTTGCTGAAACCGAGCAATTCTTAATAAATGTTTCAAGACATTTAGAAAATATAGATGCAGCTACAATGCAGGAAATTTGGGATAAGATTTCAAATATGCTTCCTAATTTAAGCAGCTTATTTGTTGGATCTATAGGAGAAATATTTAAAAAGACATTCTCATTTGGTAAGTTTATATTTAACTTTGTATTGGCATTTATCATCTGCTTCTACATACTTCTTGAAAAAGAAAAAATATTCGATTTTCTAAAAAAAGCAGTATATGTAGTTCTTGGAGATAAAAAAGCAAGCTTTGTATTAACAGTTTCAAGAGACCTTAACGATAATGTAGGTAAATACTTTACAGGAAAGATATTTGATTCAATAATAGTCGGTGTACTTTCTGGAATAGGTCTTTTCGTATTGAAATCTAAATACGCATTATTATTTGGTACTTTGATGGGGCTTATGAATATGATTCCTTATTTTGGGCCAGCAATAGGTATGACTCCAGTTGTTTTAATAAACCTATTCAACGATCCCAAAATAGCATTATTCTCTTTGATATATCTTCTTGTGGTTCAGCAGGTAGAAGTTGCCTTTATAGAGCCTAAAGTAGTAGGTGGACAGCTTGGTTTAAGTCCATTCCTTACAATACTTGCAGTAACTGTAGGTGGTGGATTCTTTGGAATACCAGGTATGATTTTATCAACTCCAATAATGGGTGTATTAAAGGTATATATTACTGAATATGTAGAAACTAAATCTCAAGAAATTCAAATGAGTAATTTTGATAATCCAAAAGGGCAATAAAACCATTAACCCACGTTTTTCAACGTGGGTTTTTTTATAGTATTATAGAAAAAGTATTATTGCTTTCAAAGTTAATACATTGTATACTAAATACGAAATTAATAAAAGGGGTGTTAATTATAAATTTTAAAATTTGGAGGGAGCAATAAACATGAATAACACATCTAATAAGACAAGAGAACTTGTTAAAACTGCTTTGATGGCTGCAATTATTTTTGTAGCTACCTACGCAATTCGTATTCCGAATCCAGCAACTGGTGGTTACAGTCATCTTGGGGATTGTATGATTTTTCTAGGGGTTATCTTACTAGGACGCAAAAATGGCTCTATAGCTGCGGGAATAGGTGGTGCACTTTCTGATTTTCTAGCAGGAGCACCTTTATGGATTCTACCTACTTTAATCATTAAGTTTATTATGGGATACATCATGGGTAGTATTATCCATTTAAATCCTACTAGCAAAAAGTTACAAATGATTGGCTCTATTTCTGGTGGACTATTCCAGATTATAGCATACACAATAGTGAAAATTGTATTAATTGGCTTTGAGCCAGCTATTCTTTCTATTCCGAATATATTCCTACAAACTGGATTTGGTATAACAATTTTCATGTTAATGTCTGTAGCTTTAACTAAAACTTTAGTCAAAAAAATAAATTAAGAAAGAAGGAATCTTGAAATGAAAATTATCGATGCACATGCACATATTGGCTATATTGGAGGATGGGCTGATGTTGGAATCACTGAAGAAGGTCTTTTAAAGCAGATGAACAAATACAATATTGAGCGTACTGTATTATGTAATGAAGATAATGATATTACACTTAGAATGATGGAACGTCATCCAGGACGTATAATAGGTTGTTTATATGTAAATCCTTTAGAACCAAAAACTGTGGACTCAATGGAGTCTTATTTAAAAAAAGGCTTTACTTCTGTTAAGTTAAACCCTCTTCGCCACGCTTATTGTGCAGATGCTGCTGTTTTAGATCCAGTTCTTGAAATTGCAAAAAAATATAATGTACCAATATGTATTCACAGTGGACACCCACCATATTCTTTACCTTGGCAAATTGGTCTTCTTGCAGAACGTCATCCAAATGTAAAAATAATGATGATTCACATGGGGCATGGTCATGGTGTATATATAGATGCTGCACTTAAAATGGCACGTCGTTATTCAAATATCTACCTAGAAATGTCTGGTATGCCTATGCAGATAAAAATTCGTGAAGCCTATGAAACTGTAGGGTCTGATAGAATTATGTTTGGTACTGATACACCTTTCCATCATCCAACAATAGAAATGCAAAAGGTCATAACTAGCGGACTAGATGAAAAAGCTCAAGAAGATGTATTTTATAACAATGCAGCAAAATTCTTCTCAATTTAATTGAGTATATGAAAAAAAGTCTGTAAATTTAATCGCCTTCTATGGTAATATCAAATTAATCATAGGAGGCGATTTTTTATGGGCAGAAAGAAAAGAGAACCATTAAATCCAGAAAAGAAAAATATAATAGCGGAGCTAATTAAAACATATGAAATTAAAACCGCTCAAGACATTCAGGATGCACTTAAAGATCTTTTAGGTGATACTATTCAAGAGATGCTTGAATCTGAAATGAATGAGCATCTTGGGTATGAAAAATATGAACGTGGTGAAAATACTAACTCAAGAAATGGATATAAAACAAAAAGGGTAAGATCTGGAATGGGAGAATATGAGATTGATGTTCCTCAAGATAGAGATTCTTCTTTCGAACCTCAAATTGTCAAAAAAAGACAAAAGGATATTTCTGAAATAGAGCAAAAGATAATAAATATGTATGCTTTAGGCATGAGTAATAGAGATATAACTTCTCAAATAGAGGATATTTATGGATTTGAACTATCTGAAGGAATGATTTCAGATGTAACTGATAAAATAATACCTAAAATCGAAGAATGGAAATATAGACCTCTTGAAAGTGTATATCCTGTTGTATATATAGATGCTATCCATTTCTCTGTTAAAGAAAATGGTTCTGTTAAGAAAAAAGCTGTCTATGTAATTCTTGGTATAAGTTCCGAAGGATACAAAGAAATTCTAGGATTGTATATTGGAGATACTGAAAGCTCTAAGTATTGGTTTTCTGTGCTAAATGAATTAAAAAATAGAGGTGTAAGAGATATTTTAATCGTTTGTGCTGATGGACTATCAGGAATAAAAGAAGCGATAAGCTCCGCTTTTCCAAATACTGAATATCAAAGATGTATTGTTCATCAAGTTAGAAATACATTAAAATATGTATCATACAAAGATAGAAAGGAATTTGCTAATGATTTAAAAACAATATATCATGCCATTAATGAAGAACAGGCTCTAGCTAATTTAGAACGTACTTCAGAAAAATGGAATGAAAAATATCCAAATTCTATGAAATCTTGGTTTAGTAACTGGGATTCAATTATACCGATATTTAAATTTTCACCAGAAACTAGAAAGGTAATTTATACTACAAATGCCATTGAAAGTGTAAATTCGCAGCTTAGAAAAATAAATAAAAAAAGAACTGTTTTTCCAAACAAGATTTCCTTAGAAAAATCACTATATCTATCAGTTGAAAAAATAAGCAAAAAATGGAGTATGCCTATTAGAAACTGGGGATATATTTATGGAGAACTTTCAATAATGTATGAAGATAGATTGTAATAATTAAAAAAGTCAAGAAAGCCGGCTTTTTTAGCTGGTTTTCTTGACTTGCAACAAAATAAATAATATTATGTTTTAAAGGGCGTTAGCCATTTATTCATAAATTATTTTAAGTCTATTATACTACCTAACGGTAGTTTAAGCCATAGAGGGCTTATTTACAGAAAAAATTCTATATACCCATTTAATTTTATCTAATATACTGTATGTTCTAAAAAATTACCCTCCAGTTTTCGCTGGAGGGATTTTTTTCGTTTTAGTTTTTATTGTATTTAATTGTAATTTTTTCACTAGGTTTTGTAGACTCTTTTTCACCTACTCCTACAATGTATATTTCTAGACCTTTTTCGTCGTTTTCACCATCAGATGATTCAACTTCTATATTTGTGTTGATTTTTCCTTCTTTTTCTTCAGTTTGTGGAATTGATTTTAGCACTTCATACCCTTCATCATCATAATTTTTGAAGTAGATATCATAATTTTTTATTCCATCTAAAGAATCCCAGCTTATTCCTATTTTTACTTTTTCATCTTCTACATTATATGAATAGTTTATGTTCTTTATTGAGCTATTTTTTATACTTCTTTTCTTGACTGTTATTTTTATAGTTGCCTTTTTTTCTCCGCATGATACAAGTATTTTTTCAGTTCCCTCTCTTATAGCAGATATTTTACCTGCATCAGATATATAGGCTGCTCTCTCATCTTTTTTCTTTTTACTGGAATAAGAATATTCTACTTTTGGAGCTTTTAATCCTTTTGGAGATGTCGTCACTTTTGCTTTTATTGTTGCACTCTGACCTTCCTCTAGTACAAACTCACTTGGCACGTCTAACTTAGCAACCTTAGCTTGTATTTCTAAAGGGATTTCTACAGTTTTTCCACCACATTCACCACTTATAGTTGCACTTCCTACACCTACAGCCATTGCATTATCTCCATCTATTTTTATGACAGACTCATCGCTACTTAGATATTTAGTCTTATATGTATCCTCAAATTTTTTATAGTTTGATATTGCAACAGAACTAGTTATAGTAGCCTTATCGCCAACATATTTTAAACTATCACTTAAATCAAGGTCTAAACTTTCAACATCTGGATTTACTATTTTTATCATAGCTTTTTTAATTAATCGGCTTCCCTTCATAACAGCTACAGATGTATATCCTTCTTTTAATGCTTTCATTTTATTTCCTTTTATTTCTGCAATACAAGTATCATCTAGTACATTAAACCAAAGCTCTGGATCCTTTGCATATCCAGGTATTTTCACATAATTTCCTGCTGATATTTCTACTTCATCACCTTGTTTTACTATGTATTTATCTAAGTCTTTTATATAATTTCCTCCAATAATCTTTATTTCTACACCTTTTACTAGAGGACTTATTATTCCTTTTGAAAACATAAAATACTGTCCTACTAGGAGAAGTGGTATAATTATTATCAATAATATTATTTTTTTATTTTTATTAAAATCTTTCATTTTATATCTCCTCCTTTACTTTATATTTTCAAAATAATACCTAAAAGTAATATATCATTTTTTTAATAATTTTTCAAACAATTCTGTATAATGTATCATATTATTTTTCGTCAAAAAGAACTACAGCTAAGAAATCTAATGGACCATCTCCTATATTTTCTATAGAATGTTTTGCTCCATCTGCTGTGTATATAACGTCGCCTTCTTCTACAACAATTTCTTCTCCATTGTCATTAACTAATCCTTTTCCACTAAGTATATAATATACTTCAAAGTCTTTAGTATGGTCGTGTTCTCCTATTGAAGCACCTGGTTCTAAAACTATTCTGTTGAAAAGTCTACCATGCCCTCTTAATTCCTCTGGTGTTACTAATACAGTAAAGTCACCTTTGCCTTTTCCGCCTTGAACATGTTCTCTAACTTGTGTAGTTGTTTCTAATTTTTTTCTTATCATATAAAACACCCCTTTTTTATTTTTTATATATTTTTTCTATACTATATTATTATTCTTTTTTAATTTTTCAATTCCTTCTATTTTTTACATTTATATCAAAAAATTAAAAAGGTGTAGCAAGTTCGCCACACCTTATTTTTTACTTATACTTATCTTTAATTTCTACATTGTATTCTTTCATTAAACTTTCTATAAGCTTAATCTGTTTTTTATAAGAAAGCATACTTTTTATTTCCTCTTTTACCTTATCAAAAGGCTCTTCCTCTGTACCAACTCTTTTTATAATATGGTATCCATAAGCACTTCTAAGAGGTTTTTCAATACATTCGCCAACTTTTAAAGTAGAAATTTTATTTCTTAATTTTTGATCTGTAAAGCTCATTTCAAGATCACCTAATCCTCCAGGGATAGTTCCTTCAATGTCTTCAGAATACTCGTCCTCTAAATCTTCAAACTTGCATCCTTCTTCTAATTTTCTATAGATTTCATTTGCTCTATTTTCAGCATTATCTATCTCTTCTTTGCTAAGTTTTTTACCAGAGCTATCGACAGTACTTATAAATATATCCCTGTACACTCCTTCTCTAAACTTATCTTTATGGGCATCATAGTATGCTCTAGCCTCTGAATCACTCACCCTAGTTTTTTCATCTAAGTACTTATAAGCCTTTATAGATTTTCTCATACTTTTTACCAACTTATTCTTATCATCAGCATACTTATTCTTAAACTCAGCATCATCTAAATTAAACTTACTAGTTATAAATTTTTCTACACTACAGTATGTATCCTCTATTTCTTGCTTTGTCACATGTATATTTTCTTCCTTAGCCTTTCTATAGAGAATATCTTCATAAACAACATATTTAATTAGTTCTTTTTTATAAGTATCAGAACCTAAATTTTCTATCGTGTTATTTTTATCTATATAGAATGTTTCCTCTGCTCTTTTTTCTACTTCATTGAATCTTAGTTTTTCTCCGTCTATGTATGCAACTATTTCTTTAGAATCATTTTTTATATTACTATCTATAGGTCTTATATATACGTAGAGCATAGTCAAAAATATCAATAATAATGCAATTACTATTAATAATGTTGAATCGAGTAATTTTGATATATATTTTTTTATCTTCGAAAAAATATTTTTATTACCCATTCTATTCCTCCAAATAATCAATATCTTTTATTTATAATATAAATTATCGCTATGTATATAATATGAAACATTTATGAAAATGATTTGAATTGACTAGATTCTTAATTTTTTTTATTTCTAATTTTTTTCAATGCATATGGAATTGATACTAAACATCCTACAAGAGCATCAATCATATCCATTACTGTATCTGTAAGTCCTCCTACTTGAGTATGTGTATGCATTATATGGTCCATACTAAATTCTCCTATTTCCCATAATGAAGCAATTCCCATACTGAACATAAACATAAACATCGCTATAAATATAATATTCATCTTGCTTATTTGTTCTTCTGTGTTGAAAAATTTGATGAATGTATACGCTGCTGTAACTGTCAATAATCCAGAAGTCACATGTAGAAAATCATCATAGTGAGGCATATCATAGAATCCATATCCAGATCCTAAAACAGATGCTATACACGCATACCACATAAATACACTATACAATCCATCGCTAAGCAGTTTAGGTAATCTTTTATTTACCTGATAAAGCACTACTGTAAGTATCAAGCAAAA
Source organism: Peptacetobacter hiranonis (assembly GCF_008151785.1). Classification (GTDB taxonomy): domain Bacteria; phylum Bacillota; class Clostridia; order Peptostreptococcales; family Peptostreptococcaceae; genus Peptacetobacter; species Peptacetobacter hiranonis. The sequence goes on from NZ_CP036523.1 coordinate 1,831,138, forward strand.
TACAGATACTGATATACCCATACTATCTTTTGTGTATAGGAAATATCCTAAAGAGCCTATAAAAAATATAGTTAAAATTATTGTTGTTATTTTCTTTAATCCTAATTTTTTACTATCCATTTTATTGCCTCCTGTTTTTATTAGCATCTATTTTTTTAATTTAGCCAATGCGTCGGCAAAAGGATTATTAAAGTTTTCATTTTCTTTTTTATTTTGATTCTTCAAGTACTTATTAATATCCTTTTTAGATGCTTTATTTTTTTCTTCTTTTTTTCTATTGTTAAAAGAAGATAGCTTTTCTCTGTACCCACAAGAACATACAAATATTTTATTTTCCCCTTCTCCTCTTAATTCAAGCTTTTTATGACACTCTGGACATCTTGCATTTGTAGTTTGAGATAACATCTTTCTAGTATTACACTCCCTATTTTCACAAACTAACATTTTCCCTCTCTTTGTTTTTACTTCAAGCATATAATGACCACATTCTGGACATTTATTTCTTGTTAGATTATCGTGTTTAAACTGACTATCACTATTTTTTATATCATCTATAGCTTTTTTAGAATAATCTTTTATTTCATTCATAAATACATTTTTATTCAATTTATTTTCCGATATTTTCTGAAGTTTTCTTTCCCATTCAGAAGTCATCTCTGCACTTTTTAGTTTTTCAGGAACTAATCCAAGAAGCTGCTTTCCTTTGGATGTTATTATTATATCTTTATCCTTTTTTTCTAATAAGAATGATGAGAATAGTTTATCTATTATATCTGCCCTTGTTGCAACTGTTCCAAGATTATTTTTTTCCATTATTGTTAAAAGCGATGCTTCATTTAATCTAGAAGGCGGATTTGTTTTACCTTCTGTTTTTGATATAGATCCAACTTCTAACTTTTCACCCTCTTTAAATATAGCAACTGATGAATATACATCATCCTCATCTTGATTAGAATAAAGCTCTTTCCATCCTAATTTTTTAATATTTTTAAACTTAGCAGTAAATTTTTCTCCAGCTATTTCACATTCTATACTTGTTTCATCGTATTCCTCAGGATCATAAAGAACTGATAAAAATCTCTTAATAACTAAGTCGTATATATTTCTTTCTTTAGTTGTTAAATCATTTAAAAATGCTCTTTCCTCTGTTGGAATTATTGCATAGTGTTCAACTACCTTTGAATCATCTACAAACGATTTAGATACTTTTATTTTTCTTTTTAAAATTTCACTAGCAACTTTTCTGTAATCCCCAATATTTACAGCTTTTACTCTGTCTTTTAAAGTATCTACTATATCACTAGAAATATATCTTGAATCTGTTCTAGGATATGTAAGTAGCTTGTGTCTTTCATACAAGCTCTGTACTGTGGATAAAGTTTCTTTTGCAGAATATCCATAGATTTTATTTGCATCTCTCTGTATTTCATTTAAATCATATAATTGTGGTGAATAGTTCTTTTTAGTTTTTACAGAGTATTTTTTTACCTCTGCATCATTTCCTTTTATTTTATTTATAATCTTATCTACTACTTCCTCATTAAATACAGATGTGTTTCCTTTATTATTTTTCCAATTTAATTTTATGATACTTCCTGCTTTCTTGACCTTTACTTCTATTCCATAGAATTTTTTAGGTTTAAAATCTTTTATTTCTTCTTCTCTTTTCATCACCATATTAAGAGTAGGAGTCTGTACTCTACCACAAGATAGCTGTGCATTGTATTTAACTGTAAGTGCTCTAGTTGCATTTATTCCTATTATCCAATCTGCCTCAGCTCTTGCAAGTGCTGAATCATAAAGTCTGTCGTATTTTTTAGATGATTCTAACTTTGTAAATCCTTCTTTTATAGCCTTATCTGTGTTTGAAGATATCCACAGTCTTTTCATAGGCTTTTTAACTCCAGATTTTTCTATAATCCATCTAGCAACTAGCTCTCCCTCTCTTCCAGCATCTGTAGCTATTACTATTTCAGATACATCGTTTCTTTCTAATAAAGTTTTTACTTTTTGATATTGCTTACCACTTTTTTTGATTACAACTGTTTTTAAATACTTTGGTATAATTGGAAGATCTTCCATTTTCCACTCCTTGTATTTTTGATTGTATCCTTCTGGATCTGCAAGTGTAACTAGATGACCTAGTGCCCACGTTACTATATATTTATCGCCTTCTATATATCCATTTTTTTCATTTTTACATTTAAGTACATTAGCTATATCTTTTCCAGCAGATGGTTTCTCTGCAAGTACTAATATTTTTCCCATAAAAATTACCTCTCATAAATTTACTTTGTACAGAATATTATAATACTTTTATATCTAATAATCGATACAAGTTTTTAATTTATAAGAGGTTTTCTCTATTTTGTCTTTTATTATTTACTTTTCTATAAAAATTTTATCATTTTTTTGTTTTAAATTCACTTTAAATCTACATTAGTTTGTAAAGCAACATATTTGATACTGTCATTACAATTATAGACATTATTAGATTATTTTGAAATACTAGCATACAAACTATCATTCCTATTATTTGAATTACTGCAAATATTATTGCAATAGCTATTATATTTGCTGCAGTTTCCCTCTTGTTATCTTTATCCTTATACATATCTGTCACCATTTTTATAGTTGCTACTACTAGTTTCCAATTTATCTATATTTATCAGAAAATATGTAGCTCTCCTTTCTCTTGAATTTTACAATCAATTTTATATACATTTTTTATTCTCTCATTTTGTTATTTATAATTATAGAGTAATATACTAAAGATAAAGTTCATTAAAACTAAATTTTTTCTAAATTTTATCTTTTATTTGTATAAATATTAATTCTTTTATATTCTCTTTTCAATACAATTTGTATGAAAGGTAGTTTTTCGTGTATAAAAGGTATTTTTAAATAAAAAAAGAAAGGAACACCTATAAGATATCCCTTCCCTCTGATATGATTTATATATTGATTGTAAAATTGAGAGGACTAATTTATTTTATTCTTTCCATATATCCACTTGGATGGAAGAAGAACACCTGAGCATTTTTGCTGTTTACAAAGTATCCCATATCTCCTTCTTCATCTGGTAAGAATACGAAACCTTTTAATTTTTTAGCCTGTAAAGCATCAAAATCTTTTTCAGTTCCCATGTATATATATTCTACACTGTTATCCATTTTATTTAATATATTTAAAGCCTGTTCCTGACTTAATAACTTTTTAGTACTTTTTTTCTTAACTACTACTGTAGCTACTTTGCTTGGTTTTGATGCAGCTGATACAGTGCTAATTGTTGGTGCTACTATCCCCCCTACTAATACTGCACATAGTGTAGCTATCATTATTGTTCTTGTAGTTTTTTTCATATTGATCACTCCTTCATTTGTGACATCTATCTATAATTGCATTTTTATTATTCGCTTTTATAATACCTGTCTCTTAAAAATTTTTTTGTTTTAATTTATTTTTATTTATCTTGTTATACTTATTTTACCACTAAAAAGCATAAAAAAAGATTACACCTCTGTCATTTTGAGTTACATAATTGTAACGCTTTTTGGCATAAATGTAATCTTTTGTAATTTCTTATTTTATGAAATTTTTATTAGTTATAATTTTATTCTATAGTTATTTTAGGCTATAAATTTTATTTTATAATCCTTTTAAATCATAGTTTTCTAAGAATGATTTAAGTGTAGCGTATATTTTATCTGTTCCACCTATTTCATTTGATTCTATGTTTAATGCTAATAGAGGTTCGTGAAGTGATATTCTTATTAAGAACCATCCATCTTCTCCTTCTCCTGAGCAGTTAGCTCTTATTCCTTCATAGTTTTTAGGAACTAATGACCAATTTTCACTTTCTTCAACAAATACACTTAGTTCTGATAGTATCTGTTCTGCGTATGGTCTGAAGTCTTCTTTATTTATTCCTATTCTAACTTCTTTTTCTTCTGCTGCTTCTTTTAAATCAGCTATTAATGATTCTATAGTTTTTCCTTCTTTAGCCATTTTAGCAGCTTTTATAAGTATTTTAGCTATTAAATAAGCTCCGTCATCAAGGAAGTAGTTTTCTTTTATTGCAGCATGTCCAGAAGTTTCTATTGCTAAGTGACATTCTTCTCCCTCGTTGTTTAATCTTATAGCTTCATTTATTACATTTTTGTATCCTCTTTTAAATCTGTGGTGTTTTCCACCATGATTTTCTATGAATTCAGCAAGTCCTACAGATGTTATTGAGTCTGTTACTATTGTAGTATTAGGATTTTCTTCTAATAATATTTCAGATATTACAGCTATAAGAGCATTTTTGTTTATGAAAGATCCATCTTTTCCAACTAATGCAGCTCTATCTACGTCTGTATCGAATATTATACCTAAGTCAGCTTTGTTGTCTACAACAGCTTTACTTATACTTGCCATAGCTTCTTTGTTTTCTGGGTTTGGTATATGGTTAGGGAACATTCCGTCTGGTTCTAAGAACTGACTTCCTTCTGTATCAGCACCTAATTTTTCAAGTACTTTTTCAGCAAAGAATCCACCAGCACCATTACCAGCATCCACTATTATTTTCATTCCATCAAATGGTTTTTCGTAGCAAGATTCAGAGTTAACACCTTTTCTTATTTTATCAACTAATACTTCAGCGTAATCGTCTATAAGGTTTCTTTCACATATAGAACCTTTTTCAGCAGATTCTACTGTTTTTCCTTCACATACTATATCAAGCATAGCTTTTATATCAGCTTTTTCAAGACCACCATTTTCTGTAAAGAATTTTAATCCATTGTAGAAGAATGGTAGATGACTTGCAGTTATCATTATTGAACCATCGCATTTGTATCCGTCCATAACTGTTGTCATAAACATTGATGGAGTTGTTGATAATTTACAATTTACTACATCACATCCCTGAGATGTTAATGCTTCTATTATTGTATTTCTAAATTCTTCTCCTGTTATTCTAGAATCATTTCCTACAGCTACAACTATTTTTTCTTTTCCAGTTTTTTCTTTTAGCCATATATGGAATGCTCTAGCTATTTTTTCTACTTCTACCTTTGTAAGAGTTACTTCTTTTTCATCGTTAGGGTATGCAACCCCTCTTATGTCTGTTCCATTCTGTAATTTATATATTTTTTCCATAATAAATTCTCCTACCTCTATTTTAGTTATCATTTTAATTATAGAAATATTTCAAGATATATGCAATATTTTCAAGAAAAAAAGAATATTTTTAAAATTTATATTTTGACAAGTTAATGTTTTCGTGATAACATTAACTTAAGCAGAGTTAAAATGAACACTGTTTATAAGTTTTCAATTATTCACTTAATATTTTAATTTAGTTTTGATATTTTATATTTATAATTTATGATTTGAATCGATATATTCTGACAATATCAAATAAAAAAATAAGCTTTAGGTTCAAAATACGCAATAGGAAAATCCTATTGCTCTTTTTTTATACAAATTTATAAAAAATATCGCTATTGGCGGTTAGCTTCTAATAGCGATATTTTTTATTATATTAATGTTTGGAGTTAGGTTGATAGCTTAATTAATTTTTTTCTGGATAGAATAAAACCTTTCCTATTGATTCTACTCTTTCAGCTATTTTTTCAAATATATTTGATCCTTCTGATAATGGTAATTTATGAGTTACTAGAGGCTCAGTTTTTATTTTACCTTGTCTCATAAATTCTACTGTTGTAGTCCATTCTTTTCCTGGGAACGGAGATGATATCGCATTCCAAGAACCAAATACCTGTAATTCATTTCTAACTATTTTTTCAAAATAAAATCTTTTTACCATTACATCTCCATAAGGTATTCCTAAGAATACAACTTTTCCACCTTTTTTAGATAGTGAAAACGCCTGTGCAGATGTTATAGGAGAACCAGCAGATTCAACAACTACATCCGCTCTTCTTCCATTAGTTATTTTTTCAAGCTCTTCGCAAGGTTCTACCCCCATAGAATTTATTATATCCGTTGCTCCAAGCTGTTTTGCAAGTTCTAATTTCTTATCATCTATATCTAAAGCTATTATTCTTTTTGCACCGAACACTTTTGCCCACTGTATTGCAAGCAACCCTATTGTTCCACACCCTATAACAGCAACATCGTCGCCTGGTTCTAATCCTGTTTTGTATAATCCATGAAGAGATACACAAGCTGGCTCTACCATAGATGCTGCTTCAAAACTAACTTCATCTGGTATCAATATGGCATTTTCTGCTGGAACTTTTACATATTCTGCAAATGCACCAGGATCTTTTGCTCCTATTACCTTTAATTTTTCACATCTTGCAAACTCTCCCTTTTTACAAGATTCACACTCTCCGCAGTATAGAGCTGGGCAAACAGCCACTCTATCTCCTACTTTTACATTTTTTACATTTTTCCCTATTTCTTCTACTATACCAGAGAACTCATGTCCCCAAGTCATCCCCTCTATATAAGGTCCCAACTGCGCATATCTATGTCCATCAGATCCACATATACCTGCAACTTTAACCTTTACTATTATTTCATTATCATTTTCAATGACAGGATTTTTAGTATCCTCAAATCTAATATCTCTTGCCCCATATAAATTTAGTGCTTTCATGATATTATTTCACCCCTTAGTATTCAATTTATTTAAATGACTTAACTATAACTTTTATTTCTTTTCCTGATATTAAAGATTCCATTCCCTCTTTAAAATCATCTAAATAAACTATTTTAGTTATAAGTTTTTCAACATTTACCTTTTTACTCGAAAGAAGATCTAATGCTAAATCCCAAGAAGTTGGCTTCTGAGATCTACTTCCAACATAAGTTATTTCTCTCTGAATTATTGCATCCTGGTCCATTTCATTTAATTTTTTAGCAAATATACCAACCTGTACAAATGTACCTTTTTTCTGTATTAATCTCAATGCCTGATTAACTGCTGGCATAAATCCTGAACAATCAAATACCTTTGTTACACCATTTCCATTTGTTTCTCTATCCACTACATCTTCAAGATTTTCTTTTCCAACATTTACTAAAACATCTACACCTAGCTCTTTTGCTAATTCTAATCTTGGAATATCTTTTTCAACACCTGACATTATTATCTTAGCACCTCTTGATTTTACAACTTGTGCTAATAATATGCCTATTGGTCCAGGACCTATTATTAATACTATGTCATCTTCAGATATACTTGTTTTTTCTAGAGCTGCATGGCAACAACATGCTAAAGGTTCTGTAAATGCAGCTTCTAATGTAGATACATTTTCTGGAAGAATGTGTATACTTTCTTCTCTTGAAAGAACATATTCTGCAAAACTTCCATTTACCCGAGTTCCGATACCTTTTCTATTTCCACATAAGTTATAGTCTTTTGTCTTGCAATGAATACATTCTTCACAAGTGGCAAATGTTGTTTCAGATGTAACTCTATCCCCTACTTTTATGTTTTTTACATCCTCTCCAACTTCTACTACAACACCCGCAAATTCATGTCCTAGTACAACTGGAGCTTTTAGATTTGCATATTCTCCTTTGAATGAATGTATATCCGATCCACATATTCCACTATAATCAACTTTTATTTTAACTTTATCAGCTTCAACTTTTGGTTCTTCTATGTCTAGTATTTCGATATTGTCATATCCTGGTTTTGTTTTTACAACTGCCTTCATATCTCACATCTCCTTATAATTAGCCTTTACGTCCTAAAATATAGCTCTTTTCTTAAAAATTTAAGAAAAGAGCTTTTATTTATTTTATTTAGTTTTTTAATCAAATATTGCTTAGAATATTCCTAGCCCAGATACAAGCTGAGATAGTTTTAATATTGCCCATTTGAATAAGTTACCACCAGTATCTATACTTGATACTATTGCCGCACCTTTTGGCATCATATTAGCCTGCTGAAGTAGCTCTGTATGTACAGGAGCATAGTTTGTAGCCATAAATAATGATATAGCTAATACTATTGTTCCAGTTATTACAGACTGTACTATATTACCTTTTCTGAAGCATACTATAAATGCTACGTAGAATGGTATTGTAGCTAAGTCACCAAATGGAAGAACTTTATTTCCTGGTAATATTACTGCTAAGAATAATGTTATAGGCACTAATATAAGAGCTGTTGATAAAACTGAAGGATGTCCAGTTGCAAGAGCAGCATCTAGTCCTATGTAAAGGTCTCTACCTTCGTATTTTTCCTGTAAGAAGTCTCTAACAGCTTCTGATATTGGAACTAGACCTTCCATAAGTATTTTAACCATTCTTGGCATTAAGAACATAACTGCACCCATTGACATACCAACATTGAATATTTCTGACACTTCATATCCTGCAAGTGTTCCTAATATAAGACCTAATATTATCCCCATCATCATAGGTTCTCCAAATATACCAAATCTTTTCTGTATACTATCTGGATCTGCATTTAATTTGTTTATTCCAGGTATTTTTTCAACTACTTTACCTACTAAGAATCCTAGTGGTGCAAATGAAGTTGTTGATCCTGTTGGTAAACATATACCTTCTAATCCATAGAATTCCTGAACATAAGGAGCTGTTTTATCAGCTGTATATAGAACTAAACATTCCATTATTATTGCACATATTATAGCCCATACATAACTTCCTGTTACTATATATCCAGTAGCTCCTGCTACTATGAAATGCCAGTAGTTCCATAAGTCTATATTTAAAGTTTTAGTTTTATTGAAATATATTAAGATAAGGTTTACTATTAAACATATTGGTATTAATAGCGGTGCAACTGGAGATGCCCAAGTTGCAGATGCTGTCATTGGCCAACCAACATCTATTATAGTAAGACTTAGACCAAATCTTTCAACCATTGCCTGTGCTGCTGGTCCAAGTGTTGTAGTTAATAAGTTTACAACTAAGTTGATACCTACGAATCCTATCCCGATTGTAAGTCCTGATTTTAATGCTTTTGAGAATTTAATTTTGAATATAAGACCTAAAATTAAAATTGTTATTGGTAGTATGACAGTTGGTCCCATGTTAAGGATGTACTGTACTACTGCTAATACTTTATCCATTTACTCTTCCTCCTAATTACGTTAATTTCCACAATATAATGTATTTAAAAAATAATATTAAAATATTAATTTTCCAATTTTACTTAGAGATAAATAGATGAAAAATCTATTTATCTCTATTTTTTATTATTCACCCTTTAATACATCAAGTATCTGTTTTTCTGTAGCTTTTATATTTATACCTGTTATATAAGCTGTAGCTTTTATAGCTGGTATTTTATAAGTTGTTGGTAGTATAGTTGTTGATACTATAAGATCTGCTTCATCCTGTTTTGCTGCACATTCAGCTATTTTACACTGAACTATTTCTGCATCAAGATTATGTTCTTTTATAAGTTCTTCTAGTTTTGAACAAACTACTGTTGATGTTGCAATTCCTGCTCCACATGCTACTAAAATTCTTTTTTTCATTTTTACATCCTCCTAAACATTATGCATTTCATCTATATTATAAAGACTCTATTATCTTTAAAATATCTTCTTTATCGTTAGCATTTATTAGTGCATTTACAGTTTCTTTATTCTGTATTAACTGCATTAGCTCTTGTAATATAGTTAACTGACTATGTGGCTGATTTAAGCCTAGTACAAATGCTAATTTAACATTTACGCTTTCATCTGCGTCTTCCATAGATTTAAACTCTACTTCATTTTTTAACTGGCATACTGCTATAAATTCTTCCTTGATGTACTCTGCATCAGTATGAGGTATAGCAACACCTATTTCTCCTAAATTTAGACCTGTTGGAAAATTCTGTTCTCTCTGAAGAATTTTTTCATAAAACTCTTCTTTAATGTATCCATTCTCTATTCCTATATTATGGATTGCTTTAAATAGTTCTTCTTTTGTTTCACATTCTAAACTTGGAAGAACCATATTCTCATTTATATACTTTATGATTTCCACTGTTATCCTCCATTCTTTTTATTTTTACACTATATTTATAAAGCATCTAACGTGCCAACTTTTTGTTTTTTTTGTTTTTATTTTGGGGTTTATTTTTAAAAATTGTTTAGGTTGATTGGAAAATTAACGTTTTCGCAAGGAAAATGTTTTTTTATTTTTTTATATTTTTAATTTAACAAGCAAAAAAAGCCAAACTTTTTTTAATTGTTTTTTTTGTTTTTTTCAAGAATGTGTATTTTTCAACATTTGTTATTTTTTCATTAAATACAAATAAAACCAAACCACATTTAATAGAACAGCATGGCTATATCTGTTTTATTTTTGGTATTTTTTAATTCATCTAAAAAGTTTTCATCACTCAATTTTTTAAATAATTCTTTTATTTCTATTTTATTGTTTTCTTTTATAGCTATTAGTACTACTGCTTCAACCATAAACTCATTGTCCCAGACTATTGGTTTATTTAGTTTTGCAATAGCTATAGCTGGTTTTATTACATGTTCTGGTAATCCATGAGGAATAGCAACTTTTCCACCAAGTACAGCTCCACCCATAGCTTCCCTTTTATATAAGCTTAATATATATTTCGAATCTACATATTCTCCATCTTCTAGTTTTGCAACTAATGTGTCTATTATGTATTCCTTAGAAACACCTTCTACATCATCTAAGATTAATTCTTCATATATCAAGTTTTCTAATTTGTTTTCTTTTTCTTCTTCTTTTTCATACTTAGAATACTGAATAACTTTATCAATTCCATTTCCTTTTAGAATATCTGTATAAGGTATGAATGGTATATCATTTATTTCTGTTTCTAAAGTTCCACATATAGCTATTATTCTGTATTCTTTTTCTAACTCTTTAATTTTTTCTTCTATCTTTTGATCATCTATAACACCAAGTGCTTTTACTTCTATACTTTCTATATTTTCTTTTAAAAGCTTTTGCTCTATTCTATTTTTTAGAGATAACGCCGTACCCCTACCACTAAGACATAAAGTTAAAACTAAATCCTTCTTATTTATATCTTTAGACTTATAGTTTTTATTGCTCACTATAGAGTAGTATTTATTCTTCTTTAAATCTTCAACTATCTTATCTAAATTCTTTCCTTCTATTACCGCTGACTTTCCAGCTTCCATAGCCAATATAGTATCTACTCTATTTATCACCCTACATCTAAGACCTAATTCTTCTTCAATTTTTTCTCCAAGAATAACCAGAGATCCCATGTCTATAAGCATCAATATATCGTTCTTAAAATCTAGAGCTTTTATATCTTGCATTACTTTTTCAATTCCCTTTTGTGGAGGCATATCCATAGGAAATTCTATTCCATAAGTAGACATAGTTCCTAAAATCTGGTTCACTACTTTAGACATTTCTATACCAACTTTTCCATGAGTTACTATCACTACTTTTACTTTTTTATCCATAGTTTCTTCATTCATGCAAAACTTATATATATAGTAGGCAATGTATCCTATTTCGTCTTCTGGAAGAGATATTTTTGCTATATTTTCAATTATAGTTACTACATATCTCGCTAAATCGTATTCCTCGGACATATTTTCTTTTATATTATCCAAACTAGGATTTATTATATTTTTTTCATTTCTAACCCTTTTTATAGCCTCTTCTATATGTGTAGCTAAAACCATATAAAGACCATTATTAACAAATCTATATTGATTTTTTATAACAGTTATTACTTTATTCATTATATTTATAGTTTCTGGGTTTAAATTTTCACTCATTATATGTATCTTTTTTCTATTTTCTTTAATGTTGTTTTTCTTTATTTGATTAAACTTTCTATCTAATCTTTCAAAGAATATATTTTTTATTTCTTCTTGAGAATATTGTCTACTCTCTAATACTTTTAACTCTTTTTCAGCATATTTATATATCTCATCTATATTTTCTTCAGATAAACACATTTTGTTAGAATTTATTTCATTTATATCTATATATGTGTCTTCTAAATTTACTCTATCAAAGGAAAATTCTAGATTATCTTCATTATCCTTTATACTTTCTTTTATATATGTTCTAAGACTATCTACATCTATAATAAGTTTATCGCTAGAGTCAGGATTTTTACTGAATGCTCTTGCACAACTTACCTGTATATCACTCTTCAGCTGACCTATATTAGATTTACATTTGTAATTCATAAATCCATATAGTACTTCCTTAGTGATTATTATGTTTTTATTTATCCTTATAGCCTCTCTTTCAAAGAATTTGATTATTATATCGTATCGTTCTAATTTTGGCCTAGAATCCAAGTTAGGAAGTGTTATAACCATTGGTATACGTCTTCTAAATGTATCTAGTAGATTTGAATCCGGATCTTCTGTAGTAGCTGCAATTATAAGAACGTTTGCCTTTCTTGTATTATTAGTTTCTCCTAACCTTCTAAACTCACCTCTATCAATTAATGAGAATAATATTTCCTGCCCTGATGCTGGAAGTCTATGTATTTCATCTAGAAACAGTACTCCTCCATCTGCTTTTTCTACTAATCCTTCTCTATTTTCAGATGCACCTGTATATGCTCCTTTTATAGATCCAAATAATTGCGACATAAGCATATTGGGATTTTCTGCATAGTCTGCACAGTTAAATACTATAAATGGAGATTCTTTTTCTTTTATTCCTGTTCTGACAGCATATTTATACATACAGTTAGCTAATTCACTTTTACCAACACCAGTTTCTCCATATATCATAGTGTGAAGTCCATTAGGTGGATACACTATAGCTGACTTTGCTAAATTAATTTTTTCTTTTAAACTTCCCTTATAACCTATCAACATTTCGAAATCGTTTTCTTTTTCAGTAGAATTGTTTATTTTTAGTACATTTTCTACATTTATTTCTTTTTTAGAATTATTACCTTCTATAGTTTCACTATTTTTAGAGCTATGATTATATATTCTATTTTTTATTTCATCACTCTTCAAAATCTTTGATACAGCACTTCTTGAAATATCGAATCCTCTCTCTATCAGAATTTCTGTTATTTTTCTTTCCGTTATATTGGTGTTATCACCTAATATATCTAATAATTCATTTTCTAATAGTTCTTTTCTTCTATCTCTAGAGTTTGGTATATTATTAATTTTTCTAAATTGAACAATATCGCCTCTAGATATTCCTAATATTTCAGAGAGCTCTTTATCTGTATAAGGATTTTTTTTGTCTTCATTTTGAATCTCAAGTAAAATCTTCTTCATATACATCTCCCTTATTTCTTTTTTTAAGTATTTTTATAGTCTTATCTAATTATATATTATTTTTATAAATATACATCACTATTATCATAAATTTTTATATAAAAAATACTGCCACAGAACACCTTTAAAAGGTGTTCTTGTGACAGTACCTTTAACTGACACCTAACGGTCGTCAGTTTTTTTGTATTCAAATTTAGCTCCACAATTAGGACAAATTAATTCTGGCATATTTTTTTCATTTAGCGAAGCTATCGCTCCCAATGAAAAGAATGCATCTTGTCTTAGTTCTTCTAATATAAATTCTGGTACTCCTTTTTCAAATCCACAAGACTTACATTCATAATTGTATAACTTTTGTCCTTTACTCATTTCTTCTAATTCTTTTAGCATACTATTTCTCCTAATAATTTTAATTACACTAATTATACACTATTATTTATATTTGAGTATAGCAAAGCTAGCCTATTTAATAGACTTTTAAAATAATTCTTTTTGTGTTGTTGTATTCAAAGAAATTTCTTTTTCTATAATTTCTTCGTAGATTATTCTTTTATAATTTGATTTATCTAGTACATTATATATTAATCCATATTTATAATGCCATATTTCCCATAGAATCATGTCTTTTCCACACTTTTTACAAATATAAGGATTTACTCCAAATGATTCTATCAATCTATCTTTAAAATTTTTCTTTACTGTATTCTTCTTTTTTATCAGCTTAGATATATTTCTGTGTCTCATAAAATTATATAATTTCAATATTTCTATGCTTAATTTATTTTTTACTCTTGAATATAGACCGTATCTTCTTGCAACTCTAAAACCCTTCGGGTGAATATGTTGGGTTATTTTACCTATAAATTCTAATACATTTACAGTTATTTCTCTTTTTCCCTTAGGTTTTTTGTTTTCATACCAGTAAGTTACATTTTTCCCATCGTAATTAATTATTCTATACTCAGCGATAGCTGGTCTAGCCAAATATCTACCTATATATTGAGTTGCCTGTTTTATATTAGTTAAACGTCTTTCTGCATTTACATAGAATTCTTTCTTATATAACTTATTTATCAAATTTCTAGTTTTTCTATCTCTAAAGTTGTTTTTTATTATATCTAGTACCAACTTTCGCCATACTTTTTTCATATATGTATACGGTATGAAATCTAATTTTTTAAACCACTTATTATTTCTATCTATTCCACCTTCGGTGTATAAGGCATGTATGTGAGGATTCCATTTTAAATCTCCACCAAAAGTGTGTACTACAGCAATTACCCCTAATTCATAATCTCCCTTTGTTTTCTTTTTATGAAAACTATCTAATACCTTATATGTAGCATCTTGTAAATCTTTTAAAAGCTCTCGCTTTCTGTAGAAATAGACTCTTAACTCCTCTGGAATTGTGAAAACTGCATGTCTATGAGAAACATCAAGAATATTTTCTACCTGTTTTTCTGCCCATTCCATAGAATATTTTCTTCCACACTTTGTGCAAAACTTACTTTTACAAGTGAACCCTTGAATATACTCCTCTCCACAGTCTATACATTTATGTTTTATATATCCTTTTTCTATATTTCCACAATTTAAAGCCTTTATTACAGTATTTTCTATCTGATCCCTCATTTCTCTTCTAACTTTATTCCAATATTTTAGTTTGAATTCTTCAAAGTGATTTTTTAATATTTTCTTAATGATTTTTTCATCTTTTTGTTTTTTCAATACATTCATATTACTATTGTACATAAGTTTTCCACAGTTTTAAATTATTATAATTTCCTTAGGAATAAAAAAAGAATCAGACTTTATTTCTGATTCTTTTTTCTTTTATTTTTACAATTTTAATTTTTACTTTTTTTAATTATTTTTTCTTTTGCAATATTTACTTTTGTCAACTTACTAATATTTAATTGTTTATCATTCTTTTCTTATTATAATTAATATTAGTTGAATTCTATTTCTCCATCTTTTATAGATTTTACAGATACAAGAGATTCTATTCTTATTCCATTTGCTTCTAATATAGGTCTACCTTCCTGGTATGCTTTTTCTATTACTATTCCTACACCTTCTAGTATGGCTCCAGACTGTTCTATAAGATCTTTTAATCCCATTACAGCTCCACCTTTAGCTAGGAAGTCATCTATTATTATTACTCTTTCACCTTTATTTAGATACTGTTTGTTTATTCTTACAGAGTACTCTTTCTGTTTAGTGTATGAGTATACAGAAGTTTCATATACATCAGTATCCATATTATTAGACATTGTTTTCTTAGCAAATACAACTGGAACGTTATTAAAGTACTGAGATGCTATAGACGCTATTGCTATTCCTGATGCTTCTATAGTAACTATTTTATCTATTTTTTCTATATCTTTAAATCTTTCCGCAAATTCTTTTCCTATTTCATTAAGAAGGTTTATATCTAACTGATGATTAAGAAAAGCTCCAACTTGTATTATGTCAGTACCTTTTGCTCCACCTTCATTTAATATCTTATTTTTTAATAATTCCATCTCTATATACCTCCATATTATAATTTTTTATTTTTAATATAAATATTTTTTTATTCATTTAATTTATATGATATTCAATTATATATTATTGCAAGAAATTCTTCAATAAATATTATAAAATTATGCGAATATTTTCTTGTTTAAATCAACAATTGTTCTTATAAATATTGACTATTTTGCGTTTTAATGTTAAACTTTAAAGAAATAATTATTATCTGAATCAATTTATAAAAGATACAGGTTTGGTAGTTCCATACAAGTGTCTTTTTTTGACTTATAACAAAAAATATATTTACATTTATAAAAATTATATAAGGAGTGACTTAAGAAATGGCATATTATTTTGAAACACCATCTCATACTTTTAGTGAATACCTACTAGTACCAGGATATTCTTCAGCTAATTGTATACCTGCTAATGTTAGTTTAAAAACACCATTAGTAAAATTTAGAAAAGGTGAAGAAGAATCACCAATATCAATGAACATACCTATGACTTCTGCTATAATGCAGGCAGTTTCTGATGACAACATGGCAATAGCACTTGCTAAAGAGGGTGGTATATCTTTCATATACGGTTCTCAGTCAATAGAAGATCAGGCTGCTATGGTAGCTAGAGTTAAATCTTACAAAGCTGGTTTTGTGGAAAGTGATTCAAACCTTACTCCAGATAGTACACTAGCTGATATACTTGCATTAAAAGAAAAAACTGGACATTCTACAGTTGCTATAACTGATGATGGAACAGCTCATGGTAAATTATTAGGTATAGTTGCTAGCCGTGACTACAGAGTTAGCAGAATGGAATTAGATACAAAAGTATCTGAATTCATGACTCCATTAGATCAGATAGTTTCTGCACCTAAAGATGTTACATTAAAAGAAGCTAACAACATAATATGGGATAATAAATTAAATTCTCTTCCAGTTGTTGATGATGAAGGAAAATTAGTATATATAGTATTCAGAAAAGACTACGCTTCTCATAAAGAAAATCCTCTTGAATTATTAGATGATTCTAAGAGATACGTTGTTGGTGCTGGTATAAATACTAGAGACTACGCAGAAAGAGTTCCTGCTCTTGTTGAAGCTGGTGTAGACGTATTATGTATAGACTCTTCTGAAGGTTTCTCTGAATGGCAGAAACTTACTATAGATTGGATAAGAGAACATTACGGTGATACTGTAAAAGTTGGTGCTGGTAACGTTGTTGACGAAGAAGGATTTAGATTCCTTGCAGAAGCTGGTGCAGACTTTATAAAAATCGGTATCGGTGGTGGTTCTATATGTATAACAAGAGAACAGAAAGGTATCGGTAGAGGACAGGCTACTTCAGTTATAGAAGTTGCAGCTGCTAGAGATAAATACTTTGAAGAAACTGGTGTTTATATACCAATATGTTCAGATGGTGGTATAGTTTACGATCATCATATAACATTAGCACTTGCTATGGGTTCTGACTTCGTTATGCTTGGTAGATACTTCTCTAGATTCGATGAATCTCCAACAAACAAAGTTAATATAAACGGAAGCTATATGAAAGAATACTGGGGTGAAGGTTCTGCAAGAGCTAGAAACTGGCAGAGATACGACCTTGGTGGAGATAAAAAACTTTCATTCGAAGAAGGTGTTGACTCTTATGTACCATATGCTGGTTCATTAAAAGACAACGTAAATGCTTCTTTAGCTAAAGTTAGATCTACTATGTGTAACTGTGGTGCTCTTAGCATACCAGAATTACAGAAAAACGCTAAATTAACTCTAGTTTCTGCTACAAGTATAGTAGAAGGTGGAGCACACGACGTTTTACTAAAAGACAATAGAAACTTATAAGATGTATTTTAATATATAGTAATTTAGGAGTAGAGAAATCTACTCCTTTTTATTTTGCTTTTATTGTAGCTTATTTGTTGTTTAATTTCTGTATAAACCCATTAAAATTACAAATAAAAAAAGAGGCTATTACATTTATCTGTAATAACCTCTTTATAATCCAGTTTTTATCTAAGAATATTATAAGTTTTTATAGTACTATGCTATGAAACCAGCTTCTTTAAGATGTGCTGCAGCTTCTTCACCTTTAGCTTCATTTACTAAAACTATTGGTCCAGTACATCCCATTCCACTTTCTGCATATATACCTTTTTTCCATAATGCTGCAACAGCATCATCAAGTTCCATTATATCTACACCAGCTATCTGATGAGTTACAACTTCTTTGTCTGGCATTTTAACTTCTTCAGCTTCACCTTTGTCTTCTTTTTTAGCATTTAGAGAAGCTATTATGTTATCTAAGCCAGCTTTTTTAGCATCTGCATATTCATTTCTTGCAACGTCACTTACGTTACCAAGAACAGCTTCGTATGCATATTTTAATGCATTAGCAACAACAGGAGATCCTGATGCTCTAGAAACTATGAATATTTTTCTATCGTAGTCTTCACCTACACCAGGTCCGTATCCGAATCCCTGAGATTCGAAGTCTCCACCAGTTGTGAATGAAGAGAATACTTTCATTAATAGGTTTCCTGTTAATGTATCAGTAACCATTACGTCTGGAGTACCTGCAAGAAGGTCGTTACCTCTCATTACACATCCTCCATCAGCTCTCATAGATTCAGCAAATTCTATTCCGTATCCGTTAGACTGTAATTCTTTTAAGAATTTTTCTACCTGTCTAGCTCCATCAACGTTTAATATACCTACTTTAGGATTTTTTATACCTATTGATTTAGCTGCAGATATTCCGTATACAGCATTTCTTATCATTGCTTCTATTCTGTTAGTTGCACTTGTTCCTGTAGTAGTAGCAAGTATCATTTCTTTACCTCTACCTGGAGTAAGTACTCTACCAACTGTAGAAACACCTATTGGGAAATTATAGTGCATAGTTACACATGCATCTATGTATTTGCTGTCTAGAAGTTCTTCCATTTTTTTATGCATTTCAGATTCTTCGTTTACTTCAACTATTTCAAGGTCAGTGTCAACTTTTGGTCCTATTAAAACTATATCAAATAATTTTGATTTAGCTAATTCAGCACCTTTAACTAAGTTTTCTACACCGTGTTCACTTCCAAGAGTTGTTAAACCTATTCTTACTTTAGGTCCGAAGTCTCCACTTTCTATTGCATTAGCTACTTCTAGGAATACATCTGCTATTATATTTTTTGATGACATAATTTCACCCCTATTCCTGCACCATATCTAATGCCATTTTTTTCATTGTTTCAGCTATTATTTTTTTGATTTCGTCTTTAGAAACACCAGCTGTTTCTTCTTCCACACCATTATTTCTTTCAACAACTACAGATACACCGTCGAATAAGTTAGTCATTCTTCCTAAGAATAAACTTCCTTTACCAACTATCATAGCTCTGTTTTTGTCACCAGTTGTTAAGTCATCTATCATAAATCCTATGTAAGGAACACCTGATGGTATATGACCCTGAGTTGGAGCCCAACCTGGTAGTCCGTGTTCAGCTATGAAGTTTTTAAGTTCTTTCTTTTCTAAGTCTCCACGTTTAACAGCAAGAGCACCTATCATTTTGTAGTTTGCTTCTGGTACGTTACCTGCACCAGCTGGTTTAGTTATATCTGGGTTCTGCATTTCTACAGAGAATACATCTATATCAGTTATTTTTAAGTTTCCTTTGTCTATTCCTTCTGCTATTAAAGCACCCATAACAGCCTGAGGAGCTGATCCTGTAGCAACAGTGTGGTTACCAACTAAGTCAGTTCTTATAACTGGGCTAACACCATCATTTTCAGATACAAGTACTGCGAATCCTCCAACAACGTCTTCTAATACTGGAAGACCTTTTTTAACGTGGTCTTTAGCATTCATACCTAATTTAGCAGTTGCTCCACCAGCTACTACCATTACGTGTTTGTATATTCCAGCTTTTACAAGAGCTGCTGCATGTATTAATGCATGAGTAGGTCCTGCACAGAAACCTCTAGTATCTGATCCTGTTGCATTTTCTATTCCAGCCATTTCAGCTATAGATTTAGCGAAGTTTCCTCCACCTCTCTGGTTTATATCTCCACAAGCTTCTTCAGAACATTCTATAACATATCCTATTTCTTTTCTGTCTACTGAAGAATGTCTTAACATATGTAAAGCTGCTAATACACCTGAAGCTTTAACAACTAAGTTTTCGAACATTGTATGAGCGTTTAAGTTAACGTCAACGTCATGAGCTGCTCTAACGTAACCAACCATTTTTCCTTCATGCATTAAAACTTCTGCTGCATGAGAAGCTATTAATTCTTCTGCATTTGATATATCACAAGCTTTTAATTTGTCCATGAAAGGAGCTAGTTCAGGGTAGTTAGCTTCTATTTTAGGTTTTACTTCTGAAACGAATTCTTCTGATAATTCAACTAAGTCGAATACGTCACATATCTGCATTAAAGCTATGAATTCGTCCTGAGGCATTATTTCACCCATTTTACCTTCTCTTTTTCCTTCAACTTTTGTTTCACACCAAGGTAAAGGCATATCGTTTAATTCTTCTGGTCTATTGTTTCCTATATAAACCTGGTTTGGCATATAGTTAACTACATCTTCGTAGCTTCTTATATGGCTTCCTACTTCTTTTAGGAAATCAGAGTCTGGATTTGTAGCTCTTTCTACTACACATGTACTACCATTCTGTACTATCATATCTGGTGTATGAACTAGTACATATCCTGCACTTTTAAATACTGGAAAAGTCATTTTTCGGCACCCCCGCTATTTTATTGTTTGTTTATGATAAAAATTTTATTTATAATTAATAAAATTAATTATTTTCAAAATCATTAGAGCAAAATTTTTTGCTTTTTTATCTATTTTTTATAATGTAAGTTCAAATAATTGAATTCAATACATTTTATAATATATACATCTTAGTCATATATAAATAATTTAAAAATAAAAAAATCTTAATATAATTCTCTTAATATTATTATAGATTTCGCAGATGCCCGAAAGCATCCACGAAATCTATTATTTCAAAGTATTATTAGCTTTTATAGACTAGTCTTCAAATACTGTCTGTCCATCAACTTCTACAGTTAATGCGTGTAATGCTTTTTCTACTAAACCTCTTCTTAAAGATTTTTCTTCTTCATGAGTTAAAGCAGGATTTCCTAAAGGATGAGGTATAGCTATTGTAGGAACTATTCTGTTAGCTCCAACTGTTAAAGATATTGGAACTACTGTACACATGTGTACTACTGGTAGTCCAGCTCTTTCTATTTCTTTTACCATAGTTGCACCGCAACGAGTACAAGTACCTCAAGTAGATGTTAGTATAACTGCATCTACACCAGCTTCAACTAATTTTTTAGCGTATTCAGCTGCGAATTTTTTAGAACTTGCAACTGCAGTACCATTACCAACTGTTGAGTAGAAGTAGTTGTGTAATTTTCCTATTACGCCTTCTTTTTCTAAATCTCTTAAAACGTCTACTGGTAAAACTCTATCAGAGTCTTCGTTACAATAAACTGGGTCGAATCCACCGTGAGCAGTTTCGTAAGTTTCTTCAGTAAGATCCATTACACCGTCTAAGCAGTATTCACCGTATTTAGAAGCTGAAGAAGATTCTATTCTGTCTGGGTTTCCTTTTGGAACTATACCACCAGAAGTAACTAATGCTATTGTAGCTTTAGATAAATCTTTTACAGCTGGGTTAGGATCTACTCTATCGAAGTCAGGCATTGGATATTCAGTTACGAATTCTTCACCTTTTATTTTCTTGATAAGCATATCAACTGCTCTCTTAGATCCTCTATCTTCTGCGAAGTAGTTAACTCTTACTCCTCTAGCTATGTAGCCTTCTTCAGCTGGAGAACCTATTTCTTCTCCTTTAGCTAATTTCTGAGCTAATTTAGCCATTTTTGGAAGTGCTTTTCTCATTCCTGCTGCAGAGTCTGCTGTTTCAACTATATATAAGTCTTTTTTGAACATATCTGCACCTGGGTTTTCTATGTACATACCTGTTAAGCAAGGTATATTTAAAGCTTCTTTAACAACTTTAGTTATTGTACCTGCTGCAACACCGTATCTACCAGCATTGAATGCAGGACCAGCTATGAATAATTCTGGTTCGAAACTTTTTATTAATTCAAGTACTTCTGCACTTGCTTCATCCATATTTTCACCGAAGTAACTATCACCACAAACAACTGTAGCAACAACTTCTATATCTTCACCTAATTTACTATTAAGCTGTACGCTTATAGGAGGTAAAGTTTCTGCCACGTGTGGCTTAGTATCAGCTTTTTCTTCTCCACCGATTCCAGCGAAGAACTGGTTTACATAATGAACTGCTTTTATTGCCATTTCATTGTCCTCCTAGAATTAATTGTATTTACAATATTCGTCTCTTATTTCTTTCATTTCGTCAGCTATTTCGTCTACTTCAAGAACCATTTCCATCATTCCAACCTGTTCTTCGTAAACTTCTTCGTCGAATAATTCTTTAACTTCTTCTTCAACAACATGGTATACTGCTAATCCTAATTCAACACCTGCTAAAGGTCCAGCAAAAGTAGGGTCTCCTGCTGTAACTGTTTCTGCTGCAAGACCTGCAGCTTCGGCTTCAGCGGCACCTAGTAATATCACAAGATTTTCAGCTCCGAATTTATCGGCAGCATCTTTAACTCTCTTCTGATTTTCTAAGTCCATAGCCCCAGCAGCTGTTCAGACGAAACATTCTGTTGCTGAGAATATAACTTCTGCGCTGTCAACTGTTTTAACACATTCTTCTATTGCAGGTCCTGGCACACCATCACGGTCGCCTATTATCATGACCTTTTTATTTTCAAGTACGCTCATAATAGTCCTCCTAAATTAAATTTTTCTTTATTATTTTTTATATTTTTATTTTTTATTTACAGTCTATACTGTAAAGTTGATTTTAATTTCTTTAGATATTGATTAATATCCTTTTGCAGTTAAATATCCGAAACCAGTTTCGTTAGTAGCACCAGTTATAGCCTGGATTTCTACTTCTATAGTTCCGTCTGGTCTTAATGCTCCAGCAGCTCCACCTGCTATTACATCAACATATTCTATATGTCCTATAACTTTATCAAGTTTAGGTAAGTTTATAACCTGGTTAGCATTTCCTCCAGTTACAACAGCATTTGCTCTAACGTCTGCATCTGCTAATGACTGAGAAGCACCATCTCTACCAGCATATTCATCTGTTACTATAACAGTTTTAACACCCTGCATTTCTATTTTTTTACAGTTCATTATTAAGTCTGTATCAGGGTTACCGAAACCTTCCTGAGATACTATAACAGCATCTAATCCAAGGTATTTACATAATTTTGAAGACCAGTTTGAAGATCTTTCTTTGTCAGCTAAGTAAACATTTTCATTAGTTATTATAACACCCATGAAGTTTATTTCTTTTCCGTGCTGAGCATATAATTCTTCTATTACACCGTTGTTCATGTGTACATAACTTGGGTTTTTGTCACATGCAGAAACACAGTTACCACTTACTATAGCAGTATCAAGTACTTCTGTTGGGTAAAGTATTGTTGGAACTATCTGTTTAGCATCTACACCGTATACGTAAGTATCGTGTAATAGTCCCTGAGTCTGAAGCATGTAAACATATCCAACTTTTGGAAGTTCTGGATATTCTGCAGCCTGTTCGAATAATGGTTTAGTTTCATATACAGATACTTCATCAGGAGTAAGTTCTTTAGCAACTTTTCCTAAGTAAGCAGCAGCTTTGAATCCTATCATTCTAACAGCTTTTTCATGATCATGCTGTCTTAAACCATCTACTGGTTCAGCTATAACAACAACGTTGTTTAATTTTGAGAATGGAGTATATTTAGCTCCTTCTCCTGTCATGTCTACTATACCTTCCTGGAAACCAACTATTTTACCAGTTGTAACTACAGCAACACCTTTTAATGCGTGAGTTCTACCTTCACCAACTGTATCAACTTTAGATATGATACCTGGGAATACTCCTCCGTTACCTTCTACCTTAACTCTTGGTTCGATAACATCTTTAACTGGTGTTATTCTTATGCTTTCTCCTGGGTGAGCTAATTCTATATCTATTGATTTGATATGTTCATCTCCACCTATTTCCTGTAGCATCTCTTCTTTGTTTACGAATAAAACACCATCTTTAACTTCAGTTTTTTCACCAAACTGAACATCTTTTATAAAGATTTTTCCTAATTCAAGACGCATAACGCACCTCCCATAAAAATTTGTATAAAATTAACCTTTTAAAATAAATTAATTAAAAGCTAATAATAGGCTCTTAAACGTATTTTTTGATCATAGCTTCTATGTTAGCTATTGTTGCATCATCTTTAGTAACTTCGTCTATTTTTTCTCCGTCTTTGTAAACAGCTAATGTTGGAAGTCCTAAAACTTTCTGTTTTATAGCAAGTCTTCTTGCTTTTGTTATGTCCATTTCACAGAATTTCATTCCTGCAGCGTATTTTTCAGCTAATTCATGTACTTCTGGCATTAAAGCTTTACATGGTTCACATCCCTGACTCCAGTAATCTACGAATACATATCCTTCTGCTTCTAATACTTCTGTTGCGAATGTGTCTTTGTCTAATGCTAACATCATTTTTTGTTCCTCCAATTTTTTTATTTATTTTACCTGGAAGCCAAAAGGCTTCCAGAGTATATGCTTTTTTATTATTAATATTTTTTAAATTTTACTGATTATTCAGCGAAGTGTTCTTCTATATATTTTTCAGCCTGAGTTGCTGCTATTGCACCGTCAGCTGTTGCAGTTACAACCTGTCTTAAAGGTTTCTGTCTACAGTCACCAGCTGCGAATACACCTGGTATGTTAGTTCTCATATGGTCGTCAGTTAATAAGTAGTTCTGTTCGTCCATATCTAATATACCTTTGTATAAATCAGTCTGAGCTATAACACCTATGAATACGAATACACCCATTGTTCCATCTTCTTCATCAGCGAAATATTCATGAGTTTCTCCAGTAACTGTGTTTTTGAATACTACAGATTCTAGTATTCCATCACCTTTTATTTCTTCAACTACTGTATCTAGTAAGAATTCTATTTTAGGGTTCTTTCTAGCTTTTTCTTCTATACTCTTAGCACATCTGAATCCCTGTCTTCTGTGAACTATTGTAACTTTTCTAGCGAATTTAGTTAAGTACATAGCTTCTTCTAAAGCACTGTCTCCTCCACCAACTACGAATACTTCGAAGTCTTCAAAGAAATCAGCGTCACAAGTTGCACAGTAAGAAACACCTTTACCAGTGAATTCTGCTTCTCCTGGGCATCCTATTTTTCTTGGGCTAGCACCAGCTGCTACTATAACAGCTTTAGCTCTATATTCTGTACCACTTTCACCTTTTAATACTTTTATATCTCCTTCAAGCTGAACTTCAACTATACCATCTCTTTTTATTTCAGCACCGAATTCATCACACTGCTGAACCATTCTAGCTGTTAAAGATGGACCACTTGCATTTTCAACAGATCCAGGATAGTTTGCAACTTCATGAGTTATAACTATCTGACCACCGTTTTTAGTTTTTTCTAATATTAAAGTTTTCATTTTAGCTCTAGCTCCGTATATTCCGGCTGCTAGTCCAGCTGGTCCTCCACCGATTATGACTATGTCATATAAATTTTCCATTTCGTCATCCTCCTGATTGAAATATAAATCTTTTATTAATTTAAAATTCAAAATTTAAAACAATATTATAATTTCGAATAGTAATTACTAGTAGTTATTACCGAAAAATGTTTTCCTATGATACAAATGCTTTTGTAAATGTTTTCCGAAAATATAAATCTAATACTATTCATTCTAATACTCATACTGGATTCTCGAGATTGTATTAGTCATTATATCTAAATCTATAACTCTAAAATCATCCATTACACTTTCTATCCAGTTAGGAGTTTTTTTATCATTTTGGAACTTAGAAGCTGTGTTAATTGCATCCTCTATTAGCTCTACTGATTGATAATCTAATCCATCTCCCTCAGCCATTATAACTGTTCTGTAAGGAGTTTCATTAGGTTTTACACTTCCATAAAGTGGGTGTGAAAGTAGTTTAGATCCTTTATGAATATATTTTCTACATTCTTCAAGAACACCTATGTAAGATGTATCAATAAGTCTAACATCCTTTTCAGGAAAACTTTCTTTTATTTTAGAATTATTTGTTACTATAAACATCTTTACACTCTCTTTCATCCTAGAAACTTTAAACAAAAAAACAGAGAAAACAAATTTCCCAATTTGTCTTCCCTGTCAAAATTCATCTTCAGAGATCTGTCCGCCATATAGTATATTCACCTGAGAATTTCACATTTACTATCGGGTAATAGTAAACATTTGTACCTTCGGTCCCCATTTAAGGAAGTCTCCTATACGCTTCATCCAGAATTATAAAATTTTTGTTTTTTGTCTGTCTCTATATTTGTTAAGTTAAGTATATAAATTTTCGATACAAATATCAAGTCTTTTTTTTAATTTTTTTCTATTAAATTTTCAAATATTTTTCACATATTTTTCTAACAACTTATAAAAGTTAGTTATATACTTAACTTTAACTACTTACATCTTTAATCCACCTTTAAAGTTGTTAGTCATATTTTTTTTATTTTTTGGTTCTTTTTATCTATTTTATTTTATTTTCTATATATATTTTAAAATTTATATTGTATTTCGTACCAATATATTTATTTTTTTGATATTTAATATACTTTAAGTTCACTATTCCAAATCATTATTTTTTGTATACCTTACCAATACTCCACGTATAGATTTTTTCTATAATATTATCTAAGCATCCTTTTTCAAATGGGGATTTGAGATTTCCTTTTTCAACAGTTTCTACAAAAGATCTTTTTCCTGCATCTTTACAAATTTCCATATAACTATTCAAAACTCTATCATAATCTTCTTCCATATCAGACCATATTTGAAGTGCACAAACTTCAGCAAGCGCATAATCTATATAATAAAACGGATTTTTAAAAATGTGCCCTTGCTTAAACCACCAACAACCTTTTTCTAAAAAATCATTTTTATCATAATCTTTCCAAGGAGTATATATCTTTTCCAACCTTCTCCATTCTGATTTTCTTTCTAATGGTGTAAGTTCAGGATTTTTATATATAATATGCTGAAACTCGTCTACTATCATACAATAAGGAATTAACCTAACAATAGTTGCCATATGAGTTCTTTTGAATTTTTCATCATTATCTTTAAAAAATAACTTCATCCAAGGCCATGTTAAAAGCTCCATAGACATTGAATGGATTTCACAACAATCAAGTGTAGGGAAATTTATCTCAGGCATATCTATATTTCTAGACATATATAGCTGGAATGCATGTCCTGCTTCATGAGTTAATGTATCTACATCATCAAAAGTCTTATTGAAATTTGAAAAAATAAACGGTGCTTTTATTTCTGGTATGTATGTACAATATCCTCCAAAACCTTTAGATTCTTTTGTTTCTAAATCCATAAATCCATTTTCTACCATAAAATCAAAAAATTCTCCTGTTTCTTTAGATAATTCATGGTACATTTTTGATGCTGCTTCTATAGTTTCATCATAATCTGTTTCAGGCTCCATATTCCACCCTGGATATTCAACATCATCATCGTAATATTTTAATTCCTCAATTCCAAGTCTTTTTTTCTTTTGATTATTAAATTCATAAACTAAGGGAATCCACTTTTCCCTAACTTCATCTCTAAATTTAACTACATCTGATTCATTGTATTCAGTTCTTTTCATTCTAATATATCCTAGCTCTACGAAGTTATCATATCCTAGCTTTTTAGCTATCCTATCTCTAACCTTAACCAATTCATCAAAAACAGAATCAAATTTGTCTTCAATCGATTCAAAATAGTTATAAAACTGTTCTGATGATTTTCTTCTTTCTTCTCTATTATCCGATAACATATACTTATTCATTTGAGATAAATTATTATATTTACCTTCATATAATATTTTTGCAGATGCCAATAACTTTGTATACTCAGAGCAAAGTTTATTCTCTATTTTTAATTCTTCAACTATATCTTCCGAAAATTCCTTTAAACTAAATTCAACAAGTTTATAAAAATGTTTCCCATACTTTTGTTCTATTTCTTTTTCAAAGTTAGAATTTACAATAGCTTCATAGAATAATTTATCTATTTTTTTGTATTCTGGACCACGTTCATCCCAATATTTATTTTCCAGTGATATACTTTCATCATGTGTGTTTATACTATATTTTAATGACGCCAGTGTCTTCATACTTTCGATATGATTTCTTATTTTATTTATCTCAACTATATTTTTATCAAATTCTTCAAAATCATTACTTTTTTTCATCTCATCTATTAACAATACTATTTTTTTATTAATATCATCAAAACTAGGTCTTTCATATTTATATTCTGAAAATTTCATTTTACCACCTCTCAAAAAAAGCTGTATAAGAATTATCCTATACAGCTATCTTTTTATATATAAATTATATATTTTTTAAGTTTTTCATACTTATATCAAGTGCTTTTACTGAATGAGTAAGTGCTCCTGAAGATACAACATCTACACCTATTTTACCTATTTCTTCTATGTTATCTAATGTAACATTTCCTGAAAACTCTACTATTGCTTTATGATCTATTATCTCTAAAGCTTTTTTTGCAGTTTCAAGGTCCATATTATCTAGCATTATTATATCTGCTCCAGCTTCTACAGCTTCTTTAACCATATCTAAAGTTTCAACTTCAACTTCTATCTTAGTAACAAAAGATGCATAGTTTCTAGCTGCTTCTATAGCTTCTTTTACACCGCCAGCAGCTCCTATATGGTTATCTTTAAGCATTACTGCATCAGATAAATTCATTCTGTGGTTATTACCTCCACCCATTTTAACTGAATATTTATCTAATATTCTAAGGTTAGGAATAGTTTTTCTACTGTCTAATAACTTTGTATTACTTCCTTCTAATTTTTCCACAAATTTACTAGTCATAGTTGCTATACCACTCATTCTCTGAAGATAGTTTAGTGCAACTCTTTCTCCCATTAAAAGATTTCTAGTACTTCCAGTTAATTTCGCTAATAACTGTTTATTATGTACTTTATCTCCATCTTTTGCAAAGAACTCTATCTCAACATCTCCAAGTATGTCGAAAACTCTTTTGTATACTCCAAGCCCTGCTATAACTCCATCTGCTTTACATATAAGGTCTACTGTAGATTTAGATTCTTCACCAACTACAGAATTAGTGCTTATATCTTCATTTGGAATATCTTCTATAAGGGCTTCTCTTATCATCTTATCTACAATCAAATAATTCATAATCGAAATCCTCTCTAATTCTAACTATTTCATCAATAACTTTCTTTTTATTTTCTTTCATTAATTCATCTACAGAAACTTCAAGATTTGGAATTTCTTTAGTAACAAGTTCTGTATCTTTTATATGTGAATTTATATCATTTGCTGCTCTTTTTGAAAATACTAAACCTTCAAGTAATGAGTTACTTGCTAGTCTATTTGCACCATGCACTCCTGTACAGCTTACTTCTCCTACTGCATATAGATGGTCCATAGTAGTTTTTGAATTAAGATCTACATGGATTCCTCCCATAAAGTAATGCTGCGCTGGAGATACTTTTATTAAATCTGTACCTATATTAGTACCTCTTTCTAAGCATCCATTGTATATAAATGTAAATCTATTTTTTAAATACTCTTCTCCAAGATGTCTTGCATCTAGATATACATAATCAGTTCCATCTTTTTTCATCTGTTCAAATATAGCATGAGATACAACATCTCTTGGTAATAATTCTTCAACAAATCTTTCTCCATCTTTATTTTTTAGAAGAGCACCTTCTCCTCTTAAAGATTCAGATATAAGCATTCTTCTTCCGTTTGAATTTTCTTCATAGAATGCTGTTGGATGTATCTGTATGTAGTTTAGATTTTCTACTTCAACTCCATTTTTAAGAGCTATAGCTATACCATCTCCTGTTAAGTGTCTCTGGTTTGTAGAGTTTTTGAATAATCCACCTATTCCTCCACAAGCTAAGACTACATCTTTAGCAAATATATGATCCTCTTCTCCATCTTTGAATACTCTAGCTCCTATACATTTACCATCTTCTGTTATTATGTCTAGAAGAGTTGCATCTTCTATCATTTCTATATTTTTTCTAGTAAGAGCTGATTTATAAAGAGTTTTAAATACTATTTCACCTGTATTATCTTTACAGTGAACTATTCTATTTACTCTATGAGCACCTTCTCTAGTATAATCTATCTTTCCATTTTCCATATCAAGTGGCATACCATATTCTTCAACTATCTGAGATATATTTTCAATAGACTCTTCAGCTAATACCTGAACAGCCTCTTCTCTATTTTCATATCTTCCCGCTTTCATAGTATCTTCTACAAATGGTTTAATATCCTCTTCATTTAATGCAGTAGATATACCACCTTGAGCAAGATATGTATTATTATTGTCCATAGTTGATTTAGATATTACTGTTACATTTAGTTCTGGATTTAAATTAAGAGCACAGTAAAGTCCAGCTACTCCACTGCCCACAATTAAAACATCTTTTTCTAATTTCATTTTTATCCCTCGATTTTTTATCCCTCTGATAATTTGTGCATATTAAGTAGTGAATTTAAAGCATTAACTCTAACATTTTCTTCTACTATAACTTCATTTTCCATATTTAGTAAAGTATTATATAAGTTTTCTAATGTAGTCTTTTTCATATCACCACACTGTATTGCACCATTTCCTCCTGGGAAATAGAATTTTTTATCAGGATTTTTTTTCTGTAGCTCGTATAATATTCCTTCTTCTGTAGCTACTATAAATTCTTTAGCTTCATTTTCTGTAGCATATTTTATTATTCCAGAAGTACTTCCAACAAAATCTCCCATACTTCTTATTTCTTTTCTACATTCTGGATGAACTAATACCTTTGCATTTGGATGAGCTTCTTTTAACTCAGTTACTTCACTTTCTTTTATTCTATCGTGAATTGTACAACATCCATCCCAAAGTATAAATTCTTTTTCTGGGAAATGTTCTGCTATATATCCACCTAAGTTTCTATCAGGTAAGAATAATATCTGTTTATTTTCAACATTGCCTAGTATTTTTAAAGCACTTGATGATGTAACAGACACATCACAATGAGCTTTAACATCAGCAGTTGAATTTATATAACATACTGTTAATGCTTCTGGATATTTTTCTTTCATTTCTATAACAGCCTTTTCGCTAGCCATATCTGCCATTACACAACCAGCGTTCTTCACAGGCATAAGTACAGTTTTTTCTGGTGAAAGTATTTTTGCACTTTCTCCCATAAATTTAACTCCACAGAATACTATAACTTCTTCCTTACAATCTCTAGCTATTTCACTTAAATAATAAGAATCTCCTACTTCATCTGCTATCGCCTGTATTTCAGGCGGCTGATAGAAATGAGCTAATATTATAGCATTTCTCTCTTTTTTAAGCTCTTTAATTTTGCTTACTAAATTTTCGTTCATGTTATTTGTACACCACTTTCTTGTTATTTTTTTATCTAGCTTTTTTGACAATCTTACGATTTTATTTTTTATTTTCTAATTATAACTCAAAATTATTATAGCATTATACTTTATCTTCTTCAATGATAAAGAAATTTTTAACATATTTGATAGAAATTCTATCATTTTCAAATGATTTAAAAATTTTATTATTTGTTATTTTTTTATCATTATATTTATTTTTAGCTATTTTTATATTTTTTAATAAATCTAATCATATATTTTTTCTATCGAATATAAATAAATTATCATTTTTAATTATCATAAATCTGTAACTTTTTTAACATTTTTATAGTAAGTTATTTTTTCACATTGACTCAAAATAAAAAAAGCTTTTCCTAACTACTCTTTCTTTACTTTATTTTTTTCATTAATTTCTTTATTTTTATTTGATATTATCGCATATTTTTCACACTTGATTATGATATTTTATAGTTGTATACTATATATAAAGAGTTTTGTATACAATGTTAAATTTCATTAATTGTATTTTTGTACCGAAATTATAAATTTTTTGGTTGATTTCTTATCAACTATATTTATTTTTTGTTTTAACTTTATTTTAAATTTAACATAAAATACAACTCTTATAAAAATTTTATATTAAAAGAGGTGTTTTACAATGACAGCATTCATAATTGGACTAGTAATGCTTCTAGTTGGCGGTATGGTTTATGGTAAATACTGTGAAAAAGTATTTGGACCAGATGATAGACCTACTCCAGCAATAACTCTTGAAGATGGTGTTGACTTCGTTCCTATGAAAAAAATGAAGAACGCACTAATCGAGCTACTTAACATAGCAGGTACAGGACCTATCCTTGGACCTATCCAGGGTATATTATTTGGACCTATAGCGTTCATATTAATACCAATAGGTTGCGTTCTTGGTGGTGCAATGCATGACTACATGAGTGGTATGATATCTTTAAGAAATAACGGTGAACAGATGCCAGGTATAATAAGAAAATACTTAGGAAAAGGTGTATATAATGTATACAACGTATTCCTTTGCTTCTTAATGATACTAGTTGGTGCAGTTTTCATCTACACTCCAGGGGACTTAGTTGTTACTCAGATACTTCATCAGCAGTCAGTTATATCTAACCCAGTTGTTTGGATTGTTTACGGTGCTATATTTGCTTACTATCTAGCAGCTACATTATTCCCAATAGATAAGATAATAGGTAGAGTTTATCCTATATTTGGTATAATACTTCTATTATCAGCTATAGGTGTTGGTATAGGTATATTTGTAAAAGGATACGATTTAACTCCTTTAACAGCTGAAAACTGGATGGGTGTTCATCCTCAGGGATTACCAATACTTCCTATATTCTTCGTAACAGTTGCTTGTGGTATCGTTTCAGGATTCCATTCAACTCAGGCTACTTTAATAGCTAGATCTGTTACAAATGAAAGAGAAGGTAAATTCACATTCTACGATATGATGATTCTTGAAGGTTTAATAGCTATGATATGGTCAGCAGCAGCAATGGGTGTTTACAATGCTCCAGGTCTTGTTGCTCCAGAACAGATTGGTTCTCCAGATGTTATCGGTATAGTTGCTAATGACTTACTTGGTAAAGTTGGTGGACTTATAGCAATACTTGGTGTTATAGTTCTTCCTATAACTTCAGGAGATACAGCTTTAAGATCTGTTCGTCTTATGATAGGTGATGCACTTCACATCGACCAGACTAAGAAGAAAAACAGATTCACATTATCAGCTTGTATATTCGTACCAGTTGCAGCTATATTAGTATTCGCTAAATCAAATGCAGAAGGTTTCAACGTATTATGGAGATACTTCGCATGGGCTAACCAGACTATAGCTTGTTTCGCATTTGCTATGATAACAGTTTACTTATTATCTAATAAGAAAAACTACATAATGTCACTTATACCAGGTATGTTCTATGTATTCATCATATCTGCATACATCTTAAATGCTCAGATAGGATTCAGATTACCAATGAATATAGCTTACATAGGTGGGGTTGTATTAGCAATTGTATACGCAGCCTTAGTTATTAAAAAAGGTAAAAATACAGTTGATGGTGAAAGATTAGCTTAATCTTAATCATGATATAACTAATAATTAATATAAAAAAGACTATGCAAATTGCATAGTCTTTTTTATTATCTTTATTTAAATTCTCTAGCAGTTTCTTCTCCCTTTAATACCCTTAAAGCACCAAATGCTAAAGATTCCATTTCATTTTCTCCTGGCATAATCTCTACATGAGAAATAAATTTAATTTTTTTCTTAAGCTTACTTGTAAACATATTAGAGTGTGCTATTCCACCTGTAACAATGATAGCATCTACATCCCCATCTACAACTGTCGCCATCTCTCCAATAGCCTTAGCCATCTGATAAACCATTGCGTCGTATACTATTTCAGCATATTTATCTCCATCTGATATCATTTCTTCAACTTTTCTTAGGTCGTTTGTATTTAGGTAAGAGTATATACCACCTTTACCTCTTATCTTCTTTTTCATATCGTATAAGCTAAATTTATTTTCATAACATTCTTCTATTAAAGCTATACAAGGAACTCTACCAGATCTATCTGGTGAGAATGGCCCTTCATCATCAGAAATCATATCACTCATCTGACCATGTTCATGAAGATAAACAGTAGCTCCTCCACCAACATGTGCAACAATTAGATTCAAACTTTTATAATCTAATCCCTTATCTTTAGCATATTTTAAAGCCATTGCTCTAGTATTTAAAGCATGCCCCATACTAGTTCTTTCAAAGTCTTTTAAACCAGATATTCTTGCCACATCACTCATCTCATCAACAGAAATAGAATCATAAATAAATGAATCTATTTCTACAGAATCAGCTATAGACTTAGCTATAACAGCCCCTAAGTTTGAAGCATGGTCTAATACTGGTCTATTTTTAAGAGTATCAATCATCAAATCATTTACTCTATACGCACCTGATTTAACTGGTGGAAGCGCCCCACCTCTTCCAACTACAGCATTTAAACTTTTTACATCTATCCCTTTTTCTTCAAGCAATTTTTCTATAGCTTCAGTTCTCATTTCTAACTGATCCATATTGCATTTATATTTTGAAAGCTCTTCTGAAGAATGTGCAATTGACTCGCTCATTATTAAATTATCATCATCATAAACTGCAACCTTAGTTGAAGTCGATCCTGGATTTATCGCTAAAACTCTAAACTTCATAACCTATTACCTCTCATACACTATAATTTATTGAATACTAAAATATTAAATTATTATACTTCACAGTTTTCAACCTGAACTATATATTCTCCACATTCAGCACACACTATTATGCTAACTATATAGCTATCATCAACTTCTCCTGCTCTACTAAGCTTATTGAAAGAGTTTCCTTTATATTCTTTATCTATATCACTTATAACATATTTTCCATCTTTAGTGAAAATATAGAAATGATATTCATAAAAAGCAAAGAATTTCTGTTTTTCTTTAACACCTGCCATACAATCAGGGCAAGCTTCTTGATAATACTCTTTTGCAAATTCTACATCTTCAGCTTCAGAAACTAATCTCATAGCTTCTTCAACAGAAAATCCGCTTACTTCTTTTTCCTCATCATTGAAAAATTCACTGCATTTTTCAGAGTCTAAAACATATTCTCTACCATCGCAATTAAATTTATATTCCATAATAACCTCCAAAAAATATCTCAAAAAATTTTATAAAATTTATTCTATTTCACTTCTAAAATGAACCATTTCAGCAACCGCCTCTTTGTATTGAGCCTCTTTTATATATCCAAGCTCATACATCTTTTTAAGAATAATCTTCTGTCTAGTCTTAGCTGCACTATAATTACTATAAATCTTAGGATTATTTGTAATACCTACTAACATCGCCGATTCTGCTAAATCTAAATCTTTTACATTCTTTCCAAAGTACAACTCTGCACCTGCAGCAACACCATATGCATTTTGTCCAAAATAGATATTATTCAAATAAGCTTCCAAAATTTCATCTTTTTTCATAACTCTATTCATTCCGACAGCATTGTACATATCCATTATCTTTCTCTTTATAGAAACTTCTGAACTAGTCAATAAGTTTTTTGAAAGCTGCATTTCTATAGTACTTCCGCCCTGTCTTGAATCAGTCAATATGTTATGAATAAGTGACCTTGCAAGTGCCTTTTTATCAACACCATCGTGTTTATAGAATCTCTCATCTTCAATAGCCACTATTGCATTTCTCAGGTTTTTAGGCATATCTTTTATAGGTACCTCTTTAGACGAAATGTACTTCTCATGTACCATTTTTGCAGTAACTTCAGGCATATCTTTTGTAACATACTTAGCATATCCTATACCACAAGCCCCTGCCACAATACATAAAACAAGAAGCATTGCTACTATT
This sequence comes from Peptacetobacter hiranonis, assembly GCF_008151785.1. Taxonomy (GTDB): domain Bacteria; phylum Bacillota; class Clostridia; order Peptostreptococcales; family Peptostreptococcaceae; genus Peptacetobacter; species Peptacetobacter hiranonis. Next base: position 1,866,899 of record NZ_CP036523.1, read on the forward strand.
CTGCTCACATAGTAGAATACTTTACTTTTTATTTCCTTTTTCTTATTCTTCTTATTCTTACTACTTTTTCTAGTCTTTTTAATAATTTCTCTATCTCGACTTGATTCTCTCTCTTTTTCTCTAGCACCATAGTTGAATTTAACATCATCAGAAACAGAATTTCTACTATCATTCATTCTAGAATTAGAAACATTAGCATTCTCTCTAGCTCTCTTCTTTCTTTCAGAAGGAAGCATACTATAATCATATTCTTTTTCTTTATTATTAAGATTTTCCCTGTTATTTTGTCCTCGGTTACTTCTAGGCTGCAATCTCTCTCCATTTTTTCTAGAAAGTGCAGATTTACCAGTATTTCCTCTTTTAAAATCATCATTAGCCGTTCTCTCAAATAATGGCTTTGATTTGGTATTTTCTCTTAATCTTTCTTCATCGTAAGAATTGTCTGGTCTTCTTATTCTATTAGAGGAACTCCCTCCACTAGAAGACACATTCCTTCTTCTTACCTTATTTTCATTGCTGTTGTTGAACATTAAATTTCCTCCTAATATATCAACCCCAAAATTAATCTATATTACTTGTCAACTTTATCTCTTATCTTTAAGAAAAGCTCAGCAGTTGCCTGAGTATCACTACTTGCTCTATGTGCATTTTTATTTTCTATACCATAATATTCGCATGCTGTAGCTAATTTTTTATTCTTTCCTCCATAAGAGCTAACTTTCTTTAATAATTCTAAAGTACATATATAATCTTTAATTTCCTCAAGACCTAGCTTATTTAGATAGTAATTCAAAAACTTAATATCAAATTTTGCATTATGTGCAATTATTGTATTACTTCCTATAAACTTTCTAAATCTAGGAAGTACCTGTTCTATAGTATCTTCATTTGCAACCATTTCATTAGAAATACCTGTAAGCTCTGTTATAAATGGCGGTATTTCCTGTTCTGGTTTAACAAATCTACTATAACTTCTAACTATTTTTCCATTTCTTATCTCAGTAATACCTATCTCTATAATTTCATTTCCTTCAAATGGATTAAGACCTGTTGTTTCAAGGTCGACTACTATAAATACCTCGTCATTTCCAAAAAGGCTCATCTGCTCCATAATATCACCTCACTAATAATTATAACTATAAATCAAATACAGCTAATCATTAATATCTTCAAATTCCTCCATAAAACTGTGTTTTACTCCATCTTTCTCCCAACCCAAAACAGAATCTATATTTACGTTTTGAGCTGCCTTAAAAATAGATTTTTCAACATTATCAAAGTTATCTGTAAGACTTGAAATTAGCTCCTTTATTTCATATCTCTTATTTCCAGATTTTTTAGATGTAACAGTACAAGCACAATCAAGTGGTTCTATACCTGTATATCTAACAAATCTCTTTATATATTCCTCTCTAATATAATAAAGAGGTCTTATAATTTGCATTTCTCCACTCTTTGATGACTTTATCTTTGGAAGCATAGTCTTAAAGTTTCCAGAACATAAAATATTCATCATAGTTGTTTCAATAACATCGTCGTAGTGATGTCCCAGTGCTAATTTATTACATCCTAGCTCCTCGGCCTTATTGTATAAAGCACCTCTTCTCATCCTTGCGCACATATAACAAGGATTATCTCTAGCTATTTCATCAGTTATTCTAAAAATACCAGACTCAAATATTTCAACAGGAATATTTAAATACTTGCAAAGTTCTTCAAGCTTAACCCTTATATCATCTCTATATCCAGGATCCATAGCTAAAAATACTAACTCAAAATCTATATTAGAATACTTTTTAAGTTCTTGAAACATCTTTGCCATTAGCAAGCTATCTTTTCCACCAGATATCGCTACAGCAATTCTATCTCCATCACTTATTAATTTATAATCATTTATAGCCTTTAAAAACTTTGACCATATATGCTTCTTATATCTTTTTACAATACATCTTTCTATCTCTTCAAGTGGTCTGACCTGTAAATTGTCAGTTGCCGTCATACTTTTCTCCTCAACTTTCTATGAAAATCTTCATTATAATATAATACCACAAAATAAATCATTTAGTTATCACTTCTATCAAATTTCATAATATAGTAGAAAATTGTAATATTTTCTTTAGAAATTCTTTTATATTATTACAATTTTTTAATAAAAAATGCCAACCGTTTGATTAATTTATCATACGGTTGGCATAGTGTACAAAATTTTAAATTTAATTATTCAGTTTATTTTCTTACTACTCCAGATTTTATAGCAGCTTTTTTTACGGCTTCAGCTACGTTTTTAGCTACATTCTTATCAAATGCCATTGGTAGTATATTCTCTGTATTTAATTCATTTTCAGAAACAGAGTTTGCTATTGCATATGCAGCTGCAACCTTCATTTCTTCATTAATGTCAGTTGCTCTTACATCTAATGCACCTCTGAATATTCCTGGGAATGCTAATACATTGTTTATCTGGTTAGGGAAGTCTGATCTTCCTGTTCCAACTATAAATGCTCCACCTTCTTTAGCCTCATCAGGCATTATTTCAGGTGTAGGATTCGCCATTGCCATTATAACAGGTTTATCTCCCATAGTCTTAACCATCTCTTTTGTAAGCATTCCTGGTCTTGAAACACCTACAAAAACATCCTTGCCTTTTATAACGTCTTTTAATAGACCTTTTTCTTTATTTTTATTTGTAACTCTAGCCATTTCAAGCTGAGCTTCATTTATACCTTCATAATCCTCTGTTATAGCTCCAAATCTATCACAAAGTATTACATTCTTTACATTCATATTTAGAAGCATTTTTGCTATTGCTATTCCTGCAGAACCAGCTCCATTTATAACAACTTCTAAATCTTCTATATTTTTACCTTCTATTAACTTAGTTGCGTTTATAATCGCTGCAGATACAACTATCGCTGTACCATGCTGGTCATCGTGGAATACTGGTATATCTAGCTCTTCTTTTAATCTTCTTTCTATTTCAAAACATCTTGGAGCTGATATATCTTCTAAGTTTATTCCACCAAATACAGGCGCAATATTTTTAACTGTTCTAACTATATCATCTACATCATTAGTATCTAAACATATTGGAAATGCCTCAACCCCAGCAAATTCCTTAAATAATATGGCTTTTCCTTCCATAACAGGTATCCCCGCAGAAGCACCTATATCTCCAAGTCCTAAAACTGCACTACCATCGCTTACTATTGCAACCATATTTCCTTTTAATGTATATTTATAAACATCGTCTGGATTTTCATGTATTTTAACACAAGGTGCAGCTACACCTGGAGTATATGCTATTGATAAATCATCTCTATCCTTAACAGCTATCTTACTAGACATCTGTACTTTTCCCCTGTTTTTTTCATGTAGTTCTAATGATAATGCTGAAAAATCTTTTTTCATAAATTTATTTCTTCCTTCCTCGTAGATATTATTTCCTTCAGAATCTATGGCTACAGTTAGCTTTAAGTTCTCTACTTTAAGTTTTCTAACAGCCTCTGCACCTAAATCATCATACGCTATTACTTCACATTCCTTTATAGAATCAGATATATATGCACCTGCACCGCCGATAGCAGCTAGATAGACTGCCTTATATTTTTTCATACCTTCTACTACCTTCTCAGATCTCTTTCCTTTTCCAATCATAACCTTTAATCCTCTTTCAAGTAGAGGTACAGTTAAGTCATCCATTCTATAGCTAGTAGTAGGTCCAGCAGATCCTATTACTTCTCCTGGTTTTGATGGTGTAGGGCCAACATAATATATACCTTGTCCTTCTGGGTTAAATGGAAGCTCTTCCCCATTTTCAATAGCATTTATAAATCTTTTGTGTGCAGCATCTCTACCTGTGTAAATAACTCCTCTTAATTCAACCATTTCGCCTACTTTTAAATCTAAAATATCTTCAGTAGATACAGGCATTACTAATTTTTTCATCTAAATCCCCCCTATATTATAGCTTTCTTATGTCTTGATGCGTGGCAATTTACATTTACCGCAACTGGAAGTCCAGCTATATGGGTAGGATATGTTTCTATATTTACCCCTAGAGAAGTTGTACTTCCTCCAAATCCCTGAGGTCCTATTCCCAAATTATTTATTTCTTCTAGTATTTCTTTTTCTAATTTCGCAATACTTTCGTCTTCATTATGCTGACCTAACTCTCTAAATAGAGCTTTTTTGGCTATTTCACAGCATTTATCCATAGTTCCACCTATCCCAACTCCAATAACAGTTGGTGGGCATGGATTTGGACCAGCTTGAGATACTGTTTCTACAACAAATTTCTTTATACCCTCAATACCATCAGAAGGTTTTAACATTTTAAGAGCACTCATATTCTCGCTACCAAATCCCTTTGCTGCAAATTCTATTTCTATCCTATCTCCCTTTATAAAATCGTAATGTATAACAGCGGGAGTATTATCTTTAGTATTAACTCTATCAATAGGAGAAACTACAGATTTTCTTAAATATCCTTCAGCATACCCTTCAGATACACCTCTATTTATAGCTTCTGTCAATGTTTCTCCTTCTACTATTACATCTTGCCCCACTTTAACAAAAAATACAGCCATACCTGTATCCTGGCAAATAGGAATATTTTTCTGCTCTGCTTTGTCAGCATTTTCAAGTAAAATATTTAAAATATTTTTACCTGTTTCACTTTTTTCTGTTTCTATACTTTTTTTAATCCGATTTTTCACATCGTCTCCTAAAAATATAGCAGCCTCAATACACATATCCTTTACGGCATCTGTTATAACTCTTGAGTCTATTTTTCTCATTTTATCCCTTCTTTCAGAAATTAACGCTGGTAAACTATAATCTCTATCTCTTCTTTATTTTAGCTTTTTATTTTATTATATCGATAAACTCACAACCAACAACTTTTTCCAAATCTTTTGGAGCAAGTTCTACCTGATATCCTATTTTTCCTGCACTTACAATCATTGTTTCAAGTTCTAATGCCGTATCATTTACAAATGTTTTATACTGTTTTTTCATACCTATAGGAGAACATCCCCCTCTTATATATCCAGTAACCTTATTTATGTCCTTAACATGAATCATTTCTATATTCTTTTCTTTAGCTGCTTTTGCCGCTTTTTTCATATCTAAAGATTCAGCTACAGATATAACAAATACAAAAAATTCCTTGCTATGCCCCTGGGCAACTAAAGTCTTGTATACTTCTTTCTCATCTCTTCCTATACTATGTGCAACTGTGACACCATCTACATGATCTTTATCCACAGGATAAGTAAGTTCTTTATGGTCTATTTTATTAGAATCTAATATTCTCATAGCATTAGTTTTTACTGTCTTAGCTTTTGCCATTTTAATAATCACCCTTTATCTTCTCTTTTTTCTAGCTTTAGAATTTCCACTAGATTTTCTATTATTATCTCTTCCTCTATTCGATTTTCCTTTTGAATTATTTTCTTTTCCTCTTGAAGAAGATTTTCCACCTTTAGAATTTTTACCTTTTCCTCCAGAGTTTCCTCTTTCTTCGTAGCTCCAATCACCTTTTCTTGGTTTTATTAAACAATTTCTGCCGTATCCGATTAAATCCTCTCTATGAGCCTTTACAAGTGCTTCATGTACTAAGTCATAATTTTTGGGATTTGAGAACTGAAGAAGAGCTCTCTGCATAGCTTTTTCATGTCTATCTTTTGGAATATACACAGTTTTCATATCCATTGGATTAAGTCCTGTATAGTACATTGCTGTAGAAAGAGTCCCTGGTGTTGGGTAGAAATCCTGTACCTGTTCTGGCTGATAATGTGTATCTCTAAGGAATTCTGCCAATTCTATAGCATCATCTAGTTCACATCCTGGGTGACTAGACATTAAATATGGTATTAAGTACTGTTTTAATCCTAATTTTTCATTTATATCAAAGAATTTCTTTCTAAAACTGTTGTAAGTTTTTCCAGCTGGTTTCTGCATATAATCAAGTACTCTTTCAGAAATATGTTCTGGAGCAACCTTCAGCTGTCCACTTACATGATATTTTATAAGTTCATTTAAGAACTTATCATTTTTTTCTGCCATAACAAAATCATATCTTATACCAGATCTTACAAATACCTTTTTAACACCTTCAATACTTCTAACTTTTCTAAGTAAGTCTATATAGTCACTGTGGTCTGCATTAAGATTTTTACATGGTGATGGATATAAACACTGTCTATGTTTACAAGTACCATGCTTTAACTGCTTCTTGCATGCTGGCTCTCTAAAATCTGCAGTAGGTCCACCGACATCGTGAATATAACCTTTAAAGTCAGGCATTTTTGTCATTTCTTTTGCTTCTCTTATTATAGATTCTTTACTTCTACTCTGAATCATTCTTCCCTGATGGAACGTTATCGCACAGAACGAACAACTTCCAAAGCACCCTCTATTGCTGACTATACTAAATTTGACTTCATTTATAGCTGGTATTCCTCCATCTTTTTCATATATAGGATGATAATTCTTTTGATATGGAAGGTCATACACCCTATCTAGCTCTTCTCTAGTAAGAGGTCTTTCAGGTACATTTTGAACTAAGAACTTATCACCATGTTGCTGAATTATAATTTTCCCTCTTATAGGATCCTGCTCCTCGTACTGAACTTTAAATGCCTCTGCATACTTTCTCTTATCCGCAATAGTTTCCTCATGAGAAGGTATTACAACATAATCTCCATATATTTCATCTAATGAGTCAGCTAAATAGCAAGTTCCATTTATATGTCTTATATACTTAGGATCAAACCCATCATTTAAAGCATCTGCAACCTCTACTATTTGCTTTTCACTCATTCCATAAACTAATAAATCAGCTCCACTATCTACTAGTATAGAATTTCTAACTCTATCATTCCAATAGTCATAGTGAGAAAATCTTCTTAAACTAGCTTCTATTCCACCGATTACAACTGGAATATCTCCATAAATCTCTCTAATTTTATTACAATAAACTATTACAGCTCTATCTGGTCTTTTGCCCATTTTTCCACCAGGAGAATATAAATCTTTATCTCTTCTCCTTTTACTTACAGAATAGTGGTTTACCATAGAGTCCATATTACCCGAGTTTACTAAAAATCCAAGTCTTGGTCTTCCAAATTTCATGAAATCGTCGTTCTTTTTCCAATCTGGCTGCGATATTATACCTATCTTGTAACCCGCATCTTCTAATACCCTAGATATAATAGCTGTTCCAAAACTGTGGTGGTCTACATACGCATCCCCTGTAACAAGTGCAAAGTCTACCTCTTCCCAACCTCTTTCTAGCATATCTTCTCTACATATTGGTAAAAACTTATTTTCCACCATATCACCTCCTATTTCTTATCGTGTTTCTTTTTATCCTTAATATCTGGAATTTCTATTTCTTTAACATCATCCGAATCTTCAAACCATTCTTCCTCAGAGAAAAAGCTTCCGTCTGTAATTTTATCCACATCCATTTTCATATACTTACCATGAGCTGTAGCAGCAATTTCTCCACTTTCAAGAATTATCTCTCCAGTTCCTTCAAATAATCTTCTATTTTCTTTATCTATTCTTCCTATTACATAAATTGTTTCATCTGTAGGCACTGGCTTTTTATATTTTAATTCTAAAGATACTGTAACTCCCCATACATCTTCATTTCCTATACTAACAGCTCTACCTATTGTCTCATCAAGTAATGCCGCAGATATTCCTCCATGAACTCTTCCTGGATAGCTCTGGTGCTCATTTAATGTATGACATACACACAGTAATTCTCCATTTTCTAATTCATAAAAACTAGATTTTAAACCCAAGTCATTTTGATTACCACATACTATACATTTTCTTCCTATATTCTGTTTCTTTAAAACTTTATACTTCAAAAAAATCATCTCCACGTCAATTAAAATGTAATTGCATTCATTGAAATACTCATAACAACAAAAACAATTCCTATTACTCTAATCATAAACACAATTGTGTATTCTATTATACCTTCACTAAATTTCTTTTTAAGTCTAAATATTTCCTCTGGATATACAAAAAGTATTACCCCTATAAATGTCATTACTAACGGTATAATAACTATATTCTGCGCATTCATAATATTCATTTCTCTAGAATGATACATTATTGCAGATTCTATAAATCTATATTCAAACGGAACCTTACTATCATATTTAAAATTGTACTCTAATTCTCCACTATCCTTAGAAATTGAAACAGCTGAATTCAAAAGCTCATTATGTAGTCTATCGTCCATTACAAACTTATTTCCATTAAATAGCTTCATAACTACTGTATTTTTTGAATCGTTAGTACTTATATAAGTTGCGACCTGATTTCCATCTTTTTTTAACTCATAATCGCTATTATATCTCCCTGTTAAGTACATCTCCTCATCTTCCATTTCATCCACTACTTTTCTAGTTTCAGTTAATTCGTAAATTGTTCCATCCTCACATTTAATCTTAGATGTATTATCCTGTGTCCCCATATATCTATATGTTTTTCCATCTATTGAAAAAGATTCATAAGAAATATATTCTTTACTTATGAAGAATATATTTATCATCACTGTAACAAGGATTATTATAGAAAATACTTTTTCTTTCCCTATTTTTCTCAAAACCTTCTCAAGCATTATTTCACTCCTGCACCACTATATGTCACTATCTAAAAGTCTATCCCAAAAAATTCCACAATCTGATCTTCCCAATAATTTATAACTAATTCTTCAGGGAATTCTAATTCATTTATAAGTTTCTCACAGTTATCAAATTTACCGATTGAATAGCATATATGCGAATCTGATCCAAATATAACTCTTGTATTATATTTTTTACAGTACTCAAACATTTCTGCATAATTTTTATCAGCACCCTTTCTTGAACTAGTAGGATTTAATGATGTATTATTTACTTCTAATAGAATATTTTTTTCAGCTGCTTTTTTTACAACTGCTTCGTAGTCTATTGGATATCTATCATCATCTGGATGTCCTATTATTTTCACAAATGGATTTTCCATAACATTTAAAAGAGCTCTTGTATTTTCTTCTTTAGTCCCTGGAACTATACATGGATTATGTAAACTAGCTATTGCATAATCTAATTTTTTTAAATCATAATCTGATATATCTATTCTTCCATTAAAATCTAATATATTCGCCTCTATACCTCTTAATATTTTCACAATTCCAATTTGTCTAGGTATCACCTTTAAATTGTGGAAGAAATACTCATGAGGTCCACCTGGCATCTTTACTCCATGCTCAGATAGCCCTAAAAATTTAAGACCTACCTCATTTGCTTCATCTATATTTTCTTTAACTGTACTATATGCATGTCCACCAAAAACCGTATGAGTATGCATATCTATTATAGCTTTTTTCATAAATCATTTTCCTCCTATAAAAGAAGGCCGCCTTAATCCTGTATCGGGATACAAAGCAGCCTTATCATCTCTCCAAATGCAGAATCCTGCATATTTTAATATTTATTTTTAGTCTTATAAACCACTCGATTTGTTAGTAATTATTATTCAACATCTAAATCTTTAAATTTATCTTTGAATAATTCTCCAAGACTTCCTAGTGAGTCTTCAACTTCAAGATATTCACTTATATCTTCTTCTGGTTCTCTTTCAGCTTCTACTTTAGAAACTTTCATTCTTCTATTTTTGTAACTGAATTCGATTACTTTAACTTTTATTTCATCTCCTTCATTAACTACATTCTGAACTTTAAGAACTCTATCTTCACTAAGTTCGCTTATTGGTAAGTAAGCTTCTACAGATTCTCTAACTTTAACAAATGCTCCACTTTCTATTATTCTTAATACTTCAACATTTATTATATCTCCAACAGATATTTCTTCAGAAGCTATTTTCCAAGGATCGTTGTTTATATCTTTTAATGCTAAACCGAATTTTCTATTTTCCTGATCTATATTAAGAACATAAACTTCTACTTCCTGTCCTTCTGTTACGAAATCTTCTACATTTTCTACTCTGTCCCAAGAAAGATTATTTCTGTGAACTAAACCTTCTATTCCACCGATATCAACAAATGCTCCGTACTGCATTATTTTAGTTACTTTACCTTCTTTTTTCTGTCCAACTTCAAGGGCATCAAACATAGCTTCTTTTTCAGCTTTTACTCTAGCTCTTTCTGCAGCTTTTTCTTCTCTTATTCTTGCTCTTTCTGCTTCTCTTTCAGCTTTTATTCTAGCATTTCTTTCTGCTCTTTCTTTATCTAATCTTTCCTGAAGTACTTCTCTTCTTGAAGCTACAGCTCTATTTCTTCTAGCATCAAGTTCTTTAACATATACTTCTAAAGATTTTCCTACATAGTTTTTAGTATCCTGAACGAATTTAGTATCTAACTGAGATATTGGTATAAATAATTCCTGTGTTTTGTAAGTAGCAAATATACCTCTATCTATAGCTTTTGTTCCAACTAATGTTAATATTGTGTGGTTTTCTAAAGCTTCTTTTAATTCAGCATAGTCTAATTTGCTATCAGCTTTTAATTTAGATATTGTTACAGTAGTATCTTTCTGTCTTACGTTAGTTATAACACCAGTTATTTCGTCACCAACTTTGTAAGCTTCGTCTGCATATTTTCCTTTTTCTAAGTTTAATTCTGATACTGGAACTACACCTTCAAATCCAGCACAGTCTTCTAGTTCTAATTTTATTTCTTCGTTATCTATTGATGTTACTTTTCCAGTTATAGTCGCACCTATCTGTATTTTTTTCATTTCCTGATCCTGAAGATCAAGCATTTCCTGCATAGTTAATTCTGCCATTTTTGAAACTCCCTTTCAAGTAAAATTTTCATATTTAATATTATACCATTTTTTTATTACATTCTGTTGATTTTTTATTATATTATTAGATTTTAATCTGTATTTTTTATCAATACATTTTATATTGTAAAAACATATAGTATTTACTTAGCTTTACATTCACTTAAATTCTTTTTATAGAAATTATAGAAACATATAGCTGTAGATGTAACTGCAAGTATATCCGCTATTGGTTCTGCTAATAGTACCGCAAATAATTTATCTTCCATAAATGTAGGTAGTATAAATATTAATGGTATTAAAAGTATTATTTTTCTAAGCATAGCCAATATTAATGATATTTTTGCTTTTCCAAGTGCTAAGAAAGTCTGCTGACACGCTATCTGAATACCAAACACTAACATTCCTACAAAGTATATTCTCATAGCCCAACTTGTAAATTCTATTAACTGTGGATCTGAGTTGAATATTTTTACAAAGAATGCTGGGAACATTAAACAAGCTGATGTCGCAACTAGTGTAAATGCTAAACAACTTATTAGACAAAGTTTAAATGATTTTCTAACCCTATCAAAGTTTTTAGCACCATAGTTATATGATGTTATTGGCTGTGCTCCCTGAGTTATTCCAAGTATTGGTAGTGTTATCATCTGCATTATACTACTCATAACTGTCATAGCTGCTACTGCTATATCTCCACCGTACATCTGTAGTTTTGTATTTAAAGAAATTAAAACTAAACTTTCTGTAGACTGCATTATAAATGGAGATACACCTAATGCCATCATTCCACCTACTATCTTAGGATTTATTCTAACGTTTTTCATTCTTATTCTAAGGATAGTTTTTTTACCAGCAAGGAATACTAATACCCATATTGCTGATATTCCCTGAGATATTATAGTAGCTAGTGCTGCCCCTTTTACTCCCATACCAAGTCCAAATATTAATATTGGATCTAGTACTATATTAAGAACAGCTCCTATTGCCACAGTTATCATACCTGTTTTTGCGAATCCTTGAGTTGTTATAAATGGGTTTAATCCAAGTGCTATCATAACAAATATAGTTCCTGATAAATATATTTGTATGTAGTCAACTGCATAAGATATTGTGTTATTACTTGCTCCAAACATCCATAATATAGGCTCTTTATAAACCTGGAATATACAAGTAATTAAAATAGCTAAAACAGCTAATGCAGCAACAGCATTACCCATTATTTTTTCAGCTCCATCGTTGTCCTTTTCTCCCATTTTTATAGCTGCAAGTGGTCCACCACCCATACCTATAAGCGCTGCAAATGCACTTATTAATGTTATAATTGGGAATGAAAGTCCTACCCCAGCCATTGCAACGCCACCATTTGCCATTCTTCCTATAAACATTCTATCTACTATGTTGTATAGAACATTTACAAGCTGTGCAACTATGGCAGGAGCAGCCAATTTAAATAACAATTTACCGACACTGCCGGTTTCTAATTCATTCTGATTGTTTTCAGTCGCCATTTTTTCACCTTTCTCCTTTTTTAGATAACCTTATATTTTTTATATTATTGTATTTTTACACTCAATTCGTCTAATCTAATTTATTAGACACTAAAATAATCTAACTTTTATGATAACATATTACAGATTATTATAAAAGTATATAATAGATTTAATCTATATAATCAAATAATGTTATCTCTTCAAAAGCTTCCTTTTCTAAATTAGATACAGTAACACCAAATAGTCTTATCGTTTTGCTAGTATCCTAAACATGTGTCAATAACTCAGCCGCATAAAATCTAATATCATCATAATTTCTTATATAATCATTTACACTAAGACTCCTTGTTATAGTTTTAAAATCTTCAAATTTTATCTTTAGAGTTATTGTTTTTGCTACCTTATCCTCTTTTGCCATTCTTTCCGCAACTTCTTCACAAAGCTCATCTAAAATCATAACAGTTTCTGCATCATCTATGTTCTTATTTTCTATAAGAGTAGTTTCTGCACCTATAGATTTTCTTATTCTTGTAGGATTTACTGGTCTATTGTCTATTCCCCTAGCAAAATTGTATAACTCTAATCCTCTATTTTTGAATATTTTTTCTAATTTTTCTAGACTAGTATTTCTCAAATCGTATCCTGTATTTATACCATTATTTTTTAGAACTCTTTCTGTTACCTTTCCAACTCCAAAGAATTTTTTAACTGGAAGTGTATCCAAAAACTCTTGTACATTGTCCTCTGTTATAACAGTTAATCCATTTGGCTTTTGATAATCCGATGCTAATTTTGCAACAAATTTATTGTACGATACACCAGCAGATGCGGTAAGCCCAGTTTCTCTTTTTATATCTTCTTTTATCAATTTTGCTATTATTGTTGCACTTTTTATTTTTTTCTTATTTTCAGTTACATCTAAAAACGCCTCATCTAAAGACAATGGCTCTACTAAATCAGTATATCTATGAAATATATTTCTTATTTGATTTGATACTTCCTTGTACACATAAAATCTTGGTCTTACAAACACTGCATAAGGACACCTGATATACGCTTCTTTACATGGCATAGCAGAATGAATTCCATATTTTCTAGCTTCATAGGAGCACGTCGAAACCACTCCTCTACCATGAGGAGAACCTCCAACTACAAGTGGCTTTCCTTTAAGAGAAGGGTTATCTCTTTGCTCTATAGAGGCGTAAAATGCATCCATATCTATATGAATAATTTTTCTTTTTTTCATCTCTTATCACCTTTTAAAATTAATCTTCTATTAAAATATAATACTAAAATTAAAACAATGATACAAGGAAATACAAAACAAATGTTCTGTTATTTTTAAATAAATTTTCCATAAAAAAACTGCTACAAACATTCGTAGCAGTTTAATATTTCTATTTAAGTTTTAAATTATATATAGTATAGATTCTGTGATGCGAATTCTGGATCGCAAGTTACATCTATTCCTATCTTTTTAAGTGTCTGTTCATCATCTTTAGTCATCATTACTGTTGAATGAGCCTGACATCCTTTTAATTCAGATATTTTTCCAAGAGCATAAGCTGCACTAGGATTTGTTACCGCACATATACTTAATGCTTCTAATACTTCCTGACAACTTAAAGAATTATTTTTACTAGATAATATCTGAGATTTTAATTCTACTATTGGATCAAGTATTGTTCTTGATATTAAATGCATTTCATCAGGTATATTTCCTAAATATTTTATAGCATTTAATATTAATGCAGCAGATGCATTCATTAAATCAGAACCACGTCCTGTAAGTATTGTTCCATCTTCTAATTCTATAGCCATTACTGGACACATATCGTTTTTATCTTCGCATTTTTCTTTTAATACACTACTGTATTCTCTAGCTGGATTAACAACTTTTCTATCTTCAGGTTTTAAGTCTAGTTCTTCCATTATAAACTTCATTCTCTGTAGTGCAGCTTTATCAACCTGTCCTTTTTTGTAGTCACAAGCTGTGTTGAAGTATCTTCTTATTATTTCCTGTATAGATGCTTCTTTAACTACATCATCATCTACTATTCCAAATCCAACTCTATTTACGCCCATATCAGTTGGAGACTGGAACATAGATTCTTTTCCAGTTATTTTTTCTATTATCTTTTTAAGAACTGGGAATAACTCTAAATCTCTATTGTAGTTTACTGCCATTTCACCGTATTTTTCAAGGTGGAATGAGTCTATCATATTAACGTCCTTTAAATCTACAGTAGCTGCTTCGTAAGCTATATTTAGAGGATGTTTTAGTGGTACATTCCAAACTGGGAATGTTTCAAATTTTGAATATCCAACTTCATTTCCTCTTTTATTTTCATGATATAACTGACTTAAACAAGTTCCTAATTTACCACTGTTTGGTCCTGGAGCAGTCATAACTACTATAGGTTTTGTAGTTTCTATGTATGGATTAGCTCCAAATCCTTCTTCACTTACTATAGTATCTACATCAGAAGGGTATCCCTTTGTAGGTGCATGTTTATATACTTTTATTCCTCTTTTTTCTAATTTATTTATAAATACTGTAGTTGCTGGCTGTCCTTCGTATCTAGTTATTACAACACTGTTTACATCTAAGTCGTAAGATCTTAAATCATCTATTAATCTAAGAACTTCCATATCATAAGTAGTACCGAAGTCACCTCTTACTTTATTTCTTTCTATATCACCAGCATACACACATATAACTACTTCCACAGAATCTTTCATATAGCTTAAAACTTTTATTTTAGCATTTTCGTCGAATCCTGGAAGAACTCTCTTCGCATGTAAATCCGCTATTAACTTTCCACCAAATTCAAGATATAATTTATCAAAATTATTTACTCTCTCTAATATATATTTTGATTGTTCCTTTAAATATTTCTCATGATCAAAACCAATTTTCATATAAAGCACCTCTCATTCTTTCACCAAATATTTTGTTCGTACATTTACCATTCAAGTTTATATTATACAATTTAAAAATTTACATTTCAACATACATTTATTATTTCCCTAAGCTTTATTCAATACAATCTATATATATTATAGATATTAAAATTTGACATTGTTTTCTTATTTAAATTTTTATACCCCAAACAGTCATTTTTTTAATAATTAAATTTGATTTTTTTATGAATTGAGCAAAAAATTTATTTCCCAGAAAATATTTTTATTAAACTTAAAATAATCTACCAAATCATTGTTAATATAAAGTATTCGGACCAAGGTATAATTACAAATAAAAAAGATGCGAAATTAATCGCATCTTTTTTATATTTTCTATAAATTTCTTTCTAAATCTATATCTTCGTATTCTTCTAATACTTCATTAGACAATACTGTTTTAATACTAGACTGTGAATTCTTTTTATCAAATGCTGGTTTTGCTTTTGGCATAGATATGAATTTACCTGCACCATTTATACATCCGCCTTCACACATCATTCCTTCTATAAAGTTTCCTCCAGCTTTATTAACCTTAGAAAGCGTTAATACTTTCTTAGCTTCTTTTCCACCAGATACTTTAACAGGTTTAAAGTCTACATCGACACCTTTATCTGCTATATAGTTTTCTATAGCTTTTGTAAGACCTCCTGCTGCACCAAACCCTCTACCGAATATAGATGCACCATCTGTATCCTCATTCTGACATTTTGCTAGGTGTATATCAAATCCTTCAAATAAAGCCATTAATTCTTCAAATGTAAGTACATAATCAATAGCACCAGCTACATCTTTTCTAAAAGCTTCTTTTTTCTTAGCTGTACATGGCCCTATAAATACTACTACAGAATCTGGATCCATATTTTTTATGTATCTTCCTGTTGCTATCATAGGTGATACTGTATGAGATATTTTATCAGCCATATCTGGGAACATTATATCTATATATGATACAAATCCTGGACAACATGAGTTTGTCATTATACTCGCACCATCTTCCATTCTTTCAACAAATTCATTTGCTTCATGAACCGTAACAGCATCTGCTCCACAGGCAGCTTCGTACATATCTTTAAAACCTAGTGATTTTATAGCATTTTTTACCTGACCATAAGTTATTATAGCTGGCACCTGACCTGTTATAGCTGGTGCAACTATAGCATATATATTTTTTTCTTTCTTTTCTAATAGTCTTGCTACTGGTGCTATAAGGCTTCTATCTGATATAGCTCCAAATGGACATGCTGACATACATGCACCACAGTTTACACATTTTTCTTCATGTATTATCGCTTTTGAAGTATCTTTATTTATATCAAGTGCCCCTGTAGGACATACTGACTTACAAGGTCTAATCATTTCAGAAATTGCATCGTACTGACATGCTTTTTTACAAGCTCCACAAGATTTACATTTATCCTGATCTATATATGCTCTACCATTTATATATGATATCGCTCCAAACTTACAAGATTCTTTACATCTATGAGCAAGACAACCTCTACATAAATCAGTTACTGTAAAATCATTTATCGGACAGCTATCGCAAGCTGCTTCTAATACGTAAATTATCTGTTCCCCATCTTTTATGTTTATTTTTTCTGTATTTACTTTTTTATTTTCACCATTTGGATTTAAGTCTAATGCGATTCTAGCTCTTTCAGCTACAACTTCTCTTTCCTTATATACACAACATCTGTATCTAGCCTTATCCCCCTGGATTATTTTATAAGGTATTTTATCTAATTCCTTCTTTGTTATGTTGTTTTCTCTCGCTAGTTTTACTACTTCTACTAATACCTCATGTTTAAGTTTTTTTAATTGCGTTTCAAATTGAAGCATTAATATACACCCCTTTTTTAACTTTATTTTCACAACTCTGAATTTTATTATATCACATTGTGAATATAATTGTCATTTTTTTATCAATTTCTTTATATTTTTAACATTTTAAATAACACTTAAAACTAGCTTTTTCTTATTTTATCTATAAATTATTATACAGTTTTCATACCTGTATATCTTTCTTTATTTTTTATAGCTAAATCAGTTTTATATGATATATTTACTGTAAATCCAATAAATAACATTACTATACACTCTGCAACCAACTGACTTGCCCATATTCCATTCACCCCAAATTTAGCTGAAAATACAAATAAAACTATTGGTAAAATCACAACTGATCTTAAAAGACCCATTATATTTGAGTATATTGTTTTTTCTATAGCTTGATAATAAATTGTCCTAGTTAAGTTAATTCCCAAGAATATATACGCTGCATTAGTTAAATTAAGTCCTATAACAGCCATATCTATTACCTCAGGTGAACTAGAGAATATTCCAGCTATAAATCTACCACATCCTGCATAAACTAATGTAACCGCAGCTGATACAAATATGCACATCTTTATAGTCATATTGTAGAATGTAAGCATATTTTCCTTGTTTTCTGTTCCAAAGTTATAGCTTATTAAAGGCTGAACACCCATAGTTATTCCCAATACTATATTGTATATATTAGATGTAGCATAGTTTATTATTGCATATGCTGCTATTCCACTTTCCCCAACTGTATTTGATAGTGAAATATTGTGGAAGAATATTATAACAGAAAATGCAGCTTCTGCTAAGAAAGATGGGAATCCTATCTTCATAGCTTCTACAAATGCTGATATACCTATATTTGTCTTTCCAAATGAAAGTTGACCATGTTTAAATATAAAGTGTGGTAGCATCATCATAAGTGCAATACTGTTTCCTATACCTGTCGCAATAGCTGCACTCTTCACACCTTGATCAAGTACAAATATAAATACATAGTTTAATATAATATTTATCACTGTAGCTGTCATACTTGCAAACATAGCTAACCTAGGTGCATTGTCATTTCTTAAAAAGCTTCCAAAAACAACCATAAGCACACTTGAAATACAGAATAAAGAGTAATATCTCAAATACTCAGCCGCTATAGGAACCAATCTTCCTTTTGCTCCTAGAAGTACTACTATTGCCTCAGAAAATACAACACATATTACACTAATTGCAATACTCATGACTATCAATGATTTTATAACCTGTCTAAATATGTTTACAGCCTTATCAGAATCTCCCTCTCCAAAATTCTTAGAAACTAACGATCCTCCCCCAACAGCTGCCATATTAGATATTCCTATAAAAATCATTATAACTGGTATAACTATATTTACTCCAGCTATCGCATCATCTCCTACACCTATTCCTAAAAACATACCATCAAGAACTGTATTAAATGATGCTACAAACATCGCCAACGCAGATGGAACTGTAAGTGATAAAAATTTTTTCTTCATTTCTCTCCTCCATAATATAAAACCTTTTTAACATACATATACTTCCTCCAACTTATTCCAAAAACAATCTATGCATGTTCTTTACAAAAGAAAAAGAATATCCGAAACGGATATTCTTTTCCACGACTTGTATTATATACCATTTTTATTTTTTAATCTACAATAAAATCAAAAATCTCAAACTAATTTTCTTTTGCATCTTCCATTACTTCTTTTATACCTTTAAATGTACCTAATAATCCAACAGTATCTGATGGAAGAACAAGTTTAGCTGATTCACTCTGACCTAATTTTTCTAGGGCTTCCATAGATTTTAATGCAAGCATATTGTCATCTATATCGGCTTCTTTCATAGCTTTAAATACTAAAGCTAAACCTTCTGCTGTAGCTTCCTGACTTCTTCTTATCATTTCAGCTTCTCCAGTTGCTCTAGCTATTGCAGTTTCTCTTATAGCTTCTGCTTCCCCTTCTGCTACTAATATAGCTGACTGTTTCTTACCTTCTGCTTCTCTTATCATAGCTTCTTTCTTAGCTTCTGCTCTAAGTATAGCTGACTGTTTTTCACCTTCTGCCTGAAGGATAGATGCAGATTTATTACCTTCTGCCTGAAGTATTGCTTCTCTTCTTTCACGTTCAGCTCTCATCTGTTTTTCCATTGCAACCTGTATATCATGAGGAGGCATTATATTTTTAAGTTCTACTCGATTTACTTTTATACCCCATTTATCAGTAGCTTCATCTAATATAGTTCTCATCTTAGCATTGATTATATCTCTTGAAGTAAGAGTTTCATCAAGGTCTAATTCACCTATTATATTTCTTAAAGTAGTAGCTGTTAAATTTTCTATAGCTGATATAGGATTAGCTATTTCGAATACATACTTAACCGGATCAGTTACCTTATAATAAACTACTGTATCTATCTGCATAGTAACATTGTCCTTTGTGATAACTGGCTGTGGTGGGAAATCAACAACTAATTCTCTAAGGTCTATAATATACGCCATTCTATCTATAAATGGTACTAAGAAGTGAACTCCTGTTTTAGCTTCTTTTCTAAATTTTCCAAGTCTCATTATAATACCGACTTTTGACTGTTTTATAACCTTTACACAAGAAAGAGCTATAAGTACAACAGCTACAATTAGTACTAAATTTATTATCGTTTTTACTACTCCTGTCATAATGACACCTCCATTAATCTATTCCTTTTATATGTTTTTAGATAATCTAAAATACAAACTACTTAGTTACAACTAACTTAACACCATCTATTCTAACTACTTTTACTTTTTCACCCTTTTTATAAGTTACTTCTTTTTCAGACACAGCTGTCCATTTTTCCCCTTCTAAATTTACTATCCCATATGCAATATTTGATACATCTTTTTCCACAATAGCATATTTTCCAATAAGGGCATCTATATTAGTATTAGAAATATAGCTTTCGTCTTTTTTTACCATTAATTTTGTAGCTATAAAAAGCATTATACTTGAACTAACTCCAAATATTACTACCTGCATAGGAATACTTTCAATATAAGTAGTTAAAAACATAGTGGCTAATGCTCCAAAACTAAACCAGATTAATGTAAGTCCCGCTGTAAACATCTCTCCTATTCCAAATATAACGGCAACCGCTAACCAAACTAGCTTTATATTTATTCCTAAAAGCATATATACTCCCTCCTTTCAAGAATTATACTTTTTTTAATTGCTTTATCGTTTTCTTTTTTCTTATTATAGTACATATTTTGTTTTCAATGATTACAAAAAAGTATCAAATTTTTCTAATTTTAATTAATTTTTTCAATTTTGTAATTTTTTCTTCTCGATTTACAACTTTATTTACAATATTTCAAATTCTTTCATTATATACGGAATTTTTTCTATAATATCAGTAGCATTAACAGTGTATTTTTCTTCAGCTATTTTGTCACCGATATATCCATGTAAATAAGCACCTACTACAGCTGCTTCAAATAAATTCATTCTTTGTCCTGCTAACGATGTTATTATACCTGTTAGGCAATCTCCCATTCCACCATTTGCCATGGCACTATTTCCAGTCATATTTATATATGTAGTATATCCATCTGTTATAACTGTTCTATTTCCTTTTAAAAGTACTATTGATTTAAGGTTTCTAGCTGCTTCCTTAGCTGCATCTATCCTATTTTCATTTATATACTCCATAGAAAATCCTGTTATTCTTGATAATTCTGCTGGATGTGGAGTGATTAAAGTCTCAACATTACTATTTTTTAAAATATCTTTATTGTTTTTTAAGCTGTTTATTCCATCTGCATCTATAATCACAGGACATTTTACTATTTTTAAAATCTCCTCTAATATATTTAAAGTTGTTTTATTATCTCCCATACCAGGACCAATTCCTATAGCATTACTATTTTCAATAAGCTTTTTCACTCGTTCCTCTTCAGAATAGTTTACTGTCATAGCCTCCGTAAAAACTGTGCATAGTTTTTCTTGAACATCTTCATCACTTATAAGAGTAACCAGTCCACTTCCAGTTTTTACTGCTGATTCAGTCGCAATCTTGGCTGCTCCATAAAAACCTCTACTTCCTGCCACTATGCTAACTCTTCCAAAATTTCCTTTATGTGCGTTTTTATCCTTTTTATTTATAAATCTTGCAATTTCACTTTTATCCATTATAAATTCACCATTATGAAATTTATCTTTTATAAATTTAGGTACTCCTATTTCTTCTACAACAATCTCTCCTGTATATTCATCTGACCTATAGTTTAAAAATCCCCTTTTATAAAATTCGAAACTTATAGTTTTATATGCTTTTACAGCAATGCCTCTTATTTCACCTATATCGCTATCTAATCCAGATGATATATCTATAGCATATGTTTTTTTAGAAAATCTATTAATTAAATCTATAGCCTCTGCAAAAATTCCTCCAACATCTCTCTTTAAACCAGTTCCAAATATAGCATCTACACAAGCATCTGAATTTTTTAAAGCTTCTTCTAGATCTATCCTATTTTTATCATCTAAAAATCTAAGATTTACACCCATATTCTCAAGAATTTTAAAATTAATTAAAGAGCACTCAGTCAATTTTTCTTTTTTTCCAACCAAAAATACTTCTACTTTCTTTCCTATTACAGAAAGTTTTCTAGCTATTCCAAGTCCATCTCCACCATTATTCCCAACTCCACATACAAGCGTATAAGAGTTATTTTCATCTATATCTAAATTTTTAATCGCTGAATTTACAGCATTTTCCATCATTACAATTAATGGAATTTCAAGCTCTGTTACACACGCATTATCCATATTTTTAGTAAGATTAGAAGTTCCTACTAACATCAAAATCACCAATCTTTCTATTTTATTTTTTTATATTCTACTTCTCAAGGATATTTTAACATTTTTCTTTAATTATTTTAATAATTCTAATTAATCATCATCTTCTTCATCGTCATCATTATTCTCGCTATTATAATCATTATCGTCACTATCATCGTCATCATCAGTGTTATTTCTACTTGAATCTTTTTCTTTTATCTCTTCTCTATCGTTGTCGTCATCTTTATAATCATTTACAGAATTATTGTTTTTACTGTTATTTGAGCGTGCTTTATTTTTATAATAGTCCTCTATCTCGTCTATATCATCATCGTCATCATCTTCATAACCTTCGCTTCTATCCTCTAGCTCATCTAGTATCTCCTCTCTCAAATAAGCATATTTACCGTCTTTTAACATTTGGTTAAGCTTATCTATTGTCATACCTTCAATATCGTCCTCTTCTATCATCTGCATCGCTGCATATTCACCCATTGAAATTTCAGTATTTTTATTCTGCTGTATCTTATTTTTAGCTACTCTTATATACATAATATTTAAACCTTTAAACTTCTGGCTTATCAATTTTTTTATTTCTTTTTCGTAAGCTATATCGTCAGCACCTTCAAAACAAAGTGCTACCAATACTCTTCCATTTTTATTATTTTTAGAATCTTGTTTTATCTGTTTATAAAGCTGATCTAAGACTACAGCAAAGTCGTCATCATCTGATATATTCAAGTTTCCGTTTATTAATGATGCAGAATTTACTTTTTTATTTTTATCAAGATTTAGCTCTAAACTACTTCCATTTTCATCAAATGATACAGTAGCATAAGACTTAGGAGATGATGTATATATCACAGTCCCCACAATAATAGCTATTGTTGCAGCTACTGTTACCAATCTTTTATAAACTGTACTCATCTTCTTTTTATTTCTTTCCTTTTTTTCATTGAAATCTATAACATTAGATTTTTCCTGATTTTCTTCCTTTTCAGTATCTACAATACTACTTTCATCAGCATTATATAAATCTTCTTCTAAGAAATATATCTTGTCACCGACATTCATTCCTTCTTTATTTTTTATTCTTAAAAATTCTGATTCGTTGGTAACAACTATCGAATATTCGTCCTTAATCTCTATAATAATTCCTTTATATAGCATAATTATCTCCCCTTCTTTATCCACAGTTTTAAATTTCTATATCCTCTAAAGAGTATAATTATAACTGTTATAATAAACAACTTGCTCTTTCTAATCACTTTTTCGCTTACATCAAACCTATCAGACATATTTTTTATAGGTAATCTCTTTTTCATAAACATGAAATCTGTTATATCTTTTTCTTTACTAGATTTTTCAGATATGTCTATTGCTTTTTCTCTAGTATCTTTATGCTTTGGAGCCTCATTTACAAGTTCTTCAAAACCAAATCCAAATTCCTCTATTTCTTCTTTTAATTGATTTATCTCGTTTATAGTAAACTCTCTATTCAAATCCTCTTTGTCGTGATCTTCTAAATTCTCTACTAAGTCAGTTCCCTTTTCTTTATATTCTTCTATAGATTTATTTTTACTGTACTTGTTCTCTTTTTCAAAGAAATTTTTCAATCTGCTCTCGATTACTAACCTAGAAAAAGCATAAAAATCTCCTTTTTCTTCTTTGTATTTTTCTATAGCTTCTACAAAAGCTATCATACCTATGCTGTATTCGTCATCATTTTCTATAGACACATACCTTCCTGTGAATTTACTTATACAAGAAATTATAAATGGTATATGTTTTTCTATAAATTCTTCGCTTACCCGAATTTCCTTTGTTTTTATATTTTCCATATAATCCTACCTTCTCTATTCCAAAAATAATTTCTAAACAAAATATTTTAATAAATTTTCTATTTTTCTTTTTATTATATAATACAATAAATTTTCAGAATTTAGGTAAGTTTTATATTACAAATAAAATCAAATTATATAAATTTTTCCATCAAATTTTAAATTTTTTTAACATCGCTAAACACTAGTATTTTCAATGTTTATATTTTCTATTTTTATCAATAAAATATATCAAATTTTCTAAAAACTTCAAAAAATTTTAAATTTTATTGTTGACAGAAAAAAATCTCTGAGCTACAATAGGAACCATAGAAAATGAACTACAAAATTTTCAGAAAAATATTTTAAATTTTTAATTATTAAACGAAGAAGAATTATTAAGGAAAAGGAGAGAACGTTATGAAGACTTTAAAGAATAAACAGAGACGATTTTATTATAGCCACTATTAGATCGGTTTGTATCGATTCGATGCGAATAGGTACAGGCCGTTGGGATTTTTACGACTGTATCTATGTTGGCTAAGTTTCGATTTGTTTGTTTTGTAAAGTTTTTATAAAATATATCGGCCACATAGAGCGAATACTATGTGGCTTTTTTTAATATATTTATATATAAATTATTTTTATATGAATATTTAGGCCGCATAGAAATCTAAACTATGCGGCCTTTATTTTTACAATTTTTTACTTTGAAAGTTTAGTTATTAAAAATAAAAATCAAAAAAGTTTTTAAAAGGAGTGTTTAAATTTATGATTTCAGT